>JAXDOS010000024.1:0-5131 GCA_034668785.1 Alphaproteobacteria bacterium
CTCTTGGACCGTCGCGGCCGAGCGGCCCATGAGCATGTTTCCCTATTTGCATCATGCACTGTATCGCGCGTCATGACCGAGCGTGAGGTCGCGCCCCCGACGAAGTCCGTCATCATCACCGGCGCGCGGGGCTATATCGGAAGCGCGTTAGCGGCGCGGCTCAGAGATGCCGGCTATGCATTGCGGCTCGTCTCCCGATCAGCCGATGCGGCAAATGCAGCGGCGGGAGAGGCACTACAGGCGGGCTATGTCCAAGCCGACCTGCGAGACGAGCGGGCCTGGTCCGATCTGCTGAGCGACTCCAACACCGTCGTGCATCTGTCCTCGCGCACCGATCTGCGGGCAGCCGAAGCCGATCCCCAAGGCGACGAGAACATCAATGTCGAACCGGTAAGGGCGCTTATCCGCGCCGCCGCGCGTTCAGGGCAACAGCCGAAAGTTATTTTTGCCAGTACGGTAACAATTGTCGGCAACCGGCACGAAAATCCGGTAGACGAAAAGACGCTGGACCAGCCCTGTTCCGTCTATGACCGGCATAAGCTTACATGCGAGGCTCTTCTTCGCGAAGCGACCGGCAACGGTGTGCTCCGCGCCTGCAGCTTGCGTCTGGCAAATGTTTATGGCTACGGCAGAGTTTCGACGAATGCGAATCGCGGAATTCTTAATTCAATGCTGAGACGCGCGCTCAACAAGGAAGCGCTGGAGGTTTTTGGCGAGGGAGCCTACGTGCGCGACTTCGTCCATCTCCAAGATGTCGCGGAAGCATTCCGCGCCGCTGTTGCTTCCGAGCAAGTTTACGACGGCAGGCACTACGTGATCGCGAGCGGGCGGGGGCACACCTTAGCAGAAGCATTCGATATCATCGCCGAGGAAGCGCTTCATGAAACCGGACATCGCGTCGAAATTCGCCGCGCGCCGGAACCGCCTGATCTCCATCCTATTGAACGGCGCAATTTTGTTGGCGATTGGCGCTTGTTTAACGAGCTTACCGGCTGGCGGCCCCGGATTGAATTGAGAGCTGGAATTCAGGACTACTTCCAGCGCGCTACGTCTTCTCCTGTATTTGCTGCTGATCGGTGACGACTGTGGCGTTTTCCAGCATTGCTGACGTGTGCATGATTGATCTTCCTCGCTATAGCCGTGCTGACGGCGAGGTCGTAATCGCCGAGATGTGTGCTCAGGTGCCGTTTTCGATTGTTCGGATGTACATGTTGCGCGGCCCATTGGGAGGAGAGCGCGGGAAGCATGCGCACCGGCTTTGCTCGCAACTCATGATATGCGTCTATGGTGCAATCGAAATTGTATGCGATGACGGCAAAGACCAGCGCAGCTTCATGCTTGATCGCCATGATCGGGCGCTGTTTGTGCCGCCAACGCTCTGGAACACCGTGATCTTTCGGCAGCCGGAGGCGGCGCTGGCGGTGCTTTGCGACCGCATTTACGAAGACGCGGATTATGTCCGCTACTATTCCGATTTCCTGGCGTGGCGGAAAGCGGGCGGTTCATGAAGATCGTCGTCCCCGGGGCGCTTGGGCATATCGGTTCGTCGCTGATCCGGGAATTGCCGGTGCAATTCCCCGGCGTCGAAATCGTCATGATCGATAATTTGATCAGTCAGCGTTACGCGTCTCTGTTTTCGCTGCCGGCAACTGGCCGCTACCGCTTTATTGAGGCCGACGTGCGTCAGATTGATCTGCGTCCGCTGTTCCAAGGAGCGCACGCGGTGGTTCATCTTGCAGCCATCACCGACGCAGCCGGGAGTTTCGACAACGCCGCGGCACTGGAAGCAAACAATTATGGGGCAACCGCGCGGATCGCTGCCGCCTGCAGCGAGACTGGCGCGCGCTTGATCCATCTGTCGTCAACCAGCGTCTACGGCACGCAAAACAAAACCGTCTCGGAGGATTGCGCGGCGGAGGAACTCCAGCCGCAGAGTCCCTATGCCGAGACCAAACTGAAGGAGGAAAATCTGGTTCGCTCTTTGGCGGCGAGCAACTTGCGGTCTGTGGTCTGCCGCTTCGGCACTATCTTTGGACCATCGCCAGGTATGCGTTTTCATACCGCGGTGAACAAATTCTGCTGGCAGGCCGTCACGGGGCAGCCGCTCAGTGTCTGGCGCACGGCCTACGAGCAGAAGCGTCCCTATCTCGATCTCACCGACGCCGTCCGCGCCATTTCGTTTATCCTCAAAAACGACTTGTTCGACAGCCAAGTCTACAACGTGCTGACGCTGAATGCGACGGTCCGCCAGATCGTGGAAGTGATCCGCGGCATGGTGCCTGAACTGAATGTCGCATTCGTGGACAGCCCGGTTATGAACCAACTCTCCTACGACGTTTCTCCCCAGCGCTTTCTCGATCGGGGGTTTAAGTTCTCCGGTGACATCGGCCGGGGAATTAGCGACACCTTGTCGCTGTTGCGCAATGCCAACGGGGGCAAGGCAACTGGCGCAACCTCCTAAAAGTCAGACAGCATGTGTGGCATCGCAGGGCTGATCGACCCCGGCCTCGCTGGTAATCGCGAGGCGCTGGAACGCCGCGCCACCACCATGGCGGATGCGCTCGCGCACCGCGGTCCCGATGGTTGGCAGGTTTGGTCGGATGCGCCGGCCGGACTTGCGCTCGCGCATCGGCGGCTAGCGATCATCGACCTTACCCCCACGGGCGCGCAGCCGATGACCTCCGCTAATGGACGCTGGGTGATTTCCTACAATGGGGAAGTCTACAACGCGCGCGCCATCGCCCGCGAACCGGAATTGTCCGGCGTCTCCTATCGCGGCACTTCCGATACCGAAATTATTTTAGAGTCGGTCGCGCGCCGCGGTCTCGACCGCACGCTGGCCGATCTCAATGGCATGTTCGCCATCGCCTTGTGGGACAAGGAAACGCGCAGGCTCTACCTCGTGCGCGATCGACTCGGCATCAAGCCGCTGTTCTACTCCGTGGCCGGAGCAACGGCGCGCTTCGCGTCGGAATTGAAGGGACTGGCGGCGGGTGGCGAGCCCTTTCGTGAAATCGATCCTGCGTCGGTCACAAGCTTTCTGCGCTTCGGTTATGTGCCGGCGCCGTTTTGCATCTACCGCGGCGTATCCAAGGTCATGCCCGGCGAGGTCGTGACCATCGATGCGGCGGGGCACAGCAGCAGCCGGCCCTATTGGTCCCTGATCCAAACCGCGATGGCCGGTGCTGCCGATGCCCTTGAACTTGGTGACGCCGATGCCACCCAAGCCTTGCATGACCTGCTGGCGGACGCCGTATCGAGCCAGATGATCTCCGACGTTCCGCTCGGTGCATTTCTCTCCGGCGGGATCGATTCTTCGGTCATCGCCGCGCTGATGACAGCGGCGGGGAGGGGGCCGGTCCGCACTTTCTCTATCGGTTTCCCCGAACTCGGCTACGACGAATCCAAATATGCCGCGGCGGTGGCGCGCCATCTTGGCACGGAGCACGAAGAACTGGTGATCACCGCCGCCGACGCGCTCGCGGTGGTGCCGCGTATCCCCGACGTCTATGACGAGCCCTTCGCCGATTCCTCCCAAATCCCGACCTATCTGATATCGAAGCTCACCCGCGCCCGCGTCACCGTGGCCTTGTCCGGGGACGGCGGCGATGAACTTTTTGCCGGATATAACCGCTACGCTTTTGCCGAGAAGCTTGCATCGCGGCTTTGGTACCTTCCGCTGCCCATGCGCCGCGCCGCCGCCGCCATGCTCAAGGCGGTGCCGGATCGCGCCGTCGAGGCGCTCGCGCGTTTCGCGCCGCGCGGGCTGCTGCCGGCGCAACCGGCCGACAAGATGCAGAAGCTGGCCGAAATTCTGTCCTGCGATCCTCAAGGAATCTACCTGCGCCTGGTCAGCCAATATTCCGATCCGGCGGCGCTGGCGCGGGGCAATGCCGAGCACACGCTCAACTGGGAAAGATACGGCGATCTGAGCGATGTCTCGCGACTGATTGAACGCATGCAGTTGATCGATACCGCCACTTACCTTCCCGACGACATCCTGCAGAAAGTGGATCGCGCCTCGATGGCGTTCGCACTTGAGGTGAGGCCGCCGTTGCTCGATCATCGCGTCGTCGAATTCGCTTTCCGCCTGCCGCGCCGGTTGCGTGTGCGTGACGGCGAGACCAAGTGGCTGCTCCGCCGCGTACTCGACCGCTACGTCCCCCGGCATCTCGTCGAGCGGCCGAAGATGGGCTTCGGCGTACCGTTGGCCGATTGGCTGCGCGGACCGCTGCGCAACTGGGGCGAGGATTTGCTCGATCCCGCCCGCCTCGGCGGCGGCTTCGTCGACGTTGCCGCGGCGAGGCGCTTATGGGACGAGCATCTCTCCGGCCGCCGCAACTGGGCCTACGCGCTTTGGAACGTGCTCATGTTCGAAGCCTGGCGGCGGCGCTGGGCAACATCTTAACGCTGCGGCTGCCATTCTTGGCGATCCTGCTTTCGTAAGATATGAGGGGCGACAAATCACCCAACAACCTAGAGCGCATGGCTGAGACCCCCATTCTTGTAACCGGAGCCGCGGGCTTTATCGGCTTTCACGTTGCGCGCCGCCTGCTCGCCGACGGGCGCGCCGTGGTCGGCGTGGACAATCTGAATGCCTATTACGATCCGGCTTTGAAGGAGGCGCGCGTCGCCGAACTTTCAAAGCTCAAAGGCTTTAATTTCGTCAAGCTCGATCTCGCCGACCGCGCCGGAACGGCGGCGCTGTTTTCCGAATATCGGTTTCCCTTTGTCGTCCATCTCGCCGCCCAGGCGGGGGTGCGTTATTCGCTGACCAATCCGCACGCCTATATCGACGCCAATCTGCAAGGCTTCACCAACATTCTTGAAGGCTGCCGGCAGAATGCGTGCCGGCATCTTTTGTTTGCTTCCTCGTCTTCGGTCTATGGCGCGAATACCAAGCTGCCATTCTCCATCCATCACAACGTCGATCATCCCATCAGCCTCTACGCCGCCACCAAGAAAGCGAACGAGCTGATGGCCCATGCCTATAGCCATCTATTCCGGATACCCATGACGGGCCTGCGCTTCTTCACTGTCTACGGACCTTGGGGGCGTCCCGACATGGCGATGTTCATCTTCGCCTCGGCGATCGTCGAAGGAAAACCCATCCGGCTGTTCAATCATGGAC
>JAXDOS010000025.1:0-24690 GCA_034668785.1 Alphaproteobacteria bacterium
AACGGTCGATGGCATCGCGGATGCGCTGGTCGGCGGTATTGTCCAACGCGAGGCGCGCTTCGCTGGCAAGGTCGTTGACATAGAGCAGCGGCAGAGCGCGGCTGGCGATCTGCTCGGTGCAGCCGAACGGATAACGGTCCAGCGCATTGAGCAGCGCCGCGGCGTCGAGCGCGGTTGATACGCCGACGGAGAGCGCAACGCTGCCGGTGCCGGGCACGAGGTCGGCGAATAGATCGTTCGACAACGTCAGGCTTTCGCCTTTGGCAATCGGCCTGACGGTGCGCCGCGCTAGGATTTGCGTGGCTGGTTTGACCGCGAGCGGATAGCTGCGTTCCAGGGCCAGTCCATCCGGCCCGGTGACGCGCACAGCAATGGTTGCTGCGCCCGCCGCCGACGCGGTAAGTGGGATCGTGACAGAATCGCGCTGCTTGGCCCGAAGCGACAGCCTTGGTGCTGTGCCTTGGGCAATCGTGACAGGGCCGTCGGCTTTCACCGCCACGCTATAATCGCCTGCCGCTCCTTCCACGTTGTCGAGATCGAGATGCAAGGTGGCGCGGTCGCCGGTCAACAAGAAACGCGGCATGGTGGCGCTCAGCACCACCGGATCGCGCACGATCACGTCGCCCGCGG
Source organism: Alphaproteobacteria bacterium (assembly GCA_034668785.1). Classification (GTDB taxonomy): domain Bacteria; phylum Pseudomonadota; class Alphaproteobacteria; order Rhizobiales; family Xanthobacteraceae; genus CANKHA01. The sequence continues at coordinate 631 of JAXDOS010000025.1, forward strand.
CGCGGCCGACCTTGTCCTTGCTCCAGACCACTGCCATCACCCGCACAGTTCCGGCGAAAGCCGGAATGTCGAAGGCCACTTCTGCGGTGCCGTCCTTACCGACGGTGACAATGCCGGAATAAAACGCCAGCGGCGCCTGCGTCGGCGGACTGCCCTGAAGCTCCGCGCCGGCGATATCGCCGCCGGTGCGGATTTGTCCGCGCGTGCCCTGCATGCCATCGATGAGCTGTCCGTAGAGATCGCGCAGTTCGGCGGAAAGGCGGCGCTGGCCGAGATAGAAGTCATCGGGCGCCGGCGGCTTATAGTTGGTGAGATTCAAGATGCCGACATCGACGGCGGCAACAACCACCCTCGCCTCTTCGCCGGCGGTCAGACCGTCGACCTTCACCGGAATGCGCAACGCAGTCTGCGGACGCATGGTCGCCGGCAGCGGCATATCGAGTGCAAGCGTCCGGGCTTTGCGGTCGATGGCGAACCATTGCGTGCCGATGGCGCGGCCCGGCATGCGCTGTTCCTTGGCGTCAAGCGGACGGCGCAACGTCGCCACCACATAGGCGCCGCTGCCCCAATCGCGGCCAACATTGAGACTGATGCGCGCCACGCCCGGCTGCACGTCGCGCGCCGTGGAGGCGAGGAGGCGGTCACCATAAACGTCCAAAGACAAGCGGCCGCCGGTGCGCGCGGTCACCGCCACCGTCATGCCCTCACCGGCTTTATATTCCGGCTTGTCGAGCGCGACTTCCAAAAGGTCGGGCGTGTCGGCGCTGGCGTCGGCATACCAACCGGCGTCAAAGCCGACCGAGGTGATCGGCCCATCCGGCTCGCCGGTGGAGACTTCGAGGCGGTAACGGCCAACGCTGACCGGGAGTGAAAGCCGCGCCGGCTTGTCCGTGGCGATATCGAATTTGCCATCGGCGACGCGGCACGTCGACTTGACCGGCTCGAATTGCCAAATGCCGTCCTGCTTGTACCATTGATAGCGGGATTCGATCTGCAACAGCTCGTAGCGCAAGCCGCTGCGCGCGAGCGGCGTGCCGTCCGGAGCCGTCATGACGACATCGAAACCGGCGTTTTCGCCTTCGCCCAACGAACGGCCCGAGAATAGCGGCTTGACGCCGATCATCGGTCCGCTCGGGACCACTGGAAGATCGAGCTTGCGTTCCACAGCGCGGCCACCGGCTTCGGCGAGGCGAACGATAACCTGCGCCTGCAAGGCGCGCGTCGTTGCCGGCAGCTTGTCGAGAGCGACCTTGAAAGTCGCCTTTCCGTTTGCGTCGGTCTCCGGCAAATCTTCCAGTGGCTTGCGCGTGGCATTGATTTCCTCGTCGGCAAGCCCGAAAGCATAACCAGCAAAACCGGCACGCTCCTTGGCCGGCGAAATGACGACTTCGCCTTCCAGATCGAGTCCTGCCGCCGGCGCGCCATAGAGATAACGGCCGTCGACAGTCAGTTCCGCCGGAGCCGAGGCGGAGATGCTGGCACTCTTCGCCGCGAGATCGAATTCCAGCCGGTCGGCGACGTAATCCTCCACCATGAAGGTCGTCTCGCCCACTGGCGGACGCTTGGGATCGGTGAAGGCGCGCACCCGCCAGGTGCCGGTGGAAGCGGTCGGAATGATCGGCACGGTCAAACTGCGGCCGCCGACGCCCTGATCGGCCACGACCGCGCGGCGATATTCAACGCCGTCGGGGCGTTCCACCACGAGCGTCAACGGAACGCCGAGCGCGGCGGTGCCAAGCGCATCGCGCAGCAGTGCCGTGACATAGACCGTTTCGCCCGAGCGATAGACGCCGCGTTCGGTGTAGACGAAGGCGTCGAGACCAGCCGGTGTCACTCTCCCGGATACGCCACGGTCGGAAAGATCGAAGCCCGGCGTCTTCAGATTGAGAAAAGCATAATCGTTGGACGCGTTCGGCGCGGCGAGAAGCGTGTCGGAAGCAACTACAAGCGCGGGCGCAAGACCGCCCTCCCCGCGCGTCAGTCCGGCTTCGAACAGCGCGTGGCCGGCGGCGTCGGTCTTGCGCGTGGCCAGAATTTCGTTGCTGCGCGACATGAGGCGGAGGTCGACCTGCTTCTTCGGCTCGGCGCTCGCCAGCGAATGCACGAAAACATGGATGCCGTCGTTGCCGGAATAGGCGGTGAGGCCTAAGTCCGAGACGATGAACCATTGCGTTGCCATCGCGTCGTAGTCGTCGGCTTTCGGGCCCGCCGGCATAGCCGCCATGACGTAGACGCCGGGCGCGAGATCGCCGACCGCCTGATCGACGGGAAAGGCGGTGGTGACATCGGTATTCAGCGGCGTTTCAGCAGCCAGTTCTCCGGACCAGACTTTCGCGCCGCGCTCGGCGGCGAGGTGCTCGAGTTCATAGCGGCCGAGATTGCGCTGGAAGTCGCCGGCCACGGTGTCGGTCAGGTTGCGGTCGCCGATGCGGTAGATTTCGACCGCGATCGCCTTGGTGTTGACGCTGATGATGGGAATGCCGCGTTGCCCAGCGCGCGGCAGCACATAGGCTTTGCCGGTGAAGCGCACGAAGGGCTTGCGGTCGCGCACATAGATGGTGAAGTCGGCGGACTTGGCGAGCGTCTCCTTGATCGACGACGGCAGCCCCGCGCGCAGCGTGATGGAATAGCGCTCGCCGTGCTTCAGTCCCTCGACGCAGAGTTGTTTCTCGTCGGCCGACAAGGCCGGTCGGTCGCTGCCGCCGACCGCGACAAAGGGCGAGAAGTCGGTCCGCTTGCCCGCCAACTCTTCGGAGAATTGAAAACAGGCGCGGGGCGACGCGGCGTCGGAGTCGACCGAATAGTCAAGCAAGCGGAAACCATGCTCGTCGCGCAGACGTTCGTATTGTCCGCGCACGTCGGCGACTTCGCGCAAGTCGAGCGAGAGCCGCAGCGCATCGAGCGCCGGGCGCCACAGCTTGCGGTCGGCGAAGGTGCGTCCGAGGATGACGAGGCTGTCCGCCTCCTCGCCGCGCGACGTGGTGCGCTGATAGCCGATATAGGCCGCCGTGGAAGCCCGTTCGAGCAGCAACGCACGCTCGCGATCGTCGGTCGGACGGATTTGCAGGATGGAGCGCGCCAGCCGCAGCCATGTCGCGCCGTCGTTAGGCGAGACCGCCACCGCTTGCCCGAGCAATTGGATGCCGGCGCGAAAATCCTTGCGCTCGAAAGCCGCGTCGGCGTCTTGGCGAAGCGCCGCCGCCGCTTTGCCGGGCCTGGCCGCCTCGCTTTTGATCTCACCCTCAAGCCGGACCGCCGCATCCGCCAGATCGTCACGATGGAAGGCTTTGTCGGCGGCGCTGGCGGGAACAAACACAAGAACAGCAAGCGCGGCAATGAGGCCGGCGCGGACCAAGGCAAGCATCAGAGAACCTCCCCATCCCTCGGAGCGGCGCGAGGGATCGCAACTGAGCCTCGGAAACGTGTCGAGGTCGTGACTACCTTACGCGCATTCGCCGAGCTCCGGCGTATCGGGAAGTGAGAATATTGGTACTCATCCAGCTTCCGGCTGAGAGACAAAATCTAACATTAAATCAGTATCTTGGGCCAGACTCAGACGGGCAATTCGGCAATTTTCACCGGGCGGACACCGCGTGCTAAGTTCACTCCATACGGCTACAAAAAAGAAAGCTGCGGGGAAGGCCATGACGACCAGGGCGATGATTCTGTTTCCATCCCGAAGCCGCGCGACGCTGGTGCTTGCACTCTTCGGCATGCTCGCCGCATGGCACAGCGCCGACGCGCAATCGGTCGAGGAATTCTACCGCGGCAAGCGCGTCAATCTGGTCACCTCCGCTTCGGTCGGCGGCGGCTACGATCAATATGCCCGCCTGCTCGCCAAGCACATGCCGCGGCACATCCCCGGCCAGCCGACCATCGTGGTGCAGAACATGACCGGCGCCGAGGGATTGAAGGCCGGCAATTATCTCTACAGCATGGCGGCGCAGGACGGCAGCGTCATCGGCGGACTCCAGCGCAACAACGGCCTGGCGCGCTTCTACGACGTCAACAACGCCGGCATCCAGTTCGACGCCAGCAAATTCCATTGGCTGGGGTCGCCGCAGCAGGAAGTCGGATTATTCATTGTCTCCACCAAAGTCGGCGTGAATTCCCCGGAGGACCTGAAGAAGAAAGAAATCGCCATCAGCTCCACCGCGCATAATTCGCCGAGCTCAATCTACGCCCGCATGCTCAACGGCCTGTATGGGAGCAAGCTGAAGACCGTGGAGGGTTACGACGGCTCGCAAGCCTGCCTGCTCGCGGTCGAGCGCGGCGAAGTGGACGCGCATATTTCCGGCGGCTCCTCCGGCGCCTTTCGTGCACGCATGATGCCGTGGATCGAAAAAGGCGAAGCCAAGGTGATCATGCAATTGGGCATGACCCGTGACCCGGCCTTCCCGGATGCGCCCACCGCCATCGAGATCATGACTTCGCCCGCCGACAAGCAACTGATGGAAATCGCTTTCGCCGAGCAGATCATGGGGCGGCCTTTCCTGCTGCCGCCGGGCGTGCCCGCCGACCGCGTCAAGGCATTACGCGCGGCCTTCGACGCGACGATGAAAGACCCTGGCTTCCTCGACGACGCGAAGGCGCAGAACGTGGAAATCGATCCGGTCAGCGGCGAGCAGATCAACGCGCTGCTTGATCGCGTCTACGCGGCGCCGCCGGAGATGGCCGCGCGGGTCCGCGAACTCGCCAAATAAACTCGCTAAGTAGACGAGACGCGGATCAACGTCCGAAGGCAGCTTCGGCGCGCTGTCGGACAGTGTCGGGAATATTGAGCGTTTGCCGCACGAGGCCCGCTACCTTGTCGCCGGACAAAGGCTCGACGTCGATATTGCCTTTGGCCATGTCGGCGAGAAATTCGCGGTCTTTCACCATCTTCTCGAACGCCTGCTGCAAAATCCTGACGCGGTTCTCCGGAATTCCCGGCGGTCCGATGAGCGCGCGTCCGACCGAGCTGCCGCTGGCATAAAGCCCAAAGAGTTGCTTGTCCTCCTGCGTGGTGCCGATCTCGCCGAGACAAGGCACGTCCGGCAGTTCCGCAACGCGTTCCGGGGTCGTCTGCAGGATGATCTTTATCTTGTGGTCGCGCAGCCAATCCTGCTTCCCGACCTTCACGGCCGCCCAAGAGGAGGAAGACCCTTCGACTTCTCCGCGCTCCATCGCCAGCATCGCCTCGTTCGATGCGGCATAGCCGCTGACGATCTTGAACTTGGTGCCGGCGAGCGAGTTGAGAAGCGCTGGCACGGTCTCGGCGATCGAACCTGGGCCGGTGCCGGCGAGCGTCGTTTCGCGCTGTTTGACCTCGGCCAGCGACTGCGCTTTCGCGGTGTGCCACATCATAAAGATATTGTTGCTCGAGGCGACGCGGCCGACATAGGTGAACTGAGCCGCGTCGTATTGAACGGCCGGGTTGCCCAACGCCTGTTCCAGCGATGCCGATTCCACGATTACGCCAAGCGCCGTGCCGTCCTTCGGTGCCACCTTATAAAGATAGTTCGCCGCCCTCATGCTCCCCGCGCCCGGCATGTTTTGCACCACGACGCTCGGCGTTCCAGGGATGTGCCTGCCGAGGTGGTTCGCCACCATGCGGGCATAGAGGTCGTAGCTGCCCCCAACCGTATAGCCGACATAAATGTTGATGGTTTTGCCGGCGAACGCCTGGTCGGCCGGCTGCGCGGCCGCGGGCAGCGCGGTGAAAAGCCCCATCGCCAATGTCAGTGCAGTGGAAACCCAGCCTGCCGTTCCGCGCATGCAATCTCCCTCACGCATTGGAGAATGATACCAGCGCATAAGGCAGAGCGACCGTCAACGTGATCTCCTTTTCTACGATGTTCGTGTTCGCGCGGCGATCGGCAGTGGCGCGATAGCGCCATCGGAGGTAGCGCAGGACCGGCAGCAAGGCTCCAGCCAGGACGTTTTCCAATTATTTCCGTCTGCAGAGTCAATGTTAATGAAATATTAATGCCGCAGAACAATCCTCCAAACAGCTGCAAGGATATCCATGTTTCAAGCGCTTTCTTACCTCCCGACGGGGCATGGCTGGGGCTTGGCTATTTTAGAAAGCGTGGCCGGTTTCCTGGCCGCGCTGGCAGCCATCAGTCTATTCGTCCGCGCGCAGCAAGCGATTGGCGGCGCCCGCATTATTTGGATCATCGGGGCTGCTATCGCCGTCGGCTGCGGCCTATGGGCGGTTTATTATATTGCGGCACTAACCTCGGACGCGGACATCGGTGGCCTCGCCCTCGGCGTCGCTGCCATCTTGGGCGTGGGGCTCGGCAGCGGCCTGCGAATGGTCGGCAACCTCATGGACGGGTCGCTGCAGGAAAAATTCCAAGAGCAACATCGGTTGCTCGACGCCGCCCTGAGCCAGATGTCGCAGGGCCTGTGCATGTTCGACGCAGTCGGGCGGCTAGTGCTGTGGAATAAGCGTTTCGAGGAAATTTACCGGGTAAAAGATCGGCTGCGGCTTGGATTCACACTGCGGGACATCCTGCAGCAAAGGCTGGAAGTTGGAACATTAGCTGGAGACCCGGATGAATTCGTCCGGCGAACCACGGCTGCCACCCAGACCGGCAAGACCTTCAAACATATGTTCGAGCTGCCGGATGGTCGCAAGATCGCCGTCACCAATGAACCAAGGCCGACCGGCGGGTGGGTGTCCACCCACGAAGACATTACCGAGCGGCAGCAGGCTGAGCAGGAACGCGCCTCTGTCCGCGATCAGGAGCGCCGCCGTACCACCATCGACGCGGCCATAGCCGCGTTCCGGTCACAAGTAGAAAGCCTGCTTTCCGGCGTAAGCGGTAGCGCCAGCGCCATGCGCTCGACGGCGACCTCCCTGTTCGGCACATCGCAGAAAACGTCGCAGCGCGCCGAGGGTGCGGTGCAGGCATTCAACGACGCGTCCGCCAATGTGGAAACCGCCGCCGTCGCCGCCAACGAGCTTTCTCAATCCATCGCCGAGATCAGCCGTCAGCTCGAGCACACGACGGAAGTGGTGCGGCTTGCGACGTCGGAAGCGCAGGCGACCGACGGCGAGATCGCGGCACTGTCGAACGGCGCGCAGAAGATCGGCGATGTGGTGAAGCTCATCCGCCAGATCGCCGGCCAGACCAATCTGCTCGCGCTCAATGCTACTATCGAAGCGGCGCGTGCCGGGGATGCGGGCAAAGGATTTGCCGTCGTCGCCTCGGAAGTCAAATCGCTCGCGGTGCAGACCGCGAAAGCCACCGAAGACATTGCCGGCCTTATCCTCACCGTCCAGGACTCAACTACCGGCGCGGTCGCGGCGATCCGCAGCATTGCCACCCGCATGCAGGAGATCAATCAATATACCACCGGGGTCGCGGCGGCGATTCAACAGCAGAGCGCCGCAACCGACGACATCTCGCATAACGTGGCGAGTGCGGCGAAAGGCACCAACTTGGTTGTCTCGGTTCTCGGCGAAGTCGCCGGAGCGACGACGGAAACGCGGTCCTCGGCGGAGTTCGTGCTCGGCTCCTCGGAGCAGGTCGAGATCGCCGTCTCCAATCTGCGCTCGAAGGTCGAGGAGTTCCTCACCAAGGTCGCCGTTTAGCCTGCTCACAGGCCATATCGGCCTCACCGCCGAATTTCGATCTCGTCTTCAAGCGGTATCTTTTCAAAATCATTGACCAGAATTTCCACGCGCAAATGCCAGCGCCCCGGCGTCGGTATCAACAGATCGTCCACGTTCCACGTATTGTCACCCGCTGCGACCGCGTCACGCCGGATCGCTTCGATACCCGCGGCGGGCTGCGATAAGACAAGTGTCACGGCCTTGGCCGTCATCGGCGTCTCATTCGCAGTCCACACGGTAATCGTGCCGCTGGAACGGCCGACGTGCCCGGGATCAAGGGTGATCTCGGCCATCGCCTTCTCGCCATGGAAATGAATGAATTCGGGCTGCGAGATCGCGACAGCCGTGGCGCGCGGCGGCGGCGTGAAGCGCCAAAGGGCAACGATACCGAAGATTGCCAAGGCTAATCCAAGCTCCATCGCGATGGACGAACGCAGCCGGCGAGCGGCCGCAGCATCTCCGGCTTCGATCCGCGGCGTCAGCAGAAAGCGGTTTGCCCCCGCGAGGCTGAACAGAAGAAAGACCAAGGCCATCTTTGCCAGGAACACGGCGCCGTAGGCTGTCGTCCACAGCGCGTCAACGCGCGCGAGCTGGACCACTGCAAGCACGACTCCCGACAGCAGCAACACAAGAATGGCCCAGGGGATCGCGCGCGAAAAACGGAGAAGCGCCTGCCGTCGCTCCGCATCGACGGCGCGCAGGCTTGCCGCCAACGGCCATAACGAGCCGATCCACAATGCGACCGCGACCACATGCAGGAATACCGCCCGCTGCGTCAGCCACTGCGGCGCGGCCGTCGCGGCATGGCCGCTCGCGGCAAGCGCCAAACCGATACCGCCGAGCGCGGCAAGCGACAGACCGCGGCTTGCGGTGGAATGGGGAACCGTCATCGCGACGATAGCGACGAGCAAAGCGCTCCCCGCCATGAGGGCCGTCATTCCGTAGGACGTGGCGAAGCCTTGCCGCCATGGAGCAGCCTCACCAAGCGCGGACAACGGCGCTCCCAGCGCGTCGAGACCCTGAAGGCCAACGGAAACCGGAACCGCCATTACTCCAATCAAAAGCAACGCGAAGATCACTTTCTCGGCTCGCGCGGGTAATGGCCGTGCGGCAGCAATCCAGGTGGTGAATACGGATCCGCCGACGCCAAAAAAGATCGCCGCATAGAGCGCAAGCTTCGCCAGCCAGATCGCACTGCGGACCGGCCAGTCCGACGCAGTCTTCACTACGGCAGGTGAAACGGCGGCCGCCTGCCCGACAGAGAAAGCGACCGTTCCCGCCACCGGATGTCCGTCCGCCGACACCACCCGCCAACTCAGCAAATAACTGCCTTGGTCCAAAAGTGGCGGCAGCTTTGCCATGAGGGTCGCGTCACGCTGCACCACGTCGGTTAAAACGGCAGCGTTGCCTTTCGGATCGATCAGCCGCAGCACGATCGGCGAAATCGGTTCGTTGAAAACGAGCGTCAGACGTTCCGGCGCAGCAGCAAGGTTTGCGCCGTCCGCCGGCTCGGCGGCGATCAGCGAGGCATGGGCGAGCGCAGCGGGCGCCGGGGCAAGCCCGATCAACACCAAAATGATAAAAGCGATCAGCCGCACGATGGCGTAGCCGCCCTGCGCGTTCATTTTTTCGGCATGATCATCAGATCCGGCGCGGGCTCCGGATAGTCATCCGCGGATTTTCCCGCCGCCGGAATTTCGATCCAGCGATGGGTGCCTTTTTCGCATTGCTGCACGGTGGGAAAATACAACGCCTTGCCGGGTTCCAGGTCCGCGGCGAGGAAGGCGCGAAAGATGAACTCGTCGTAATAGGCGTCGGGCAGCTTGCCGCCCGACCAGGCAATCTCCATGACGCCTTCGCTTATCTTGGCATTCTCGCCGCCGTCGTGCGTCTTGGCGTATTTGCCTTTCACCAGATCGATGGTCCAGCCGGGCTTCGGCATTGGTTTTACCGAGACGACGCCTTCGGGAATTTTGATGTGAATGCCGGTGGTGGCGGAGCCTTCGCAGCCATGCGGCACGCGCACCACCGCCTTATAGGACGCGCCGAGCGGCGCCTGACGTGTCTCCAACGTGATGTGCGCGAAAGCCGCGCTGCTCAGCGCAACGCTCGCGGCGGCGAGAATGAAGCAACGGATCATGGCGGTCTCCTGGACACATAACAATCGGCGGCGCAAGCCGGGCGGCTCACGCTTAGATTACGCCAATTGCGTCCAGGATGCGACGCGCGGCAACCTCGATCAATAACGGCGGCGAATGATTTGCCGCTGCCAAGGCCGGTGCATCTGCCGGACGGAACGCTGATACGTCCGCGGCTGATAATACGGCCGGTAGGGCTGCGTGTAAGTTTGCTGATACGGCTGATAGTAGCTTTGCTGGTAAGGCTGTACGTAGGGCTGCTGATATGGCTGCGTATACGACTGTTGCGGATAATATTGTTGCGGGCAGCCGCAGCTCGGCTGCGCGTATTGCGGCGCGCTGTAGACGGGTTGCTGATAGTAGCTTTGCGGCTGCAGATAGACCTGCGGCTGGTACATCGGCTGCTGATACATGTGAGACTGATACATGTGCGACTGGTGCATGTATGGCGGCATGTAATGCGGCCATTGCGCGTGTCGCGCCTGAGGCGGACTAAAGGTCATCGAGGAATACATTTGCGCCTGCGCCGACTGCGACAGCAGCAGCGTCGTTATTCCAATTGCCAGCGATTTGATCGTTATCACGACCGGCTCCTTCGTTTTCGGAAAGCTTTCAAGCCGCTATTTTAAGGCATCGCTCCCCGGCGGGCTATCGCTGTCGTGCCATGGGGTTAATTTTCGAGTGGGCGGCGTACGAGCCGGAGTCTATCATGCCTGGCAGCCGCTTGGTTAACCGCGCAAAGCCATAGGAATTCGATAGCCGCATGGACGCCATCGGACATTACATCGACGGAGAGCGCGTGGCGGGCGCAAGCCGCGCCACCGCCGACCTCTATGAGCCGGCGTCGGGAAAAGCCACCGCCCGGGTATCCTTGGGCAGCGCCGCGGATGTCGAAGGCGCCGTCGCCGCCGCCACCCGCGCCCTGCCCGGATGGATGGCGACGCCGCCGCTGCGCCGCGCCGCGGTGCTGTTCAAATTCAAGCATCTCATCGAGCAACATGCCGACGAATTGGCGCAACTGATCACGCACGAACACGGCAAAGTCCTTTCCGACGCGCGCGGCTCGCTGCAGCGCGGCCTTGAAGTGGTGGAGTTCGCCTGCGGCATTCCGCATCTGCTCAAGGGCGAATACAGCGAGAATGTCGGCACCAATATCGACAGCTATTCGCTGCGCCAGCCGCTCGGCGTCTGCGCCGGCATCACGCCGTTTAATTTTCCGGCCATGGTGCCGCTGTGGATGTTTCCCGTCGCCGTCGCCTGCGGCAACAGCTTCATCCTCAAGCCGTCGGAAAAAGTGCCGAGCTGTTCGATGCGGCTCGCCGAGTTGCTCACCGAAGCCGGCCTGCCGCCGGGCGTCTTGAATATCGTCAACGGCGGCAAGGAGGCGGTCGATGCGATCCTCAATCACCCGGGTATCGCCGCGGTAAGCTTCGTCGGCTCGACGCCGGTCGCCGAGCATGTGTTTCACACCAGCACCGGCGCCGGAAAGCGCGTGCAGGCCTTGGGCGGCGCGAAAAACCACATGGTGGTCATGCCGGATGCCGACCCGGACCAAGTGACCGACGCGCTGATGGGCGCGGCTTACGGCTCCGCCGGCGAACGCTGCATGTCCATTTCGGTCGCGGTCGCCGTCGGCGCTGCCGCGGACCCGCTGATCGAGCGGCTGGCGCCGCGGGTGCGCGCGCTGAAGATCGGGCCCGGCACCGACGCGGAATCGGAGATGGGGCCGCTGGTGACGGCGGCGCATCGCGACAAGGTCAAAGGCTATATCGATACCGGCGTGAAGGAAGGCGCGGAGCTCGTAGTCGACGGCCGTTCGCTGCGGCTGCAAGGCTACGAGGACGGATTTTTCCTCGGCCCTTCGCTATTCGACAAGGTGCGTGCCGAGATGCGCATCTACAAGGAGGAGATTTTCGGCCCGGTCCTCTGCGTCGTCCGCGCGTCGAACTTTGATGAAGCCGTGAAGCTGGTCAACGAGCATGAATTCGGCAACGGCGCGGTGATCTTCACGCGAGACGGCGGCACCGCCCGCACCTTCGTCAGCCGCGTTGCCGCGGGGATGGTCGGCGTGAATGTGCCGATACCCGTGCCCATGGCCTTTTTCAGTTTCGGCGGATGGAAGCGCTCTCTGTTTGGCGATCACCATATCCACGGCATGGAGGGCGTCCGCTTTTATACGAAATTGAAGACGGTCACCTCGCGCTGGCCAACGGAGATACGCCAGGGCACGCATTTCGTGATGCCGACCATGCGCTGAATTGAATTCACAAAAACGAAAACCCGGCATCGCGCCGGGTCTTCGTCAAACATCAGATCAAAAACTTTCCGCTAGTGGATCATGTGCACGATCGCATATCCGCCACCGAGCAACACCACTGGAATTCCTACCAATAAAAGGATCGGCATGGTTGGCTCCTTTGCTGTTCAGTAACAAGTAAACGCGCGACTAAGTATGTAGTTCCTGGTGCCAACCGGCGTGTCATTTCGGTACAAAGATAAGCGGCGGCGAGATCGGCAAACTCGCCGTCTGAATCTTCTCTGCTCCCATATTAAAGCCGACAAAAACCACAGCGACGACGAGAAGGATTCCGAAGAGCACACCCAAAAATGCGGCAAATCCGGAGCTCTCATCCATGACACATCTCCCATAGTCCCCTTACGGAAACTCCGAATCGGCAGTGTTCGTTCCCAGCCGGACCGGCCGAATCAGTCAATAGAAGTCCGCTTATGGAGGGCCAAAAGGGCCGCCCCTCGCGGGAGCCGTCAAAAGCGAAAGGGCCGAAAAAGCCCATGCTTGTTGATAATTTCCGCGATCCGCGGCTTACCGTTGCGTCGTCACGCTGAATTTCATAATCATGGTGCGGCGGAGGGAGGGAACCGGCCAAGAGCGGGTCGGCACAACATCCGCGAGGCCGTCCGGCTCAAAATCCCGGACGGCCTTCTAATTGGTGCTGCCCACTGCGACCTACACCTTATTGTCTGCGAGTTCCGTGCGCCGGTGCGGAAAAGTCTGCTCCTCGCCTTGATCGGCGATGGTTGGGACATCGCCCATATTTTCCGCTGCCTCGATAGGCTCTATCGGTTCTCCATACGGCCCGATCGATTCTGGGCTGGAGATCGGCTTCAGCGTGAGATCGAAGTTGTCCTCGATCGCGACCAGCTCGCGGGCCTCATCCCAGTGAACGTCGGCTCGGCCTTCCGGGCAACCTTCTTGCTGCCAGAGTCGGTAGGCGCGCTTTTTGACGCGTTCCTCAAAATCATCCATCTGCGGCTCCTTTGTAAGTAAACGGGAATCTCGCAGCGAGGTTCCGGCGACAAGGCCGGCTACAAACTCATGTCGCGGTAGCTAGCGACGCCACCGGAACGCGGCGCTTTTTCGCCTCCGTGGTCTCCGCATGCAAAATTGCGACAGGGAGGGCGGCAAACAATTCCGCAATCGGGAGTTGCCCGCCATTCATGCCGCTGCTTGATGTGAGCAACGGACGGAGACCGGAGAAACCTTCAGTCGTTACCGCGGTCCCTTGCCACGCGTCACTCACAGGCCACACGCGGCCCTTGTCGGTGGAGCGGCCAAACAGCCTGCCGGCGACGACGACGATGTTTTCCCGTCCAGCGCCGCGCGCAAAGGCGACGATCTCGTCGCGTCGCGGCCCGACAACTTGGAGCGGCCGGTAGTCTCCTTTGGCGAAAGCGGTTTCAAACTTGTTGCGAATGGCAAGAAGCTGCCGGACCAGCGCGAGCTTGATGCGCCCGCTCTGCCAATCTGCCGCCAGTTCCCGCCAATCCGGCTGGCCCCCGGCCTCGCGGAGCATCGCCGCGCGCGCTGCGAAATCGACCGGACGCCGGTTGTCCGGATCGACCAGCGACAAGTCCCACAATTCAGTGCCTTGATAGAAATCCGGCACGCCGGGCATCGTAACCTTCAGCGCGGTTTGCGTGAGGCTGTTCAGAGCTCCCATCAGCGCCGCGCGGCGGGCGAAGGCGTCGAAGGATTCCAGGAACGGAGTCGATTGCTCCCGACTTAGCAGCGCGGCAACGAAATTCTTTAGACCTGTTTCGTATTCGTCCTGGGGAGCGAGCCAACTGGTTTGCTCCTTGCCTTCGCGGGCGGCCTTGATTGCATATTCCTGCATCCGCTCGACAAAGCTTTGGTTGATGCCGCTGAGCGGCCAGGCTCCGACCAGCGCCTGGTAAAGCATGTATTCATGCGCCACGGACGGAACCCGTCCGCTGTTCTGGCGACGGACCAAGCTCGTGTTGAGGTCACGCCACCGGCGCGCCGCCTCGGCCCAGTCGTCCGCCATCTCGGACAACGAGAGAATGCGCGTACGCGCATCTTCTCCGCGCTTGGTGTCGTGCGTGGCGGTGGCAGTGAGGCCATGCGGGAAAGTCTCCACCCGCGCGGTCATGCGTTCGTGGAATTCTGGCACCGTCAAAGCATCCGCGCCGGGATCGCCGCCCACTTCGTTGAGAGCAAGCAAGCGGTGGTAGCGGTAGAACGCCGTGTCCTCCATCGACTTCGCCATCATCGGGCCGGTGAATTGCTGGGCCTTGAAGGCAAAGCGGCGTACCCGGGAAATGCTGTGTCCGGGGCGTCCTGGCGCGACCAGGTCCAAGGTTAAGGCGTCGCGCAGGAAATCGAGGATGTCGATATCGGAGCCGAACCAGGTCTCGCGTGCCTTGGCGATGGTCGCCTCGATGACAGCGCGGTCATCCGCCGATGGACCGGACGGCGTGATGTAAGTCCGGTACACCGGAAAATGGACGACGAAAGCTTCCAGGGCAGCGCGCAACCGCTCCGGGGTGTAATCGCGCGTCGTGTAATGACCGGCGGCAATGCGGGTGAGCAGGCGCGTCAAGACGGTGAACTCGCTGGCGAGAATATTCGTCATCACCCGACGCTTGGCGCGGATCAGAATCTCGTCGAAGCCGCGCGTATCGCCGCTCGCCTCCCGCCATGCTTCGTCGAGCGGTTTGAGGCCGGATTGGTCGAGAAGAAGGTGGGAAATGACGTTGAGCCATTCATAGCCGGTGGTTCCCGACACCCCGGCAAAGCGGGGCAAAGGCTCGCCTTCCGCAAGAATTTTCTCAATGAGGATGTAAAACGCCCGGCCATCCGCCCCGCGCGTCTGCCGTATCAGGCTTTGCAGCCGGCGCAGATATTGTTGCGGATCGCGCAGGCCATCGATGTGATCGAGCCGCAAGCCTTGCAGCCGCCCCTCCCCGATCAGCCGGACGACAAGCCGGTGAATGGCCTCGAAGGTCCGCGCATCTTCGACGCGAAGTCCTGCGAGCGCATTGACGTCGAAAAATCGCCGGTAGTTGATTTCAGTACCTGCGAGCCGCCAATGCGCGGGGCGGTAATATTGCCGTTCGAGCAGGTGATGCAGCTGGAGAAGCGCGCCGGGCTCTTTCGACTTCGGCTGATAAGCAACCAATCCCCGCTCGATCAACTCGCTGGCGCCCTCGATACCGGCCAATTCTCGCTTGAAGGCCGGAGCTTTGTCGCGCGGCGGATTGTTTGGACCCGCATAACGCGCCGCCAGTTCCAGCAGCCGGTGTCCTACCGGATCGTCATGGGCATTGGTTTGCGAAACGATCTTCTTGAGGATGTCGCCGTAACGGTTCGGGCCGATCGGCAAGCGATGTTCGAAATACCAAGCGGAAAAACTGCCCTCGCCGGGATCGTAGCGAAGCTCGATCTCACCGCTCTCCAACGCTTCGCCATAGGACCGGCCGAGGATGGGAAGAAGAACGCCGCCCCGAGGCCGCTCCGGCAAAGTATCCCACTCGATGTCGAAGGATGCGGCATGCGGCGATTTCGGTCCCCATTCGAGCACATCGAGCCACCAGGCATTGTCCGCAAAATGCACGCCCATGTGGTTCGGGACGAAATCGAGGATCAGCGCCATGCCGGCCTTAATGAGCGCCTCGCTCAAGCGGAGGAATCCCGCCTCGCCGCCGATTTCGGGATTAAGCGCGTTGTGATCGATGATGTCATAGCCGTGCGTGCTGCCGGAGCGCGCTTTCAAGAAGGGCGAGGCATAGAGATGCGTGATGCCGAGCGCTTTCAGATACGGCACGATCGCCGCCGCATCGTCGAAACTAAAACTCGGCGTAAACTGCAGGCGGTAGGTGGCGACCGGGATAGTCTGCGGCATCATCGCTCTCCGATGCCCCAATGCACCGACCAGCGCGGCAGCATTTCCGGCGCCGGGCCACCCCAGATCGGACGGCCAACCTCCAAGCTCGTAGGCCGGGCGGTATTTTTGTCGGACAAGTTGGCGAGCAGCATCAACTTCTCGCCGTCCCCGACCTGCCAAGTTGCGGTCAATATATCTCCGTCGCAACCCGCAAAACCGAAAGCGGCGGTCGCAAGCCGGGGCGCGATTTCCTTGGCCCGTATCTTCAGCAAGTCGCGAACCAGCGTCAGCCGTTTTTGACCGTGCTGCGCGGTCCGGGCTTCCCAATCGAGTACCGCCGAGCGGAAAGTTTCCTCCGCCAGCGGATCAGGAACATCGTCTCCCATTTCTGCATACACCGACTTGAACTCCTCACGGCGGCCCTTGCGCACGGCTTCGGCAAGCTCGCCATGGAAATCGCAAAAGAACGGAAATGGTTTCGTCGAGCCCCATTCCTCACCCATGAAAAGCAGCGGCGGCATCGGCGCCAGCAAAGTGATGGCAAGCGCCGCCGAGAGCGCGGCCTCATCGGCTTGCGTTGAGAGACGGTCGCCTAAAGCGCGGTTGCCGATCTGGTCGTGGTTCTGCAGGAAGTTGACGAAGGCATTCGGCGGCAGCGCACCGGAGGCTTGCCCACGCGGCTTTCCCTCGCGATGGCCGGAGAGCTCGCCCTGATAGGCAAAGCCCGACGCGAGCACCCGCGCGATATGGGCGCGCGGCTCTTTTTCATAATCCGAGTAATAGCCGTTGGTTTCGCCGGTCAGCAGCACATGCCAGGCATGGTGGTAATCGTCGTTCCATTGCGCGCGGTATTTGCCCGCGGCGGGATTCGTGCGCGGATCGAGCAGGCTCGCATTATTGTCGTCATTTTCCAGCACGAGATGGATTTGGCGGCCGGTTTCCGCGGCGAGCTTGCCGACCGCGCGGCTGAGGTCGTGCAGCACGTTCGGTTCGCCGGGTTCGACAATGGCATGGACCGCATCCAGCCGCAGTCCGTCGAACCGGTAATGCCGCAGCCAATGCAGCGCATTGCCGATGGCAAAGGCGCGGACCTGCGGAACGCGGTAATCGATCGCCGAGCCCCACGGCGTCTGCCCTTCGGTGAAGAAAGCAGGCGCGTAGCGGGAGAGATAATTCCCCTCTGGGCCGAAGTGGTTATAGACGACGTCGAGAAACACCATCAGCCCGCGCCGATGCGCTTCGTCGACCAGGGTTTTAAGATCCTCGGGACGGCCATAGACGCTGTCCGGCGCATAGAGCAGCACGCCGTCATAGCCCCAATTGCGGCGTCCGGAGAAATCGGCCAGCGGCATCAGCTCGATGGCGGTCACCCCGGTTTCGACCACATGGTCGAGCCGCTCGATGGTGGAGCGGAAACTGGCCCCCGGCGTAAAGGTGCCGACATGGAGTTCCAGGAAGGACGCCTCTTCCCAGGGCCGGCCGCGCCAGTCCCGCGCCTGCCAAGAAAATTGGGCGTGGTCGATCACCTCGCTCGGACCGGATACGTCCTGCGGCTGGAAATGCGAAGCCGGATCAGGGACTTCTACCTCGCCGTCAATGCGGTACTTGTACAAAGTCCCGGCGCGGGCGCCGGGGATCGCAAGCTCGTACCGGCCATCCGGTCCCGCCTGCATCGGATGCGCACGGTCGAGCATGAGGTCGACGCGCTTCGCCGCCGGCGCCCATAGCCGGAATACCACGCCGTCGGCGCGCAGTTCATGACCGAAGGGCATGTTTGCGCTCATGGCACGCCCGAAAATACCAGCACCGACCGCCCCGCCGCTTGCGCGTTCATTCCGGAGGCTAGGGCTCGGGGCTGGAGCTTGGCCGACGTATCGAGCTGCGGTTGCCAATTTTTGATATCGGGCACTGTCGGCAGCGTGAATTCGATGGTGTCGAGCGCCGCGTTGAGCACGATGTAGACCGGCTGCTGCCCCGGTTCGAGCCCGCCAAGTACATAGGACAGGAAGCGTCCTTCAGGAAAATTCCAGTCCGCTTCCGTCATTTCAGTAGCTTGCGGCGTCAGCCACAGGACGCCGAAGGAGCCATCATCGGCGCGGCCATTGACCCAACGACGCGGACGAAGCTGAGGAAAACGACGGCGCAACTTCGTCAGTAGCGCGATCAGCGCGGTCATGTCCTCGCCGTCGCCGCCGAGTCCAGACCAATCTACCCAACCGATTTTGTTATCCTGACAATAGGCGTTGTTGTTGCCTTGCTGGCTGTTGCCAACCTCGTCGCCGGCCAACAAGAGCGGTACGCCTTGAGCCAATAGAAGGCAGGACAGCAGATTGCGCCGCAACTGCCGGCGGCATTCCAAAATCTTTGGATCGTTCGTAGGGCCTTCGACGCCGCAATTTGCACTCTGGTTGTCGTCGGAACCATCGCGGTTGTCTTCGCCATTGGCTTCATTATGCTTGCTGTTGTAGCTCACTAGGTCGGCCAGCGTGAAACCGTCATGCACGGTGACATGATTGATACTGGCGCGCGGACCACGGCCATCGTGATTGAAAAGATCTGCCGACGCCGTCATCCGCCGGCTGACCTCACCGACCAGGTTGCCTTCGCCGATACAGTAGCGGCGCATCGCGCGGCGGAAACGATCATTCCATTCCGACCAACCGGCGGGCATCCCGCCCACGCGATAGCCTCCGGGGCCGACATCCCAAGGCTCGGCGATAAGCTTGACGCCGGCTAGCACCGGATCTTGGTGGACCGCTGCAAAAAACGCAGCGCCACCATCGAAACCATTTGGCCCGCGGCCCAACGTGCTGGCGAGATCGAACCGGAATCCGTCCACATGGCAGACCTCAACCCAATAGCGCAGCGAATCCATCACCATCTGCAACACGCGCGGATGCGTGAGGTTCAGCGAATTGCCTGTGCCCGTGAAGTCATCATAATAACGCGGCTGGTCCGGCAGCAGCCAATAATAGGAAGTGTTATCGATCCCACGGAAACTGAGCGTCGGTCCCAGATGATTTCCTTCGGCGGTATGATTGTAGACGACGTCGAGCACGATCTCGATACCGGCGTCATGCAACCGCGAGACCGTCGAGCGAAAGTCGTCAAGGGCGGCGTCCGCGGCGTAGCGCTGCTCGGGAGCAAAGAAGCCGACGGTGTTGTAGCCCCAGTAATTGTTTAGCCCGCGCTCCACCAGATGCCGGTCGTCGACGAAGGCATGGATTGGGAGCAACTCGAGAGTGGTCACTCCTAACCGCTTGAGATGATCAATCACAGACGGCGCAGCCAAACCACGGAAAGTACCCCGCCATCCGGGAGGGACGTCGTCACGGAGCTGCGTCAATCCTTTAACGTGAGCTTCGTAGAAGATCGTATCTTCCCAAGGAATGACCGGCCGATGTTCGTCACCCCAGGTGAACGCTTGGTCGATTACGACGGCTTTCGGCATTCCCCGCGCGCTATCGCGCCGGTCGAAAGAAAGGTCTTCCTTCGGACCGCCCGCGCGGTAGGCGAAATGCGCGTCGCTCCAAACGAGACGCCCCGCCAAACGTTTGGCATAGGGATCGATCAGCAATTTGTTCGCGTTGAAACGAAAGCCACGTTCCGGCTCATACGGTCCATGCACCCGATAGCCGTAAAGCTGCCCGGGGACGACATCGCCAAGATAGCCATGCCAAATATCTTCAGTCCGCTCCGGCAGAGTCAGGCGCTCAAGCTCACGCCGCCCCTGTTTTTCGAACAGACAGAGTTCGACCTTTTCCGCGTTGGCGGAAAACAAAGCGAAGTTTGTTCCACGGCCGTCCCAGGTCGCACCCAATGGATGCGGCGCACCGGCTGAAAGCCGCATGCTACTGTTCCGGGACGAGAAAAATGGCAGCAAGGGGCGGGATGGCAAGGCTGACCTCGGGGATGGCGCCTTCGTCCAACGTCCTTACCTCACCGGCGTTCCCCACATCGCTGCCGCCGTAGATCGCGGCGTCGGTATTGAGAACTTCGCGCCAAATCCCGGCGAAAGGCACCGGAATGCGGTAGTCCCGATAGACCTGCGGCGTGAAGTTGACGACCACTAGGCAACGGTCTCGGGTTTCTCGCCCTTTGCGGAGCCAAGCAAAGACACTGCGATCAGCGTCATGCATGACAAGCCATTCAAAGCCAGCGCTGTCGCAATCGAGCTGGTGCAGAGCAGGAAGCGTACGGTACAGCCGATTGAGATCGCGGACCAGCGACTGGATGCCGGCGTGACGTGGTTGGTCGAGCAGATGCCAGTCAAGCGAACGGTCGTGATTCCATTCTCGCTGCTGGCCAAACTCGTTGCCCATGAACATCAGCTTCTTGCCAGGATGGGCGAACATGAAGGCGTAATAGGCGCGCAGGTTGGCAAACCGCTGCCAATCATCACCCGGCATGCGGCCGAGGATTGAGCGCTTGCCGTGCACGACCTCGTCATGGGACAGCGGCAGGATGAAATTCTCGAAGAAGGCGTAATGCAGCCCGAAGAGAATTTGACCGTGATGATGCTTGCGGTGGATCGGATCCTTGCTGATGTAGTCGAGGGTGTCGTGCATCCACCCCATATTCCATTTGTAGCCGAAGCCGAGGCCGCCCCAGTCGACTGGCTTCGACACCATCGGCCAGGCGGTGGACTCTTCCGCGGCCGTGGTGGCATCGGGATAACGCGAATAGACCTCGGAATTGAACCGCCGCAGGAAGGCGACAGCATCGAGATTTTCCCGGCCGCCATGCTTGTTGGGAATCCAGCCTCCGGCCGGCCGGCTATAGTCGAGATAAAGCATCGAAGCCACGGCATCGACGCGGAGCCCGTCGACGCGGTAGCGGTCGAACCAGAACAGCGCATTGGCGAGCAGGAAGTTTGCGACTTCGGTGCGTCCGAAGTTGTAAATGAGCGTGCCCCAGTCGAGATGCCGCCCTTGCATCGGGTTGGCGTGCTCGTAGAGCGCTGTGCCGTCGAAGCGCGCAAGGCCATGGGGATCGTCCGGAAAATGTCCCGGCACCCAGTCAAGGAGGACCGCCACGCCGGCGCGGTGACAGGCCTCGACCAGGGCTGCGAAATCGGCAGGCGTGCCGAAGCGGCTGGTCGGCGCGAATAGTCCTGTCGGCTGGTAGCCCCAGGAGCCGTCGAACGGGTGCTCACTGACCGGAAGGAATTCGACATGGGTGAAACCCATGTCCTTCAGGTAGGCCGGCAACACCTCAGCCATTTCGCGATAGGTAAGCCACCGGCCACCCTCCTCCGCCGACCGGCGCCAGGAGCCGAGATGTACTTCGTAGATCGAGATCGGCGCGCCTAAGTCGTTGGCGGCGGGTGGCAGCGGTTCCGGCCGCGGAACCTCGTTGAGATCGACGACGATAGAAGCAGTGCCAGGACGCAATTCAGCACCGAACGCCACCGGATCGGATTTCAGCGGCAACAATCCACCGTGACTGCTGACGATTTCATATTTGTATTTGTCGCCAGGCGCGGCGTTGGGGATGAAAATCTCCCAAAAGCCATTAGCGCGCACGCGCATGGGGTGACGCCGACCGTCCCAGAAATTGAAATCGCCTACGACACTGACGCGCCGTGCATCGGGTGCAAAAACGGCGAAGGCAACACCCGGCACGCCCTCCATCACGAGCGGATGCGCGCCGAGCTTGTCGTAGAGATGCAAATGCGTGCCTTCCGATAGCAAATACAAATCGAACTCGGTCAGCACCGGCGGAAAGCGATAGGGATCCTCCAATTCCACGACCTGTTCGCCGTAGCGCGCGCGCAGACGGTAACGCCGTGATCCATTGGCGAGGTGTCCGGCAAAAAGACCGGCGTCATGGATGCGGTCAAGCTCACTTTCGTGCCCCTGCTCGTCGACCACCGCCACCTGGGCGGCGTCGGGAAGGAAGGCGCGCACCACCGGAACGTCATCTTCCACATGTAGTCCGAGATAATGGAACGGGTCGGAATGCCGCCCTTCGATGATGGCATAGGCTTCCGGAGAGAGTGCCGTCATGCTCCACTCTCCTGTGGTTGAGAAAGAATCCGCCAGGTGCCCGCCAGTGGTACCCTTAGCCAATCCGGCCGGTGCGCCAGTTCATATTCGATTTCGTACAAAGCCTTCTCCAACAAAAAGAAGTCGAGCAACTGGCTGGCTTCACGCGGGTCAGCCGGCCAGAGCCGCGGATCGGTCATCGATTCTCGATAGGCAGCCAGCACCGTGGCGACGGAGCGCGTCCGCCAATCGTCCAGCGCCCGCGCGATCTTGCCGTTCTCGTCGGGCGCCGAACGCAACGCTCGGTCAAGTGCCGCTGTGACCGAGTAGTCGATGGAACGGATAAGGCCGGCAACGTCGCGCGCGGCGGGGGCCTTGCGCCGGCGATCTTGCAGGCTGCGCCGCGGCTCGCCTTCGAAGTCGATGATGAAAACATCATCCTTAGAGATAAGCATCTGGCCCAGGTGAAAATCGCCGTGATGGCGGATCTTCATCGCCTCGATCGTGTCCGGCGCCATGCCACGTAAGCGGTCTCGCAGCGTCGCGCGGTAGGGCAGCAGCGTGTCCACCAGAGCGCGGTCAGCTTCTTTGAGTTCAGGCTTGCGTTGGACGAGTTCATCAAGGACGTGCGCGCCTCGTTTCAACACCTGCTCGGTCCAAGCGGCGATATCTTCAGCCTTGATCGGCTCGGGAGCGAAGTCGGCAATGTCCGTGCGGCTCGCGAGCGCAAGCTGCAGTTCGGCCACGCGTTTGCCCACATGCTCCATGACGCGCAGGTAAGCCGCAAGCTCATTGCTTTCGACATCGGCTTCCGTCGTTAGGAGCCGCTGCTCTTCGACATATCGGTCGAGATAGGCGCTGGTGACCGCCCAAGCATCCCCTTGATTTTCGACGAAGCGGTGAATGACCGCCACCGCACTCGGGTTTCCGCCTTTGATAAGTTCGACGGTACCCATTAATGCCGGCGTATTCACAAAGCCGGCAGTTTTGGTGAGAAACCGCCCGACTTCTATTTCCGGGTTGATCCCGGATTCAAGGCGGCGGAACAGTTTGACCACGCAATCGCTGCCGACCAGCGCCGTGGTGTTCGACTGTTCCGCATTCACGGCGCGCACGTTGTCCATTGCCAGTGAGTTCAAGGCAGGAAATTTGCCCACCGGCCTAAATTCCAGACGCACTCCATCGGCTTCGATCGTTTCCGAGGCACGCACCTTGTCCAGCACCAGGGATATAAAATCGGCGTCCGCCGTGACATCGAGCAACACGCCCTCGCGTGAGCCGCGGCGGACGGCGGCGAGTGCATTCGGATTTCTGTGCGCTCGGTCGAAACGCTGCCATTTGATCGTCAACGGCAGCAGATAGCAGGAAGTGTCGCGCTTTCCCTTGCCTTCGACCAGCGCGAGTTGCAGTCCTGGATCGCCGCTCTGGAGCGGGATCGCGGCGGTGACCTTTGCGGCGATCGACGGGCTTCCTCTTTCGGCGAACCAACGATGGGAGGAAAGAAAACCCGGCAGAACGTCGCGCTCGAGGATCGCCTTCGCGCGGCCTTGCAAGAGAGATGCCCACCCATCGGTCACGACCAAAGTCTCTACTTCTGGAATGATGCTTGGCGCCTCCACGCGATCCTCGACTTTCTCGCATAGGCGGAACCAGAAAAATCCGTAAGGCGCGAGCGTTACGATGTAGGGCTGGTCGCCGATCGGGGGGAAATCCTTGCGGCCCAGCATCTCCAGCGGAATTCGACCTCGCCACGGCGCCAAATCTATCTCCACCGCCTGTGCCGAGCGGGACATATTGGCGACGCAAAGGATGGTCTGGTCTTGGTATTGGCGAACGTAGACCAAGACCGACCGGTTCTTCGGCCGGATAAAGGTGAGGGATCCGCGGCCGAATACGTTGGTCGATTTGCGGACCGAGATGAGACGCTTGGTCCAACTGAGCAGCGAGCTGAGGCTTCGCGACTGCGCCTCGACATTCACCGCCTCGTAGCCGTAGACCGGGTCCATGATCATCGGCATGTAGAGGCGTGCCGGATCGCAACGGGAAAAGCCTCCGTAGCGATCCGGCGTCCACTGCATCGGCGTGCGCACGCCGTTGCGGTCGCCGAGGTAAATATTGTCGCCCATGCCGATCTCGTCGCCGTAGTAGATGATCGGCGTGCCCGGAAAGGACATCAGCAGCGCGGTCAT
>JAXDOS010000026.1:0-4794 GCA_034668785.1 Alphaproteobacteria bacterium
GCGCAGCGACAAAGGCCGCGATGTCATCGCACACCGCTTGATGCACCAGAGGATCGCGAACGATTCCTCTTTTGCGATTGCCGCGGCCGGCTTCGAATTGCGGCTTAATCAACGCCAACAGGTGCACGGGACTGCGAGCCAGCGCGAGCGCGCTAGGAAGCACGAGCTTTAAGGAAATAAAGCTGACGTCGGCGACGATAAGGTCTGGCGGCTCCGGCAACAGGGCAGGGGACAGCGTGCGTATATCGGTATCCTCGAAGGAAATAATATCGGCCTGCGTGCGTAAGGTCGCGTGCAATTGGTCTCGCCCCACATCCACGGCATAGACGCGCCGCGCACCGCGCGCGATCAGCACCTGCGTGAAGCCGCCGGTCGATGCACCAACGTCGAGGCAGACTCGGCCCTTCGGATCGACGCCGAAATGATCGAGCGCGGCGGCGAGCTTCACGCCGCCGCGGGACACCCAGGGATGTTCGAGCGAAGCTTGTACTACAGCATCTGCCGAAATCTCGTCGGAGGCTTTGCGCACTTGCACGCCATTCGCGCTCACCAGCCCGGCTGATATGGCGGCCTGTGCCTTGCCGCGGCTTTCAAACAAGCCACGTTCAACCAGCAACCGGTCTGCGCGTCGACGCTCACTCATCGAGTCATCCAGACTATGCTTGGAACAAAATTTCGGGAATGCTGGTTGTCACTGTTGGCCGGCACGGCGAGACGCTGCGTTTTAATTTCTAATGTCCGGTCATTTGGAGGATAGATAACATGGCACGAAAATACTCACGAAGCGCTTCGAAAGATGTGAAAAGCGCGATGCACAAGAAGAAACGCGGCAAGCTCAAGAGCGGCCGCAGCGGCAAGACAGTCAAGAGCCGCAAGCAGGCAATCGCCATCGGCCTTTCGGAAGCGCGCGCCAAAGGCAAGAAGGTCCCGAAGAAAAAAGGCGGACGGAAGAAGAAGTAATCATTGTCATCCCGGCCAAGCGCGAAGCGCGCGAGCCGGGACCCACTCCGTCAAGATATGGGTCCCGGATCGGCTCGCGATGCTCGCCGTCCGGGATGACAAGTGGGTTACGCTAGCTTCACCGTCTCCACCCGCGCGTCCTTGCCCAGCGCTTCGAATACCTTGACCACGATGCCCTTGGCGTCGAGGCCGGCCTTGGCATACATGGCGTTCGGCGTGTCGTGATCGGAGAAGACGTCGGGCAGCACCATCGTGCGCACTTTGCATCCCTGGTCCAGCGCGCCATGCTCCGCCAGCGCCTGCAGCACGTAAGAGCCGAAGCCGCCGATGGCGCCTTCCTCGATGGTCACCAGCACCTCGTGTTCGCGCGCCAGCCGTAGCACCATATCGGTGTCCAGCGGCTTGGCAAAACGGGCATCGGCGACGGTGGCCGAAAGTCCAAGTGCGGCCAATTCATCGGCGGCCTTGAGGCATTCGCCCAGCCGCGCGCCGAACGACAGCAGCGCGACCTTGGTCCCTTCGCGCAGGATGCGGCCCTTGCCGATCTCCAGCGGCTTGCCTTCCTTCGGCATCTCGACGCCCAAGCCTTCGCCGCGCGGATAGCGAAACGCTGAAGGCCGGTCGTCGATCGCGGCCGCGGTGGCAACCATATGCACCAGCTCCGCCTCGTCCGCCGCCGCCATGACGACGAAATTCGGCAAGCAGCCGAGATAAGCCACGTCGAAAGCGCCCGCGTGGGTCGGACCGTCGGCGCCGACAAGGCCGGCGCGATCGATGGCGAAGCGCACCGGCAGCGACTGGATGGCGACGTCATGCACCACCTGGTCATAGGCGCGCTGCAGGAAGGTTGAATAGATCGCCGCGAAAGGCTTAAAGCCCTCGGTGGCGAGACCCGCGGCGAAAGTCACTGCATGCTGCTCAGCGATGCCGACATCGAACATGCGGTCCGGAAATTCTTCAGCAAATAGATCGAGCCCGGTGCCGGATGGCATGGCTCCGGTCACAGCGACGATCTTATCGTCCTTGCGCGCCTCTTTGATGAGGCTTTCGGCGAAAACGTTGGTATAGATCGGCGCGCGGGATTTCGATTTCGTCTGCGCGCCGGTAGCGACGTCGAACTTGACCACGCCATGATATTTGTCGGCGGAAGTTTCCGCCGGTGGATAGCCCTTGCCTTTCTGGGTGACGACATGGAGCAGGATCGGCCCGGTTTCGGTGTCGCGCACGTTTCTGAGAATGGGCAGCAGGTGATCGAGGTTGTGGCCGTCGATCGGCCCGACATAGAAGAAGCCCATTTCCTCGAACAACGTACCGCCGGTCCAAAAGCCGCGGGCGAATTCCTCGGCTTTAGCAGCGCTGTCCTCGAAAAACTTCGGCAGTTTGTGCAGCAGATGCTTGCCGATTTCGCGCAGCGAACGATACGCCTTGCCGGAAATCAGCCGCGCCAGATAAGCCGACATGGCGCCGACCGGCGGCGCGATTGACATGTCGTTGTCGTTGAGGATGACGATCAGCCGCGAATTCATCGCGCCGGCGTTGTTCATCGCCTCATACGCCATGCCGGCGGACATGGCGCCGTCGCCGATGACGCAGACGACGTTGTGCGTCTTTCCTTCCAGGTCGCGCGCAACCGCCATTCCAAGGCCGGCCGAGATCGAGGTCGAGGCATGCGCCGCGCCGAAGGGATCGTATTCGCTCTCGGCGCGCTTGGTGAAGCCGGAGAGACCGCCGCCTTGGCGCAGGGTGCGGATGCGGTCGCGCCGCCCGGTCAAGATCTTGTGCGGATAAGCCTGATGGCCGACGTCCCAGATCAGCCGGTCGCGGGGGGTGTCGAAGATGTAATGCAGCGCCACGGTCAGCTCGATCACGCCGAGGCCGGCGCCGAGATGCCCGCCGGTGACGGCGACGGCGTCGATGGTCTCTTGGCGCAATTCGTTGGCGACCTGCGGCAACTGATCGATGGTCAGGTGCCGTAGGTCTTCCGGCGTGCGCAATTGATCGAGAAGAGGGGTCTTGCCAAGCTCGGACACAGGCGCTCCTTGCAGCGGTCATTTCAGCCACGATCTGGCCAAAAGCAAGGCCATTACCGAGGCTTACACCAGATCAGAGCAAGCGCGCAATGAACGGCCTTGAGGCAGTTTATGCGGCTACGGGTTCAAGAATATGCCCCCCAGGTCTCATCTCGGGATCGCCTCCCGTAAAAGCGAAGTCGACCTCGGGACGGCGCCCGCTGACGATGTCGGCAAGCGCGCGGCCGGAGCCGCAGGAATGCGTCCACCCAAGCGTTCCGTGCCCCGTGTTCAGGTACAGGTTCTGGTAGGACGAGCGGCCGATGTAAGGAACATTCGACGGCGTCGCCGGCCGCAATCCCGTCCAGTATTGCGCTTCGCCCGGATCGCAGGAGTCCGGGAATAGTTCAAGCAGCCGGCGCACGATCGCCTGGCAGCGAACCGGGTTCAGCTCGAGATCGTAGCCGTTGAGCTCTGCCGTGCCGGCAACGCGCAGCCGGTTTCCGAGCCGCGAAAACACCAGCTTATGCTCGTCGTCGGTCAGGCTGATGGTATAGGCGCGTTCGGGATCGCGGATCGGCAAAGTCGCCGAGTAGCCCTTCGCCGGATGGATATTCAGATCGAGGCCGAGCGGCTTGAGCAGTGGGGCGCTATAGCAGCCCAGGCACGTCACATAAGCATCGGCGCGGATGGTCGCATAATCGCCGGTGGCGGTCCGCACCCGCACTCCGGTGACGCGGCCGTTGCTGTGATCGAGGCCAAGAATGGTGGTGTTGAACTTGAATGCGACGCCGCGCGCGGCGGCAACCTCAGCCAGTTTCTGCGTGAACATGCAGGCGTCGCCGGACTCGTCCGCATAGGTCATGCTGCCGCCAACGATTTTGCTGCGCGTAAATCGCAACGCCGGCTCGATGCGGACGACCTCGTCCGCATCGACAAGCTCAATGTCGCAGCCATAATCGCGCATCACCTGTGCCGGAGCGCGCGCGGCCGCGAACTCCATTTCGCTGGTGTAAAAGTGCAGGATGCCTTTTTGCAGGTCGTCGTAATGCAGGCCGAGCTCGCGGCGCAACTCGCCGAGGCTGCGGCGCGAATAGAGACCCAGCGACACGATTTGCTTGATGTTGTTGCGCGTGCGCGCCGGCGTGCATTCCAGCAAAAAGCGAAGGCACCAGCGCCATTGCGCCGGATCGGCGCGCAGCCGAACCAAGAGCGGCGCGTCTTCCTTGAACAGCCAGCGCAGAACTTTCAGCGGCGCGGCAGGGTTAGCCCAAGGCTCGGCGTGCGACACCGAGATTTGACCGCCATTGGCGTGGGAGGTTTCAGCGGCGGGTTTCGCCTGCCGGTCGATGACGGTCACATCGTGACCCTGCTGGCGCAGATACCAGGCTGTGGTAACGCCGACAACGCCGGCTCCCATGACGACGACATGCATCGGGGTTCTCCTTGTAAGAGTTCAGTCCCCGATCTGTCCTTTTGCCTGAGAGATTCGCGGGTGTTCCGCTTGCCCCTTCGGCGGCCGTTGCCGGCTCTCTCCAGATCTATGCCGATGACCAGTTATGGACCTGAGCGTTTGACGGGATCTGCGCCTTCGGTAGGGATAGCTCCCTTCTTCTGGTCATCGTGAAAGCTTTTATCGGCTTCGCCGCCACCTCCGATTTTGCGAATCGCCAGCACAACCTTGCATACAATTATGTCGGGCTCGTGGAAGCACAAGAGATCTAGCCAGCCGCATGGTGGCAATGCATTTTGGCTTCCGCGCGACCCGGGCGGAATGGTAACCTTCACATCCGGTTAGTGGGAACATCGGTTAACGTGACCGCAT
>JAXDOS010000027.1:0-15274 GCA_034668785.1 Alphaproteobacteria bacterium
CAAGGGAGTTCGCGAGCCCACAGAATGCGGAGGACCTAAGCAACCCTTTGAGCGCAGCTTAACGCTTCGGGCTGAAGTCCTGGTTGGGGAAGGCGGGCTGTTCGGGGACTTTGATGACAATGAAACTCATGTTCGCCGCCACGTGGCAGGCGTTGCATCCGGCGGTCAGGCGGGCATAGGCGTCGTTGAACTTAGCCGTATCGCGTGCCTTGATGGCTTCCTCAAGCGCCTTGCGCGGCTCGCCCAACGTGGCGTCGAACATATCCGGCACCGACAGCGTGCGAAATTTCGGTACCGATTTTGCCGTGTTGTTCAAACTCTGATGCAGCTCCTTGAAAGCGTAAGCCGCCAGCGGCCAGTTTCCCTCACGCCCGGCCAGCCCGAGCTTGGCGTGGCGCGGCTGTATCAGGGTGTTCATGTAGTCGCCAAGCCCGCCCGGATCGTAGCCGGGGATGTTCTGCGCAAACGCGGAAAGCGTTATCGAAAAACCAAACGTGCAGACCGTCACGAGGATGGCACTCTTTCGCATTGCGCACTCGCTTCGCCCGGCTAGGGCTTCGACAGGATGCAGTCCGCTTCGACCGGCTGGCCGGCCTTGACGTTGGGATCGCGCTTTGCCGTCTCGACGTAGCTGTAGCCATCCTTGCTGCAGGTAATGGCTACGTCGTTGGGATTGGTTTCGGCATTGAAGGCGGAGATGGAATAAGCGCCCGCGCCGTCGCTGCGCGTGATCAGGCTGGCGCCGCCGGCCTTGAACTCGGCGACGACCCTGGCATCGGGAATGGCGTTGCCCTTGGTGTCCCGGACGAAGCCGAAAAAAGGAACGCCTTCTTCCTGTTCTTCATCCAGGCTTCCGGCGCCGGCCCAGGCGCCGGTCGAAACTGCCAGCATCGCCGCAAAGGCCGCGCTGAAAGTCCAAGCAAGGCATTTCATTTTTATTTTCCCTACGGCCTCGCTGCGGGAAGCGCGTTCACACCGGCATTTTACCTGAAAAAATAGCCCCTGAGAACAAAGGCGATATAGAGCATGGCGGCCAAGGGAAGCACCCAGGTCCAGCCGGACCATACATAAATGCTCCAGCGCCGGGGAACGGCGGCGGTCAGCGCCGCCACGGCTATGCCGCTCAACGCAGAGGTCGCCAGCCAGCCATACCAATACATCGGCGTTACGCCTTTCGACGGCGCCACCAGGAATTCCCATTGGTTGAGCTGTGGATGGTAGGTGAACAGCGCCAGGTTGTGGTCGACGCACAGCACGTAGACGACGGCGAAGGTGGCGGAAAAAACCGGAAATAGGCGGGTGATGTTCATGACCCGAATCCCCGGATGTTATTGAGGACGTGGCCCACCATGAATCCCCACCACACGATGAAGGCTAGCATCATGGTCAGGATCGCGCGCGTGGTGCGATTGTCATCGCCGAGCGGTTGACGCCAGAAATACCAATAGGCGGGGAGCAGTCCCAAGCCGATGGAGATCAAATGCTCCTTGATCTCGAAGGAACCATTGGCGGCGAAGAGGCGAAGCCGCTCCAGAACCGTCCGCACGTTGAGCCGGTAATAGGGATAGATGATCGAGCCCAACACCACGGTGAGGATGAACAAAATGATGATGGCGTTGGTGTAGGTCATCCCGTTGACGCCGCGAAAGCTGGCGACAAAGGATTTGGAGCGATCGCGGTTGGGCCAGCAAATGCTGAATGCCTGATGGGTGATAGCGCCGATCAACGCGACGGCCACCAGCATGTGAACGATCAAAAATGCCGACCACATTGGTGTTTCCCCCACGCCTTCGGCATCAAGCTATCATGTCACTTTCACATTTTTCAAATTGATCAACGACGCGGCATTCCGCCACATCAAGCGTCTGTTAGCCCGGCCCAAAGCCGCCGACGATGGCGCCGATCAGCAACAGCACCACCAGCCAATGACCGCCGTCGATCAGCAGCAGGCGCCGGTCGCGCCGCGCGAAGCTATTGTTGACGACCATCGTCGTAATGACGAAACCGAGCCAGCAGAAAGCGCCCGAGATAATGCCGTTGCGCAATGTGGTTTGCCCGGGTCCGAGATGGCCGATCAGGCCGGCGAGCACCCAAGCCATCACCAGATTAGCAATGAAGGCATAGACGAAAGGCAGCATGAAACCAGGCTGATTGCGCGCCTCCTGCATCTTCTCGCGCGTGGTGCCGAGCGCTTCCATCCAAGGTTTGCCCAACGCCATGTACCAGACAGCGCCCGCCAGCCATCCCGCCACGGCGGCGCCGATAATGACCAGATAGCTCACCGCTGCGAACGTCATTGGCTGTCTCCCTCATTCGTCATGGCCGGACTTGTTCCGGCCATCCACGTCTTAGGCTGCAAAACAAGGAAGTCGTGGATGCCCGGGACATCAGGCGTCAACGACGCCGTCTTCGACGGCTGTGCCCGGGCATGACGATATCTCAAATATCCAACCCGCCCATGCGGCAAACAATCTTCCATTCGGCGTCGCTCACCGGCTGTACCGAGAGGCGGGGATATTTCGCCAGCGCCATGGCGGCCAGCTTTGGCTCTGCTTTGACGTCGGCGAGCGTCACCGGTTTCGGCATGGGAGCCACGGCCTTGACGTCGAGGGTCACGAACACGCCTTTGGCATCGGTGGGGTCCGGATAAGCTTCGCGAATAACCTCGACGATACCGACGATCCGCTTCTCATCGCCGGTGTGATAGAAAAAAGCGTGATCGCCTTTCTTCATCTCGTTGAGGTGACGGCGCGCGGTGAAATTGCGCACGCCGTTCCACGGCTCGCCCTTGGCGCCGCGCTTGACCTGATCGTCCCAGGAAAATTCCTCGGCTTCGGTTTTCAAAAGCCAGTGGGGCATTGATCTACTCCGTCATTCGGCGCGGAACGGCCGCGTCAATAGCGACTCCGTGGCGGCATCGATGCTCAACCGGCCGTCAAGCACGTCCGCGACCGCGCTGGCGATGGGCATATCGATATCGCGCTGGCGCGCGATCTCGACCAGCACCGGCGCGGTGGCAATGCCTTCGGCGAGTTTACCAGGACTTGCCCGGTCCAGAGCTTGGCCGCGCCCCAGATCGACGCCGAGCGAAAAATTGCGCGATTGCGGGCTTGAACAGGTGAGGATGAGATCGCCCAGTCCGGCAAGGCCGGTCAGGGTCTCCGGGCGCGCGCCATAGGCCTTGCCGAATCGAAACAGTTCGGCAAAGCCGCGCGTGGTCAGCGCCGCCGCCGCGCTGGCGCCGAGGCCGCGGCCGAACACGATGCCGGCGGCGATCGCCAGCACATTCTTCGCCGCGCCGCCGATCTCAACGCCGCGGATGTCGGTGGAATGATAGACCCGGAAATTCGCCGATCCGAGCGCGCGCGCCAGCGCCGACGCCGTTGCCTCCTCGCGCGCGGCAAGCGTCACCGCGGCGGGAAGACCGCGCGCGACATCGGCAGCAAAGCTTGGCCCCGAGAGGATCGCCGGAATAGCGCCGGGCGCGCTCTCCTCGATCACTTCTGTCATGAATTTGCATGTTCCTTGCTCAATGCCCTTGGCGCAGGCGATCACCGGCGTTCCGGAGGCGAGCTTAGAAGCAAGCGCCGTGGCCACGGCGCGCAACTCCTGCGCCGGTACGACAAGCAGGATCGCATCCGCGCGCGCGGCATCGGCAAGCACGGCAGTTATTTTGATCCGCGTATCCAGCCGCGTTCCGGGCAGTCGCGGATTGTCGCGGCTCGCAGCCATGGCGGCGGCCTTAGCCGGGTCGCGTGCCCACAAGGTGACGGTGCGGCCGGCCTCAGCCGCCAAGTTCGCCAGCGCGCTTCCCCAGGCCCCAGCTCCGAGCACCGCGATGTGGTTGAAGGTCATCAGCTAGAACCGCACTCTATATTTGACCGACGTGCTTGCGCGCAGGGATTGGAAATGCCGGCGGTGCGCCGGTCACTTCATTCATCGGCCAGCGCGCCCGCGGGCTGATGTCGAGAGTGTCGGTCAGCCCAAGCGCCAGGCGCTCGCAACCGGCCCAGGCGATCATGGCGCCGTTGTCGGTGCAAAGCTCCATGGGCGGCGCGACCAGCACCGTCCCAGCCTCCAAGGCGAGACGATGCAGCACTTTGCGGATCGCCTGATTGGCGGCGACGCCGCCGGCGGCCACGAGCGCTGTTGGGACCCCGTAGCTGGCGCGAAACAGCCGCAGACCAGCGCGCAGGCGATCCAGGATGACATCGACTACCGCTTGCTGGAATGAGGCGCATAAATCCGCAACGTCCTGACTGCTCAGCGGCTGGATCTTTTCCGCTTCCAGCCGCACCGCCGTCTTCAAGCCTGAGAGCGAGAAGTTCGGTTCGACCCGACCATACATGGGGCGCGGCAGGGCGAAACGCGAAGGATTGCCCGCCTCCGCCTCCTTCTCCACTTGCGGTCCGCCTGGATAGCCGAGGCCAAGCAGCTTCGCGGTTTTGTCGAAAGCCTCGCCAATGGCGTCGTCAACAGTGGTGCCGAGCCGCACGTAATCCCCGATGCCGCGCACCGCCACGATCTGCGTGTGTCCGCCTGATGCCAGGAACAGGCAATAAGGAAAAGGCGTGGCGTCGGTCAGCCGCGCGGTGAGCGCGTGGGCTTCCAGATGATTGACGGCGATGAGCGGCTTCTCGATCACCAGCGCGATGGCCTTGGCGGTGGTAAGCCCGACGATGACGCCACCGATCAGACCCGGTCCCGCCGCGGCGGCAACGCCGTCGATACTGTCGAAGCCGAGGCCGGCGGTATCCATCGCCTCCCGGATGATGTGGTCCAGCGCTTCGACATGGGCGCGCGCGGCGATTTCCGGGACAACGCCGCCGAAGGCCGCATGCTCGCTGGTTTGCGAGAGGATAATGTTGGACAGGATGCGGCCACGGCCGTCCTCGCGGCGTTCGACGACAGCCGCCGCCGTCTCGTCGCAGGTCGTCTCGATGCCGAGGACAACCATCGGCTTTTCAGGGAGGTGATCCGCGAAACGATCCTCGCCTGCTTTCGGAATTCCCATGCGGTGCCTATGATCGCAGCCGCACCGGCCGCTATCCAGCGGCGTAGCATTGCGGGGTCCCATGGCGCAATCCTCGGCCAATTCGCCCATTTTGCGCCTCGGATCGCGCGGCAGCCCGCTGGCGCTGGTGCAGGCGCGCGAGGTGCGCGACCGGCTCGCCACCGCCCATGGGTTAGAGGCGGAGCAGATCGAGATCGTGGTGATACGCACCAGCGGCGACGCCATCCAGGACCGGCCACTCGCCGATGCCGGCGGAAAGGGCCTCTTCACCAAGGAAATCGAGGAAGCCTTGCTGGCGGAGACAATCGATCTTGCAGTGCATTCGGCGAAGGACGTGCCAGCTTATCTGCCGGGTGGTCTGGTGCTGTCGGCCTATCTGCCGCGCGAGGACCCGCGCGACGTGCTCGTCAGCGTCAAGGCGAAGACGCTGGCCGATCTGCCACCCGGTGCGGTCATGGGGACAGCCTCGCCGCGGCGGCAGGCATTGGTGCGGCGCGCGCGGCCTGACGTGAAGGTCGTGCCGTTTCGCGGCAATGTGGAAACACGCCTGCGAAAACTTAATGACGGTGTTGTTGACGCCACGGTGCTGGCGCTGGCGGGCCTCAAGCGGCTTGGCCTTACCGGCGTTAACATAACGGCGTTTAGCATCGATGAATTTCTTCCCGCGGCCGGGCAGGGCGCCATCGTGATCGAAACGCGCGACAACGATGCGCGCTCGCGCGCGCTACTGGCGGCGATCAATCACACCGAGACGGCGACAGCACTCGTTGCCGAGCGCGCGTTCCTTGCGGTGCTCGATGGCACATGCCGCAGCCCCATCGCGG
The DNA here is from genome assembly GCA_034668785.1 of Alphaproteobacteria bacterium. Lineage (GTDB taxonomy): Bacteria > Pseudomonadota > Alphaproteobacteria > Rhizobiales > Xanthobacteraceae > CANKHA01. The sequence continues at coordinate 5,839 of JAXDOS010000027.1, forward strand.
CGCACGCGACGATTACGGCGGGAGAGGTGCGATTTCGCGGCATGATCCTCAAGCCCGACGGCAGCGAAGCTTTCGAATGTATGCGCAGCGGGGAACTAAACGCCGCCGCCGAACTTGGAGCCGACGCCGGGCGTGAGCTGCAAAGCCGCGCCGGTCCCGGTTTCTTCACTTAAAGGCCGCAGGTGAGATTGCTCGTCACCAGACCGGAGCCCGACGCGCAGCGTACCGCCGCCGCGTTGCGCCAGCATGGACACGAGGTGCTTGTCGCGCCGCTGCTGCGGATTGAACCCGTCGCCGCCGATCTGGGGACAGGGGCCTGGGATGCTATCGTGATGACCAGCGCCAATTCCTGCCGCGCCATCGCGAACCATCCGCGTCGTGACGAGTTGATGACCTGGCCGGTCTTTGTGGTCGGCAGTCACAACGCCGAAGTCGCGCGCAGTATGGGTTTCACCAAGGTCACTTCGGCTTCCGGAAATGCGGCGGACCTGGCGGGACTGCTGGCGACGCGGTTCGGTAATGCTGCGCGGCTGCTCTATCTCGCCGGCGAGGATCGCGCCACGGATCTTGCAGCCGACCTCGCGCCCTTTGGAATATCGATGCAGACCGTGGCGGTCTATCGCGCCGTCAAAGTCGTGGATTTTCCGTCAGCGGCGCAGGACGCATTAAAGAACAGCGAGATCGATGGCGTGCTGCATTTTTCCCGGCGCACGGCGGAGGCTTACCTGAGCTGCGCGGAGGCTGCCCATCTCCTCGAATGCGCTCTGATATCCTTCCATTACTGCCTGTCGCCCCAGGTAGCGCGGCCGCTATTGCAGGCGGGAGCTACCACGGTGCGCGTCGCGGCGCGGCCGGATGAGGCGGCGCTGGTCGAGCTTGTCGGCGCATCGTGATAACAAGTTGCCGCCATAACCGGTCCGCAGTATGCCCAGCCGTTATGGCGACCAGGCGTGTCGTGGAGGAGGCCCGGCATGGCAAACGAACAGGATGATGCGCCGGCCTCGGCGGCGGACGCTTTCCCCCGCCGTCCGCGGCCAACACCGACCATCGATCTGAAGGCGACCGAAGTTGGGGGCGGAGCGGCAGCGAGCGCGGACGCGCCTCCGAGCGAACCACCGATTCCGCCCGCCACCGGCAGGGGGAAAACTTGGTGGCCAAGCCATCTCAACTGGTCTTTGGTTGAGGCCGGCGCGGCCGGTGGCGGGATCGTCCTGCTCGTCCTCGCCGTGCTTTGGTTTGCCGGGATATTCTCCTCGCGCGACGACGGATTGAATGCGCTGCAAGCGCGGCTGGCGCTGGCCGAATTGAAGCTTCAGGATATTCCCGGCGCTCCGCCACCGGCCAATATCGATCGTAAAACGGTCGACGATCTTGCCGCGCGATTGAGCAAGCTTGAGGCTGCCGTCGCGGCACCGCGACCGCCGTCCAGTGATGTTGCGGCTGCCAACCGCGTAGCCGCCGTCGAGGAAACGTTAAAATCACTTCAATCAAAGCTCGCCGATCTCGATCGCCGTGCGGACGAAAACGCTACCGCTGTGCGCGAAGCGCGCGGCCGTGCCGACGCGGCGGTGCAGGCATCGGATGCGGTGCCGGCGGAAGCCCGCGAGGTGCAGTTGCTGAGCAGCCGCATCGCCACGCTCGAACAGACAACGAAAACAATCCCCGAAGATGTTGCCAAGCGCGCGGCCATCGTCGCCGACCGGCCGCTCCGGTTGGCCGTCGCCGCGCAGGCGCTGCGCGCCGCCGTGGAGCGCGGCGATCCATTCGCGGTGGAATTGGCGGCGGTAAAACCGCTCGCCGCGGATGCGCAGGCGCTGACGCCGCTTGAGCCTTTCGCCGCTGGCGGCGTACCGTCACCAGCGACGCTGGCGCGACAATTGTCGGAACTCGTTCCCGCCATGCGAAGGCTTGTCGCCGCGCCTGCGCCCGCGGGCGGCTTTCTCAATCGGCTGCAGGCTCATGCGGAACGTCTTGTCCGTGTTCGCCCGGTCGACGAGACGCCGGGAGACGATCCCGCGGCGATCATCAGCCGCATCGATGCCAAGGCGGCGCGGTCCGACATTGCCGGCGCGCTCGCCGATTTGGCCAAGCTGCCCGCCAATGTCCGCGCTTCTGCCGAGGAATGGATCAAGCAAGCGCAGGCGCGGGAGGCGGCAGTGACCTCGAGCCGGAAGTTCGCCGGCGATGCGCTCGCCGCGCTGGGCAAGTCGCCATGAAGCCGGGCCTCCGATGATCCGCGTCCTCCTCTATTTCATCCTCGTCGGACTCCTTGCATTCGGAGTGGCTTGGCTTGCCGACCGGCCGGGAGAGGTCAACGTGGTGTGGCATGGCCTGCGCATCGACACCTCGGTGATGGTCGCCGCTGTGGTGCTTGTGCTGACCATTGCCGCCGCTGTGTTTGTTTGGTCGTTGCTGCGCACCGTGCTGCGGACGCCGGATTTGTTGTCGATGTATCTGCGCAACCGCCGGGGTACCAAAGGCTATCTGGCTATTTCCCGCGGGCTGATCGCGATCGGAACCGGCGACGCGCGCGCCGCGCGTAAATTCGAGCAGGAAGCCCGGCGGCTGGCGCCGGGCCAACCGCTCGCGCTTTTGCTCAGCGCGCAGACCGCGCAATTGTCCGGCGACCGCCCTGCCGCCGAGCGCGCCTTCTCCGAAATGGTGGGCCGGCCCGACACCAAGCTTTTGGGATTGCGCGGTTTGTTCGTGGAGGCGCAACGCCGCGACGATCAGATCGCGGCGTGCGCCTATGCCGAGGAGGCAGTGAAAGCCGCGCCCGCGCCCGCATGGGCGGGTCAAGCGGTGCTCGAATTCCGCTGTGCCGCCGGAGACTGGAGCGGCGCGCTGGCTATGCTTGAAAGCAACATGCGTGGCGGGCTTATCGACCGCGTCACGTATCGGCGGCATCGGGCCGTGCTGCTGACGGCGCAGGCTTTGGCAGCGGAAGAAACAGATCGGGACAATGCCAAGACGCTCGTTCTTGAAGCCGTGAAGCTTGCGCCAACGCTGGTGCCAGCGGCGGCGTTGGCCGGCAGGCTGCTCGCCGAGGCGGGGGAATTGCGCAAGGCGGGGCGGATGCTCGAACGCACGTGGAAGGAAAACCCGCATCCCGATTTGGCCGAAACCTATGCGCATCTACGCTTCGGGGATTCCGCACGGGACCGGCTGGTGCGCGTGGAGATGCTGGCGCAGAAAGCGCCGGGTCATGTCGAAAGCGCGCTCGCAGTCGCGCGCGCGGCGCTCGACGCCCGTGAATTCGCCAAGGCGCGATCCGCGTTGACGCCCTTACTTGCGCAGCCGAGCCAACGCGTCGCGCTGTTGATGGCGGAACTTGAACAAGTGGAACACGGCGACGAGGGGCGCAGCCGCGAGTGGATGGCGCGCGCGGTCCACGCCGCGCGCGATCCGGCCTGGACCGCGGATGGATTTGTCTCGGAGCGCTGGCTGCCGGTTTCGCCAGTCAGCGGACGCCTCGATGCTTTCCAATGGAAAGTACCGTTGGCCGAACTCGGCTCTTCTTTGGCCGCGGATCACGCGAGCAAGCTCTTTGCGATCATCGATGCGAGCACCTCCGAGAAGAGCGTGCCTGCTGCTGGCCCGGCAGGTGATGACAAACAACTCGCCGAAGAGAATTCCACGGCCGCGCCGCTATCACCAGTGGCCGCGCGCCCGGAGACGCCCCCGCCGGAGGAAGTGCGAAAGCCGATCGCGGAAACCGTGATCCCGCTGGCGCAGGCTCCGGACGATCCCGGCCCGGAGCATGACGCTGAGCCGGAACCCGCGCCCGAGCCTGGCCCTGACGGGTGGAGCAAATTCCGTCAATTATTCAAATAACCGAAGCGTTATCAGGCCGAAGCCGCGGGCGCTTTACTTGCCGGGTTTCCTTGCCGCTTTCCTTGCAAATCGCCGTGGCGCTCGATATCCAGAGACGCTGATTAGCCGCAATAGCTCAGCTGGTAGAGCACGTCATTCGTAATGACGGGGTCGGGGGTTCGAATCCCTCTTGCGGCACCAGTTAGAAGATCCTCTAATCACCGCACATTCGGCGATTGTCTGGACGGGCAACGTGTGAGTTTTTGCCAACTCGCACGATTTCTCGCACGTTTGAACAGGTTCCGTGCGCGCAGCGGCTGGGCGTTGAGCTTTTCACAACGGCCGAACGATCAATCATGGCGCCGAATTCACCTACTTGTACTCGAGCATGGAACGTATGCTGCGGCAGGTTCAGCTAAGAAAATGCGATTAATTTCACGGCCTGCCACTCTCGACCAACGAGCGAGCCATTGTGGGAAGCTGCATCTTTGCGCGCCTATATCATCAAGTGCAATTGCATTTGGCCTCTCAGGCGCATCGACCCTCATGATTTGATCTTTTCCGATTAGCAAATAAGCTTGGCCAAGTGCATTCAACGATTGAGCGCGCATTGCTGCATGAATGACGTTCCACCAGTGCAACAATCCCACCTCAAGCAGGCACGGCGGCGCAAATCGCCGTTGAAGCAACTGCCGCAGCCCAGATCGCATTTGCAAGACCATCGGAGTTGCTGGCGATTGCCTGTCGATATTGGAAATCGGAATTGGAGTTAGCGAACGAGTTTGGGATCGTCGCATACTTCACGAATTATTGACTCCCCGCCTTTGCTTCAGCTACCGAAGGTAAGGGCCTGATCAATGGGTAAAGTGGGGGGTTGTGATGTCCAAGCGTACGCAGAAGCAGAAGGGCCAAGTCGTCCGTTTCGAGCAGTCGACATTGCTCGAAACGGTAGCTGCCATGCACAATCAGCCTGCAGCTCTCAGCCGACCTGGCCTTATGCGCGCCTCATTGTTGGCGGGCACCGCGCTCGGCGCGGGCATCCTGGCCGGCATGATCGTGCCGCAGCCGGCCAATGCGGTCTGCGTGCTCTCCGGAACCACGGAAAACTGTACCGGTCCTTTCCCCGCCGGCATCCACTACACCAACCCGCCGATCACCACGATCAACGCCACTGCCGCGGTCATCAGCAATCCCGCCGGCAACGGCATCGACCTGATCAACGCGGCGCCCGCACTCACGAGCACGGTGAACAGCGACGCTGCCACCACGATCGGCATCGCGGCAGCGGTCACCGGCGACGGCATCCACGAGCAGTCGGCCTTCGCCAACAGCACCCTGGTGATCACCTCGGCGTCGACGATCAAAGTCGGGCGCGACGGCCTCTCTGCATTTGCTGCCAGCGCCGCGGGCGGTAAGGAGACGGTGAGCGTCACCACCACCGCCGGAACGATCACCGCCGGCCGCTACGGCATCCTAGCCCAGGCCCAGATCTCCGGCGGCGTTGGCGCCAATACAGCTACCTCTACCGTTGCCAATGATGCAGTGATCAACAGCGCGTCAACCTCGATCTATAATCTGATGACCGCAACCGCGGGCGCGATTAATACCGCGGCGAGCGCCTATTCGACCGTCACCAATTCCGCGGCTGTGACCAGCACCAATAGACTTGGCATCTCTGCGAAAGCAGCCTCGACTGCTGTTGGGCCGACGTCGAGCGCCAAGTCGATTACGTCCGTCACCAATTCGGGGGCGATCAACAGCAAGTCTACCGGTATCTACGGTGGTGCCGCCGGCAACACCGGCACCACTGGCAATAACGCCGGCAATGGTTACTCCAGCCTCGTTATTTCCAACAAGGGCGCGATCACCGCGACCGCCGGCAGCGGCATCACGGGAACGTCGTTTGCCTTCGAGCGCTCAAATAACGTCGTCACGGCCGCGATTGGCGGCACCGCCACGGCAAAAGACAGCATCTACAATTCCGGCGTCATCAACAGCGGCGATACCGGCATTGACGGTCTGGCTTGGGCGTTCGCCAATGCCTATGGCTTGTTGTTGGCCGGGGGCGCGGGGACCGGCGGGACCTCAGCCGCTACCCTGACGATCACCAACAAAGGCAATATCACCACGGGGGCGGCGAGTGCGTCCGGGCGCGGTATTGTTGCAAACGTGCGCGCCTATTCTACTGGCAGCGGCTATGCGGCCAAAGGTGGGACCGCCACCGGCAGCAACACCGTCTACAATTCGGGGGCCATCAACAGCGGCAATTTCGGCGACGTCTATGCTGCCAACCTCGTGTCTGCCGCCAGTATCGGAACTGGCGCCGCGAAGAGCACCGCCACCGGCGGCGCCGCGACTTCCAGCATCAGCATCACCAATAAGGGCGCTCTGACCAACACGGGCATATCGACGACCGCATTCGGCATCCGCGGGATCGGAATTAGCGATGCTAACGCCACCGGTTATTCGGCGAAAGGCGGCACCGCTACCGGCACCGTAACTGTCGATAATTCCGGGGCCGTCACCACCGTGAACGGGAACGACATCGACGCTTATTCGCGCGTGGGCGCTTATGCTTTCGGGTCCTACGCCGCGAAGGGGACTGCCACCGGCGGCACGGCTACTTCGACCATCGCCATCACCAATAAGGGGGCGCTGACCAATACCGCGGCGCGGGGTATCCTCGCGCAATCAGTCGCTCTCGCCGGCGGTTACGGCTTTGCGGCCACCGGCGGCACCGCCACGGCCAATGCCGGCACCGCGGCCGCGCCGATCTACAACTCCGGCGCTATCAAGAGCAACTTTGACGGCATCGACGGCTTCGCCACCGCATTGGCTCGGGCTTACGGCTCGTTCGCTGTGAAGGGCACGGCCACCGGCGGCACCGCCACGTCCGGCGTGGTGATCACCAACAAGGGCAACATCACCATCGGCACCGCCGTCAGTTCGGCGGGCGACGGCATTGTTGGCTACGCGAGCAGCACGGCCGCTGCGGGAGGCTTTACCGCAGTCGGCGGCAAGGCGACCGCGGCCACGACGATCTACAATTCCGGCATCATCCAGTCCGGGACGGCTACCGGCGACGACGGCATTGACGGCTTCGCTAATGCGGGGGCCGGTGCGGTGGGCTCCAACGCCCCGACTGGCTCCGGCAAGGGCGGCACCGCGGCCGCCACCGTGAGCATCACCAACAGGAACGCCATCACCGCCGCGACGTTGGGCATCTTCGGACGCTCGCGCGGTTATGCCACTGGCTATGGATATACGGCTACTGGCGGCACCGCGACCGGCACGACGACGATTGACAGTGCGGGCACCATCACCAGTATTGGCGGCACGGGAATCGTCGGCAGAGGTTACGCCTTCGCCAGCGGCGTCGGCGTCGTCACCGGCGGCGTGGCGGGAGCCGGCACCGGAACGGGCGGCACCGCCACCGGCGGCGTGACCATCACCAACAAGGGCAACATTGCCAGCGGTGGTACCGGCAACGGTATCGACGGCTATTCGACCGCCAACGCAGCCGGAAGCGGGCGCGTCGGTCAGGGCGGCAAGGCGACCGCCACCACGACGATCTACAACTCCGGGCAGATCCACAGCTATCTCGCGAGCGGTATCATTGGCAGGGCCAGTGCATATGCCCGTGGCTACGGCTCGAACGGCTACGCCAATGGCAAAGGCACCGGCGGCACCGCCGCCGCGACGCTTACCATCACCAACAAGGGCGCGATCACCAGCCCCTATGGCAACGGCATCTATGGCGCAGCGAGGGCCGATGCACGGGGTAGCGGCTTTGCCGGCAAAGGCGGGTCGGCGACGGCGTCGGCGACAATCTACAACTCCGGCACCATCCGCAGCGATGGCGGCATCGCCGGCGGCGCAAGGGCCGATGCCAACGGCGTCGGATTCGGTGGCCTGATCGGCTTCCAGCCCGGCTCGGGCACTGGCGGCACCGCAACCTCGACCCTTAACGTCACCAACAAGGGCCAAATCATCACCCAGGCTGCCGGCGGCGAGCCCGCGGGCATCGACGTGTCCTCCACCGCCAATGCTAACGGCACCGGCCGTACCGCCGTCGGCGGGACGGCGACCGCGACGGGCACGGTCTACAACTCCGGCACGCTTCGCACCTACGATTCAGGCATTCGAGCCCAGGCAAGCGCCAGGGCCAACGCCACGGGCTCGCTGGATATCCTCGGTTCGGCCAAGGCAGGCACCGCGGCCTCGACCCTGACCATCACCAACAAGGGCACCATCGACAGCGCCATGGGCTTCGGCATCTACGGCGCCGCTCGGGCTTACGCCACCGGCGCGGGCGTCCGCGGCACCGGCGGTGCCGCGACCGCCACGCTGACGATCGACAACTCCGGGCGGGTTTCGACGCACGCCAATTACGCGTACGGCATCTACGGCATTGCGCGTGCGAGCGCATCCGGCACCTACAACGGCGGCACGGCGCTTGCGAGCACCACCGTCAAGAATGCGGGCGTGACCAGCATCCACACCTTCGGTAACTACGCGGCCGGCCTCTTTGCGAACTCTGTTGCCAACGCCAGGGGTCAATATGGCGGCGGCTTGGCGACCTATGCCGGCTATGCCAAGGCGACCACCACGGTCACCAATACCGGCGCGATCGCGACCGGCGGCCTCTTCTCTCGGGGCATTGTCGCCCTCTCGACTTCCTACGCGACGGGCTACACCACCGCCGCGGTGAAGAATTCCGGGACGGCGATTTCGATCACCACGGTCACGAATAGCGGCGCCCTCTTAACCGCGGGCAGCTATTCGAGCGACATCGTCGCATTCTCCTTCGCGCGCGCCGGCAGCCTGACCACGGGGAATGCCCAGGCGACGACGACGGTGACCAACTCCGGCAGCGTCTTAACGACCGGCTATGCGTCGGACTCCATCTATGCCGGTTCCTCGGCGAATAGCGGCGGCACCTCCGCAGCGACCACCTCGGTCACCAACAGCGGCGGCATCACCGCGCTGGCGACTTATGCGGACGGCATCATCGCCGTCTCCAGGGCCCGCGGCTTTGCGGGCGGCTTGACCGCGTCCACCGGGGCGGCGACAGCCAGCACTACGGTGACCAACTCGGGCACCATCAAGGCCGTCGGGGCCTACGGGGACGGCATCATCGCGCTGTCCTACGCCACGTCCTATAGCGCGGCCACGGCAAGCACGACGGTGACCAACTCCGGCACGATCACGATCTCCGGGTTAGGCGCAAGCGGCATCATCGCCAGATCAAAGGCTACCGTCGACGCGACCGCGTCGACCACGGTGACGAATACCGGCACGGTTGCCACCACCGGCAACGGCGCGCCCGCCGTACTTGCGAGTTCCTACGCGCTCGACCTGCTGGCCAACGCCACCGCGACCACGGTGATCAACAATACCGGCGCCGGAACGATCACGACGACCGGGGCTGGCTCAGCGGGTGTTGCCGCCTACGCCGATGCGATCGCATTCACCGGGACTGCGACCGCCACGATAACGGTGAACAACAGCGCCGCGATCCAGACCACGGGAGTGGGATCCAACGCCATCACGGCGGGCATCTTCTTCGGCTCCGCCACCAGCGGCATCAACATCAACAATACCGCGGCCGGCAGTATCATCG
>JAXDOS010000028.1:0-12547 GCA_034668785.1 Alphaproteobacteria bacterium
GTCCTCGCAAGCGCCTTATTCGACCCGCAGATCCTTGCAGGCGATGGTAACGACTTCACGCAGCCACCGGTGCGCAGGCTGATTGTCCAGCCGCCGCGACCAAATCATTGCGGTTTCGATCGTGGGCGATGGATGCGGCAGCGGCCGAATGACCAAGGGGCTGTGGCGCACGATTTCCATGGCCAGGCGTCTCCGCACAGTCGCAATCATGTCGGAAGTGAGCAAGGTGGCCTCACCAGACAGGAACGGCGCGCGCAGCCCGATCCGGCGCCGGAGCTTCCGCTTCGCCAGCGCTCGATCAATGAAATCGGTGGCGAGCGCGCCCGAGGAAAAGATCAGGTGCGGAAGCGCCGCGAACTTTTCGATCGACAGTCCGCCGGCGGCCGCGGCTGGGTGATTTTTGCGCAATATCACGACAAAGTCGTCCTGCAACACCGGCTGACGTGAAAATCGCTCACCTTGTTCGGCGAAAGGTCCAATCGCCAGATCGATCTCGCCTCGATCGAGCATGCGGGGAAGGTCGAGCGTTCCGCTCGGGCGAAACTCCATTGTCAATCCCGGCGCGGTTTTGATGATGCGCGCCGCCAGCGACCCAACCAAAACAACGGCCGCGTAATTGTCGACAGCGACGTGAAAGCTTCGCGTGGCTTTTGCCGGATCGAAACGGCTGGGCTCCAGCGCTTGCTGCAAATCTTCAAGCGCCTGCCTGATCGGCAAGGCGAGTTCCTCCGCCCGAGGCGTCGGGACCATGCCGCCGGGGCTGCGCACGAACAAATCGTCTTTCAGCCGGCTCCGCAGGCGCGTCAGCGCGTGGCTCATCGCCGGCTGGCTCAGACCGAGGCGGCTGCCGGCCCGCGTTACGCTTCGGTCCTGCATGACCGCGTCGAAGACGACCAATAAATTGAGGTCGATCGCGCCCAATTTCACCGTCGATGTGGCCAAAAAAAGCCTCCCGTAAGTCTACATTCGAGAAGAACATATACCAATGAGTAGAATGCATTTCCAGCATGATGTCTCCCGCTTTATGTTCCTGACACCACGTTGCATTCCCGGAGGACATCATGATGACCCGCTTATCGAAAACCGAAATGGAAAAAGTCGTTATCGGCAACATACCGGTGAAGGCGTCGCGCATTGCGCTCGGAACCTGGGCCATGGGCGGCTGGATGTGGGGCGGGAGCGATGAGGCCGAATCCATCCGGACGATTCATGCGGCGCTAGATCGTGGCATTACGCTGATCGATACCGCGCCGGTCTACGGCTTCGGGCGCTCGGAGGAGATCGTCGGCAAAGCGCTCGCCACCGAAGGCCGCCGCGACCGGGTATTGATCGCGACTAAGGCCGGCCTCGACTGGCACGACGAAAAACCGTTCCGCAATGCGAGCAAGGCGCGGATCGTCAAGGAGGTCGAGGATTCGCTACGCCGGCTGCAGACCGACGTGATCGACATCTACCAGATCCACTGGCCGGACCCGAATACCCCGATTGAGGCGACCGCGGCGGCGATGGCTGACTTGTTCACCACGGGGAAAATCCGGGCGATCGGCGTCAGCAACTTTACCCCCGCCCAGATGGACTCCTTTCGGAGCGTCGCGCCGTTGCACACCGCACAGCCGCCGTACAATCTTTTCGAGCGCGCGGCCGAGCGTGACGTCCTGCCGTATTGCCGCGATCGCAAGATCGTCACTTTGGCCTATGGCGCGCTCAGTCGCGGTCTTCTCTCGGGACGAATGACGGATACGACGCGGTTCACCGGCGACGATTTGCGCAAGGATGACCCAAAATTCCAGGTGCCGCGTTTTCAGGATTATCTCGCCGCGGTCGACAAGTTGGATCGCTTCGCCCGGGAGAATTACGGAAAGCGCGTCATCCACCTGGCGTTGCGCTGGGTGCTCGATCGCGCCAGCACCAATATCGCGTTATGGGGCGCCCGCCGTCCCGACCAACTCGCGCCCGTTGGCGAGGTGATGGGATGGCGGCTCGATAAACCGGCGATGGCCGCGATCGACGCGATACTTGCCGAGACAATCAAAAAACCGGTGGGGCCGGAATTCATGGCTCCGCCAGATCACGTCGACGGAGTTGGCCAAAGTCACTCCGCGGATTCCCGGCTTTCCCTAGCCAGTTAGTGGAGGAATACCGATGCGCGCTGAAACGCCGACGGCTAAGCGCGTGACAGGCCGCAAGCTGTTGCTGCTAGGCCTCGGAGGGATAGTTCTCTTCGCGACTGGCGGAATGCTGTTGTCGAAAGCTTCGCCCGGAAAGCCTGCCGCGACCGCGCCTGCGCCGATCCCCGTGACCACGCAGAAGGCGGCGAGTCGGGACTTGCCAATGGAGCGCGCCGGGCTCGGTACGGTGATTCCGATTAATACCGTCGACGTGAAGGCGCGGGTCGATGGCTATCTGCAACGCATCGCTTTCACCGACGGCCAGGAGGTCAAAGCCGGAGATATTCTGGCCGAAATAGATCCGCGGCCTTATCAAGCGCAGCTTGATCAAGCCGAAGCGCTGCTCCAGCGGGATAATGCGCAGCTAGCCTCCGCACAGAGAGAAGAAGCGCGCGCCAATCGTCTGAGCGCTACGGGATCCGGCACCGTGCAGGCGTCAGATTTGGCCAAGACGGCCGTTGCCGCCGCGCAAGCGTCGATAGCAGGCGACCAAGCGGCAGCCGAGACGGCAAAGCTCAATCTCGCGTTCACGAAGATCCAGGCGCCGTTCGACGGCCGGGTCGGATTGCGTCAGGTCAGCGTCGGAACGCTGGTCCACGCCAACGACACCGTAGGAATCATCACGGTGACGCAAGTGCGTCCCATCGCCGTTCAATTTGCGTTGCCGCAGGACGACTTGGCCGATCTGTCGCAGGGGCAGGCCAAGGGCGATCTCTCGGTTACCGTCAGCACGCGTGACGGAGCCAATCAGCTAGGCACAGGCAAGCTGACGGCTATCGATAACCAAATTGATTCGTCCACGGGAATGATCAAGCTGAAGGCCGTGTTCGACAACGCCGACGATTCGCTCTGGCCGGGCGAATTGGTTAGCGCGCGGGTCCTAATCGGCACCGACAGCAATGCGACTGTGGTTCCCTCGGCGGCCATTCAGAATGGTCAAAAAGGATCGTATGTATTCATTCTCAAGCCCGACAGCACCGTCAGCACGGCGCCTGTGAAGGTTGGACCCGTTGTCGGCGATGTGACGGCAGTTCTAACCGGTATCAAGCCGGGCGATGATGTCGTCGTCTCCGGCCAGTCGCGGCTGGCGGAAGGCACCAAAGTGAAGGCGAGCCAATCCGCTGTCGCCGCGATCGCAAGCGCGGCGGTGATGCCATGAGCGTTTCAGAACTCTTCATTCGACATCGTGTCGGAACGACGCTGCTCGCGGCGGCTCTTATTTTGCTGGGCGCTATCTCGTATATGGCGCTGCCGGTCGCTTCGTTGCCGCAGATCGATTTCCCGACCATTCTGATTTCAGCCAACTTGCCCGGGGCCAGCGCGGACACAATGGCCACCACCGTCGCAACTCCGCTCGAGAACTCTTTGTCGACCGTTTCCGGGGTAACCCAGATGACGTCGAGCAGCTCGTCCGGCCGGACGTCCATCGCCATGCAATTCGATCTCAGCGTGGACTTGACCAGCGCCGCGCAGGACGTCCAGGCGGCGATCGCTGCCGCCTCGGGAACGCTGCCAAAAGAAATGGTGCCACCCACCTATCGCAAAGCCAATCCGGCAGACGCTCCTATACTGACCCTCGCATTGACCTCGGATGTTCTCGCGCTCACCGAGCTCGACCACTACGCCGAGGACATCATCGCGCAGCGGATATCCCAGATGACGGGCGTCGGTCTGGTCGATTTTCACGGACCGCAGCGTCCTGCGCTGCGGATTCGGCTCGATCCCGACCGCCTGACGCAACGGGGGCTTACGCTGGAGGACGTCCGGTCGTTGATTGGGGTGCAAAGCGTCAACACGCCAAAGGGTTCGCTCAGTAACGCCGACCGAACCGTCGTTCTCGATGCGACGGATCAGATCATCGATGTCCCGGCCTATCAATCCACGATTGTGGCCTATCGCAACGGCACGCCGATCTATCTGCAAGATCTTGGCACCGTCATTTCCGGTCCGGAGGACAACCATCAAGCCGCCTGGCTGCAAAACCAACGCTCGGTCATGATCGATATTCACAAGCAGGCCGGTTTCAATGTCCTGAGCACGACGCAGAGCATCAAGGATATCGTTCCTTCCATACAGGCGTCGTTGCCGCCGCTCGCGAAGCTGACGGTCGTGGGGGACCGGACTCAGCTTATCCAGAGCTCGGTCGCCGATGTTCAGGTCACCATGCTGCTCACCATCGGACTCGTGGTCGGGGTGATCTTCGTCTTCTTGCGCAACATTTCGGCGACGCTGATCCCGAGCATAACGATCCCGCTCTCGCTGCTCGGGACCTTTTGCGTCATGTACGCCCTGGGATACAGCCTCGACAATCTTTCGTTGATGGGGCTGACGATAGCGGTCGGATTCGTCGTCGACGACGCCATCGTCGTCATAGAAAACATCACCCGCCATCTGGAAGGCGGCAAGTCGGTTTTTCAGGCAGCCGTCGACGGCGCGCGCGAGGTGACCTTCACCGTCATCTCGATGACAATTTCGTTGATCGCGGTTTTCATCCCCATCCTGCTGATGAGCGGCATCGTCGGGCGGCTGTTCCGCGAATTTGCCGTGACGGTCAGCGTCGCCATTGTGATCTCCGGCATCGTTTCCCTGACGGTTACGCCGATGATGTGCGCATGGCTGATCCGGCATGACGGCAACGAGGCCCACGGGCCGGTCTTCCGCTGGTCGGAACGCGTGTTCGCCGCTGTTACGCGGGGTTATGGCAGCGCGCTCGACGTCGTGCTGAGGCACCAATGGCTGGTCCTTCTCGTCACCGCGACGACGTTGTGCCTGACGATGTGGCTCTATGCGGTGGCTCCCAAGGGGTTTCTGCCGCAACAGGACACTGGCTTTATCCAGGGTCAGGCGCAGGCCGAAACCGATATTTCCTTCGCTGCCATGTCCGGCCTGATGCAAAAGCTCGGCGCGATCATTTCGGCTGACGCCGATGTCGACAATGTAGGCTACTGGATCAACCCGAGTCCGTCGGCAAGCGTCGGCCAAGTGCAGATCAACCTGAAACCCTTCGGTGCGCGCAACAGCACGGCAGCACAGGTGGTGGCCCGCATCAGAAAGGCCGCGGGCTCCCTCGAGGGCCTTACCGTGGCGCTCCAGGTCCGGCAGGACATTCAGATCGGCGGCCGCTCCGGCGCCGCGCAATATCAATATACGTTGCAGTACGGCGACACCGTCGAACTCGCCCAGTGGGTCGCTAAAATGAAAGCGGCGTTGTCCGCGATACCGGTGCTGCAAGACGTCACCTCAGACGCGCAGCCGCAAGCGACCAGCGCTACCTTGGTGATCGATCGTGCCAGCGCCTCGCGATTGGGAGTCAGCGTCCAGGCGATCGACGACACCATGTACGATGCTTTCGGGCAGCGCCAAGTGGCAACCCTTTTCACCCAGGTCAGCCAGTATCACGTGATCGAGGAACTCGATCCGCGTTTCCAGCTTGATACGAGAGCGTTGCAGAGCCTCTACGTCCGGTCGAGCACAACGCAGAAGCTTGTCCCGCTGAGCATTCTTGCGTCCATAAAGCCAGGCGTTTCCCCGGTCGTCATCAATCATCAAGGTTCGCTGCCCGCGACCACATTGTCGTTCAATCTTGCGCCTGGAGCTGCGCTAAGCGATGCGGTGAGCGCGATCGACGCGGCCGCGCTGAATGCCGGCATGCCGTCAACTGTTGCTGCCACGTTCCAAGGGACCGCTCAGGCCTTCCAGGACTCGGTGCGTAGCCAACCTTGGCTGATATTGGCCGCGGTGATCGCGGTGTATATCGTCCTCGGCGTCCTCTACGAGAGCTTCATCCATCCGCTGACAATCATTTCGACGTTGCCGTCCGCAGGGTTGGGCGCGTTACTTTCCATTCTGCTTTTCGGTCAGAATCTCTCCGTCATCAGCATCATCGGAATCATTCTGCTGATCGGAATCGTGAAGAAGAACGGCATTATGATCGTCGACTTCGCGGTCGCAGGGGAACGGGATCAGGGCCTGGCGCCGGTCGAAGCGATCAAGCAGGCGTGCCTGCTGCGTTTCCGTCCGATCATGATGACCACGCTTGCGGCATTGTTCGGAGCGCTTCCCCTGGCGCTGGGCACCGGCCCCGGGTCTGAACTGCGCGCGCCCTTGGGCGTGGCGATTGTCGGCGGCCTTGTCATCTCACAGGTGCTCACTCTTTTCACCACGCCCGTGGTCTATCTCGCGTTTGACCGGCTGACGCGCCACCCGGCCTTCGCTCCGCCTCCCGTTCCTCCGAGCTCCGGGATGCCGGCCGGCGACGCTGCCGCCATTGGTTGAATGAAATCCACGGCATACCGGCGCGCGTCGCATTTCGTTCTGCGTCACCCATCGAAGACCACGGAGCAGTGAGGAAACTGCACCCGATTTCACGCGGGGTGTCGGCACGGCGGCTCTATCACCTAAATTCCCAGCGGACATATAGCAATGACGAGAATGCATTTCTCGCATGAGTGACGCGCCCCTATATCCGAAATGCAAGTTAGGCGGACCAATTCGTCACCGTTGGCGGCCTGCGTCAGAAGGCGCACTGCCAAATTTAAGGAGGCACAAATGTCAAAGACGATGATCACGGCCGCGGTCCTCTCCGCATTGACGCTCTCGACCACCTTGGCTCAATCGCAGCAATCGGCTGCTGCGGCCGCGGTGAAGCGGGCGCAGGTCACCTCGCCGAAGCCCAGCAAGCAAGTTGATCGCAATGCGCAGCTTACCGATGCCGCTTCAATCAATGAGGATTTGATTGGATTTGCGTTGGACGGCGAGGCCGGCAAAGTTGCGGAACAGGTCGCAGCGATGCGGAAGTCCCTCCCGAAATTGCGGTCGTTCCTCGACACCGCGGTATTCGAAACTCTCGGACGCCAAGTCACGGGAATGGAACAGGCATCATCCCAAAACGACACGCTCGGTGCCGCGCTCGTGGCCGTCGAGTCCTATCGAGTTATTGAGACTGCCATGGATACCGGCAGCCGTCCTTCGCCGATCGAGGTGGCGATGTTGGACTATTCCGGTTTCAAGTTGAGTGTTCTTGCGGCCATGCAAGATACGGACTGGATGACGATTACGGCAACGGCAAGGGAAGCCGACACCTCGTGGTTAGCCCTGACCACCAGCGTCAAGGACGCCAGTATCCGAAACCTGGTGAGTGCGATTCAAGTCGGTCTCCGAGCCGCCGTGGAACGGACGGACATCCAAGGTGTGAAATTCGCCGCAAAAATGCAGCTCGAAGTCGTCGATGTCCTCGAAGGATATTTCCAGCGCAATCCCGTCTCTGGCGGCAATAGGCACTGATGCCGGTAAGAGGCGGACTCGCTGTATCCCTCTCATCACCAAGCAGGAATGAGCGTCATGTTGACCCACACGGTCGCCGATTTCGTCGGTTTTTTCTGTTCCTGGGTAGCTGCTCCAGTGCGCGTCGGAGCTGTCATGCCTTCAAGCTCTGTGCTGGCCGATGCCATGACGGCCGAGATTTCGCCGACGACGGCTCCTGTCATAGAGCTCGGTCCAGGTACCGGCGTGTTCACCCAAGCACTGCTCGCGCGTGGCGTCCCCGAAGAAAGCCTCGCCCTGGTCGAATACGGCTCCGACTTCGCTCGCCTACTGCAATTGCGCTTTCCGCGTGCCCGAACGCTCTGGATGGACGCGGCGCGGTTGAAGGATGTCGAGCTTTTCGGCGGCGCACGCGCGGGCGCCGTCGTGAGCGGATTGCCGCTGCTGTCGATGTCCCCGAAAAAGGTGATCGCGATCCTAGAGGGCTCCTTCGGGCATTTGCGGCCCGAAGGTGCGTTCTACCAATTCACCTATGGCCCGCGGTGCCCGGTGCCACGCGCATTGCTAGACCGGCTCGGGCTGAAAGCGACGCGCCTCGGCTGGACCTTAGCTAACGTTCCACCGGCCGCTGTCTACCGCATTCGCGGCCGCCATCCACGGCTCGCGACCTCGGTAAGTGCGTCCAAGCAACGGCTCGGTCTTCAGGCAGCCGACGCAAAGACATCCATCAAATTCGAGAAGGACCGATGAGCGTAGCCGTGCTCGATAATTCGAAGATCATCAACCCGCATCCTGGCACGAATTCAGGTCGGGTAATCCTCGAATGCAGGAATCTCACCCGTGCTGTCGCCGGCAGGGTGTTGGTGAATGACATCAGCGTGCAGGTGCTGCAGGGCGAGGTGCTCGCCGTGGTAGGTCCGAGCGGGGCGGGAAAATCGTCCTTCCTGCGACTGCTTAACCGCCTCGATGAGCCAACGGGCGGGACGGTGCTGCTCAATGACCGGGACTACCATGACATGGCGCCCCAGAAACTACGACGCCGGGTCGGGATGGTCATGCAGGTCGCATTTCTCTTTCCCGGGACGGTCGCCGCGAACGTGGCGTTCGGACCGCGCCAGCGCGGTGAGAAGGTCTCACCGGAGCAGATTGCCGCGCTGCTCGATCGCGTCGGCTTGCCCGGGTACCAGGCGCGAGATGTCAGCAACCTGTCGGGAGGCGAGGCGCAGCGTGTGTCGCTGGCTCGCACGCTGGCGAACGCTCCTGAGACACTCTTGCTAGACGAACCCACCTCGGCGCTCGATGATTTTTCAGCACGAGGGATCGAGGAACTGCTGCTGAGCATCATCCGCGAGCGGCGGATGACCTGTGTGATCGTCACGCACAATACGGCGCAGGCTCACCGTATCGCCGATCGCACAATGATCCTGGAATCCGGAAAGCTGGTCACGATAGGTGCCACGAAGGAGGTGTTACGTGATCGCTGACTTACTGAACAACCTGAACGGCGACATCGGCATGGGGATGGCCCAGGCGGCTGGGTCGATTGTGCTCTGCGCGGCGGTGGTGCTGATGTGCCGCCGCTTTGGAGTGCACGTCGAGCACGAGACGGCCATAGCGGTGGTGCGCGGGCTCGTGCAGATGGTGTTTGTGGGCATGGTCCTTGCCGTGTTGCTGCACGGCAATCTGCTGGTGGGCGTGCTCATCCTGCTGGCCATGACCTTTGCGGCCGCAGTAACCGCCTCGCGCCGCGCCGAGGATATAAAGGGTTCGCTGCTGCTCGCCTTCTATGCGATCGCCGCCGGGGCGGGCGTCGTCATCGCCGCGATGCTCGCCACCGGAACGCTCACCGCCGACATTGCGGTGCTGGTTCCCGTCGGCAGCATGATCATCGCCAATGCGATGAATGCCTGCGCGCAGTCGGTAGAGCGCTTCAGGGCCGATGTCACTGCGCACGTGGGCCAGATTGAGGCGGGCTTGGCGCTCGGTGCCGAACCCAGCGTGACAGTTGCGCCTTATGTGCAGAGTGCGGTCTATGCCAGCCTCCTGCCTCGTCTCGATATGCTGAAGTCGCTCGGCTTGGTGTGGATACCAGGCGTGATGGCCGGCATGATGGTGTCCGGCGCCAGTCCGGTTTACGCGGGCATCTACCAATTCGTTATCGTCGCCATGATCTTGGCCGCATCGGGCATCGCCGGGCTGATTGTGACGCTACTTATGCAAGCACGCGCTTTCTCCGCAGCCGCGCAATTGACGCTCCGCAGCCTGTCGGGAGATTTCTAGAGAGCAAGGCCGCCGACTTCGATCCTTCGCAATTTGTTGATCACTACGAAACTGCGCTTGCCGAAATGCTGAAAAACTAAGCAAGCCGTCAGCCGACGCCGAAAGCAAAGCCTGATGCGCCTGCACACAAGGGTATCTATGGGGAGCTATGGGGTGGAGCGGGCGAAGGGAATCGAACCCTCGTATGCAGCTTGGGAAGCTACCGTTCTACCATTGAACTACGCCACCGCTAAACCTGCACTTCTCGCACTTCCTCACAAGTCTTAGGCACTTGCTAGGCACCGGCTGTCAGTAAGACGGGCCCGCGCTGAGTCCCGCCAATGTCGCGAGCATATCCGAGAGCGTTCGAGCCATACAAGTTCCAGGCATCTGCACCTTATCGGTTAATCTGGCCGCTCCCGATTCCATGCCGTGAGAACGTAATGCATAAGCTGAGGCGAGACGTATCTAGGCCCCCGGCGGGTACCGTTAACGCTTGAGCAGACTGTTTGTGTGCGCGTGCTTCGATGCCGCACCCGAGTAGGTGCGTTCAAGCTCCGCAATGATGCTGGGACCTTCCGAGACGAAAAAATCCCGAAGCCGGTCGTGGAGCGGCATCAGCGGCATTCGCCGACGATGAGCAACAAACCAGGTACGCATCAGCGGCCATCCCTCCACGCGCAAAACCTTGAGAAGGCCGAGTGCAAGCTCGAGTCCAATTGTGTGCCGAGAGAGCCCGGCGATCCCCATGCCCGCCATTACTGCCTGCTTGATGGTTTCGTTGCTGCTTGAAGTCATCGCGACCCGCGGCTTGAAGGCCGCATCCTCAAAAAATGCCGACAGTAGCGATCGAGTGCCCGAGCCGTCTTCGCGAAGCACGAACGCCTCGCCTGCAAGCGCCGCTATGCGGATGCGGGAGCGTTCTGCCAACGGATGCGCCGGCGCCGCGATCAACACGGTCGGATGCGGAGCGAACGCTTGGGCCTCGACGTCGAAATCTTCGGGTGGGCGCCCCATGACAGCGAGATCTACGTCTCCGTTGGCCAGGAAGTTCAGAATTTCGCGCCGGTTACCATCGAGCAGCCGTATGGTGACACTCGGATAGAGCGACCGAAAGCGCGCCAGGATGTGCGGCACGATGTATTTGGCCGTGCTGACAAGCCCAACGGAAACGTGGCCGGCGGAGCCGCCTTTGAGCGCCAGCATGGTTTGATCCGCATCATGTAACGCGGTCATGACGATCTCGGCATAACTCAGGAGCGAGCGTCCGGCTTCGGTGAGCGAAGCCTTTTTGCCGATCCGCTCGAACAGCGGAAAGCCGCTGGTCGATTCCAGCTGCTTGATCTGGAAGGATACCGCTGCCGGTGTGAGATGAAGCTGTTCCGCCACCCGCGCGAAGGATAGAGATTTCGCTGCAGCAACAAAGACTTGGAGCTGGCGGACCGTGGCGTGACGCATGGAGTATCCTCAAGGGATAGCTTGTCTATATCACAAAAACATCTTGTTTTTACTTATTCCAGCCCACCCCTATGCTCCCCTGAGTTCCTGCAGCGGCACGAGGACTCCGGGCCATGAACAAACTGGTTAATCCGAAGGTCACGGATGCGAAGAAACGCTTCCAGTCAGGCGTCCTGCAATACAAGCAGATGGGGTATTGGGCGCCGGACTACGAACCGAAGGATAGCGATATCCTGGCGGTGTTCCGGATCACGCCTCAGGACGGAGTCGATCCCGAGGAGGCCGCCGCCGCGGTCGCCGGCGAATCCTCAACCGCGACCTGGACCGTGGTCTGGACCGACCGGCTGACGGACTATTCCCATTACCAAGCCAAGGCCTATCGGCTCGATCCCGTTCCCGGCACGCCCGGGCAATACTTCGCCTATATCGCCTACGACCTCGATCTTTTCGAGGAAGGTTCGATTGCCAATTTGACGGCCTCAATCATCGGCAACGTCTTCGGCTTCAAGCCGCTGAAGGCGCTCCGTCTCGAAGACATGCGATTTCCGATCGCGTATTTGAAAACTTTTCAGGGGCCGCCGACCGGCATCGTCGTCGAGCGTGAACGTCTGAACTGCTATGGGCGCCCGCTTCTTGGCGCGACCATGAAGCCGAAGCTCGGGCTCTCGGGCCGCAATTACGGCCGCGTCGTCTATGAGGCGCTGGCTGGCGGGCTCGACTTCACCAAGGACGATGAGAACATCAATTCGCAGCCGTTCATGCATTGGCGCGACCGTTACCTTTATTGCATGGAGGCGGTGAACAAAGCGATCGCCCGGACCGGCGAGGTGAAGGGGCACTATCTCAACGTCACTGCGGGCACCATGGAGGACATGTACGAGCGCGCGGAGTTCGCCAAGGAACTCGGCAGCGTGATCATCATGATCGACCTCGTCATTGGCTACACCGCGATCCAATCGATCTCGAAATGGGCGCGCAGAAACGACATGATCCTGCATCTGCATCGCGCAGGACATTCCACCTATACCCGGCAAAAGAACCACGGCGTTTCGTTCCGCGTTATCGCCAAATGGATGCGCATGGCCGGGGTTGACCACATCCATGCCGGGACGGTGGTCGGAAAGCTGGAAGGCGATCCAAATGTGATCCGTGGCATCTACGACACCTGCCGCGAGACGCATATGCCGCAGGATTTCCAGCACGGCATTTTCTTCGAGCAGCCGTGGGCCAGCCTGAAGAAAGTCATGCCGGTTGCTTCCGGCGGCATTCACGCCGGCCAAATGCATCAGCTCGTCACCTATCTGGGCGAGGACGTCGTGCTCCAGTTCGGCGGCGGCACGATCGGCCATCCCATGGGCATCTATGCGGGCGCGACGGCCAATCGCGTGGCGCTCGAAGCG
>JAXDOS010000029.1:0-30692 GCA_034668785.1 Alphaproteobacteria bacterium
CCCCATCCCCTTTCGTCGCCGGGTTGACCTGCCGCTGCCCACGCTGCGGCAAGGGAAAAATGTTTCAGGGTTTTCTCACGCTGCGCTCGCGTTGCGAGGTCTGCGGTCTCGATTATGCCTTCGCCGATGCCGGTGACGGGCCGGCGGTGTTCATTATCCTCTTCGCTGGCTTCGTGGTGGTGGGCGCGGCACTGATTGTCGAGGTGCTCTACCAGCCGCCTTATTGGGTCCATGCGGTGCTGTGGGGCCCGCTCATCCTGATAGTGACATTGTTGCCGCTGCGATCGATGAAGGGGCTGCTCGTTGCCTTGCAGTTCCATCACAAGGCTGCCGAAGGCCGGCTGGATCGGCGAGGCGAGTTGTGAACGCATCGGCCGGGCCGTGGCGTCGCGGCTTGCTGATACCGAGTCTGACGGTGTTCTCCGCCTTCGTGGTTCTTGTCGGACTCGGCGTCTGGCAGCTTGAACGCAAAGCTTGGAAGGAAGGGCTGATCGACACGCTGACCCGCCGGCTGGCCGCGCCGCCGATCGCCTTGCCGCCGCCCGATCAATGGAGCGGCCTCGATCAGGCGGGAAACGAATTCCGCCACGTTACCTTTCGCGCGGAGATTTCCAGCGACCAGGAAGCGCCGGTCTACACCTCGGGCTCGGCGTTTCGGCCTGACATATCCGGGCCCGGGTATTGGATATTCGCGCCGGCAAGAATTGGGGGCGGCGTTGTGGTCATCAACCGGGGTTTTGTCCCGGAAGGACGCCAGGATCCGAAGACACGCGCGCAGGGTCACGTCGCGGGGCCTATGGATATAGCCGGCGTGTTGCGTTGGCCCGAAGCGCCGGGACTGTTCACGCCGGCAGACAATCCCTCCCGCAATCTATGGTTCACGCGCGACCCTATCGCAATGGCCCAAGCCAAGCAGTGGGGCGCCGTGGCGCCGTTCTATGTGGAGCAGGAAGCGCCCGTACCGCCCGGCGGGCTGCCGAAGCCGGGAACGCTTGAGGTCAGCCTGCCGAACAACCACCTTCAATATGCCGTGACATGGTTCGGGCTCGCAGGCGCGCTGGTTGCTGTCTTCGGGTTTTGGGCGCGCAGCCGTATGACCGCTTCCTTGTGAAACTCGTGGCTTCCGATTAGTCTCTAGACATCGCAGCTCATCGTGCCGCGGTACAGGACTCTAGGAAATTCAACGAGTTACAAGGTAGCTCCCTGGCGGCTTCGACGCTTAGCCGGGCTCTTGAGGATCGGTCTGTGCGCTATATTTCCACCCGGGGTGAGGCCCCGCCCCTCGGCTTTATCGAGGTAATGCTTGCGGGTCTGGCTCGCGACGGCGGCCTCTATGTGCCCGAATCCTGGCCCCGGCTCGATGCGCAGACCATCGCCGGATTTGCCGGCCGGCCCTATGCCGAGGTGGCGGTCGAGGTCATCCGCCCCTTCGTTGGCGACGCCATCGCCGAGGCTGACCTCGCCCGTATGATCCGGGAAGCTTACGAATCATTTCATCATCCCGCGATCGCGCCGCTGGTTCAGATCGGCCCCAGCCAATTCGTGCTCGAGCTGTTCCACGGGCCAACCTTGGCATTCAAGGATTTGGCCATGCAGCTTATCGCGCGGATGATGGATCACGCGCTCAAGGCCAGCGGCCAGCGCACGACAATTGTCGTAGCGACATCGGGCGATACCGGCGGCGCAGCGGTTGAGGCGTTTCGCGGACGGACCCAGGCCGACGTTGTGGTGCTGTTCCCTCATGGCCGCATCTCCGAGGTGCAGCGGCGCATGATGACCGGCGTAGACGATGACAACATTCATGTGCTGGCCATCGACGGCACCTTCGACGATTGTCAGGCGCTGGTGAAAGCTTTGTTCAATCACCATGCCTTTCGCGATCAGGTGCGGCTGTCCGGCGTCAACTCGATCAACTGGGCGCGGATCATCGCCCAGGCAGTATATTATTTCACTGCGGCCGTGGCGCTCGGAGCACCTCACCGCAAGGTTGCCTTCGCCGTCCCTACCGGCAACTTCGGCGACGTCTATGCCGGCTATGTTGCCCGCCGTATGGGGCTGTCGATCGACCGGCTCCTCGTAGCCACCAATGTCAACGATATCCTGGTCCGCACCTTGACCGCCGGCACTTACGAGTTGCGCGACGTGATGCCGACGGCGTCGCCGTCGATGGATATTCAAGTCTCCTCGAATTTCGAGCGGCTATTGTTTGAAGCCTATGGCCGCGACGCCCAGGCGGTGCGGGCGCTGATGGCTTCGCTCGCGCAATCGCGCCGCTTCACCATATCGGGCCCCGCCTTGTCGCAAATCCAAAGCATGTTCACCGCGGACCGCGCCGACGAAGAGGAAACCGCGGCCACTATCCGCACCGTGCTGAAAGAAACCGGCTATTGCGTCGATCCCCATACCGCGGTCGGTATTGCTGTGGCCGAGAAAGAAAGCCACGATCCGGCGATCCCCGTGATCGCTCTCGCGACCGCCCATCCCGCCAAGTTTCCTGATGCGGTTGAGGCGGCCTGCGGCATTCGCCCATCGCTGCCGGATAAGCTGGTAGATCTCGCAAAGAAACCCGAGCGCGTCACGCGACTGCCGGTCGATCAGGTCGCTGTCGAACGTTTCATACTTGCGACAAGCCGCGCCGCGCGCGAAGGAGCAGCAGCATGAGTGTCGAGGTCACGCGTCTTCCATCGGGACTGGTCGTCGTGACCGAGACCATGCCGCATTTGGAAACCGCTTCGCTCGGTGTCTGGGTGGGTTCCGGCAGCCGCGACGAGCACCCCGACGAGCATGGCATTTCCCATTTGCTCGAACATATGGCTTTCAAAGGAACCTCGCGGCGGTCGGCGCGGCAGATCGCCGAGGAGATCGAGGCGGTCGGCGGCGACCTCAATGCGGCGACCAGTGCGGAAACGACTGCCTACTACGCCCGCGTGTTGAGAGCGGACGTGCCGCTGGCGCTCGACGTGCTTTCCGACATCCTGGCCGATCCTACATTCGAGGCGGGCGAACTCAGCCGCGAGCAGAACGTGATCGTGCAGGAGATCGGCGCCAGCGAGGATACGCCGGACGATATTGTTTTCGATTATCTTCAGGAAACTGCATTCCCCAAGCAGCCATTGGGCAGATCGATACTCGGGACGCCGGAATCGGTGCGGTCTTTCGGTGAGGCGGGCTTGCGCGCCTATCTGTCGCGCAATTATCGGGCCCCGGACATGGTCGTGGCTGCCGCAGGCGCCGTCGACCACCGTGCAGTCGTGCGCGAGGTCGAGCATCGATTTGCCAGCTTTAACGGTCCGGCGGCTCCGGTGCCGCAGCCGGCACACTTCGGTGGCGGTGGTATGCACATCGCACCCCGCGATTTGGAACAGGTCCATCTCACGATGGCGTTGGAAGGGTTACCGCAGCTTGATCCGGGGCTTTACAGCCTTCAGGTTTTCACCAGCGTGCTGGGTGGAGGCATGTCGTCGCGGTTGTTTCAGGAGGTGCGTGAGAATCGCGGGCTTTGCTATTCGATCTACAGCTTCCACGCGCCTTACCTCGATACGGGAATGTTCGGTCTTTATGCCGGCACAGATGAGGCTAACGCCTCCGAGTTGATGCGGGTCGTTGTGGATCAGATCGCAACCACCGCGGCGACGATCACCGAATCCGAGATCGCCCGCGCCAAAGCGCAAATGAAAGCAGGATTGCTGATGGCGCTGGAAAGCTCCCGCGCCCGTGTCGAACAACTTGCACGTCAGATGCTCATCTTTGGGCGGCCAATTCCTTTGTCCGAAATCGTTGCCAAAGTCGAAGCGGTAACGGTTGAGAGCGTCCGGGCAGCGGGTCGTGAGCTGATCCGCCGCAGCAGGCCCGCCATCGCCGTTCTCGGGCCCGGGTCCGGGCTTGAAACCGTGGCGATGATCGCTGACAGTCTTTCCCGCGAGGCGGCATAAACCTCAGGTCGGTTGACCCTTAGTCATGGCGTTCTTTCGCGCAGTCAGCTTCTCCGAACCGTCGCTCACCATTTCCGGCGAGGGCGTAACTCTCCGCGCGCCGCAGATGTCCGACTTCGATGAATGGGCAGCACTACGGGAAGCAAGCCGCGACTTCCTCACGCCATGGGAACCGACTTGGCCGGCTGACGATCTCAACCGCAGCGCCTTCCGCCGGCGACTGAAGCGCTATTCGGAGGATCACCGCAGTGACCAAGCCTACCCATTCTTTATCTTCCGCAACGAAGATGGGGCACTGGTTGGCGGCCTGACGCTCGCCAATATACGTCGCGGCGTAGCCCAGGCGGGGAGCCTCGGTTATTGGATGGGGGCTGGCTATGCCGGGCGCGGCCATATGACCGCAGCGGTGCGTGCCGTCTTTCCGTTTGCCTTCGTCACATTGAAGCTGCATCGAGTAGAGGCAGCGTGCATCCCTGCCAATCTTGCTTCCATTCGGCTACTGGAAAAGACCGGCTTCGCCCGCGAGGGCTATGCCCGCGAATATCTCTGCATCAACGGGTCGTGGCAGGACCATCTGCTTTATGCGCGGGTCAAGGTCGCGCCGCGCTCTTAACCAGATCGCGGCAGGCCTTGGGGCAGCCATGGTTGGGCTGTTATAAGCGCGGATATAGGATCAGCTGAAGGCGAGTTGAGATATGGATATTGCCCGATTTGGCAAAATGGCGCGCGCGCATCGCTATGTGGCCGTTGTTGCCGTACTGACAGTTGGTTCTTTGTTGGCCGGCTGCTCCACAGACCGTTTATTCGGAGGTTCCTCGGCAGGCCCGGCTCCCGCACCGGGCGGTCCTGCCCCGGCATCGAGCGGCGCGGCCTCGAATTCTCCGGGAGGCGGTGGCCTCTTAGTGGCGAACGACATAAGCGATTTCTTCATGGGCAGCACCGGAGTGGAAGCTCCGGTTGGCGGCGGGACGGACAACGTGGAGTGCCCCGGCATCGATGTCAGGCAGGGCGCTTCGACTCTCACCGTTCCGCCGGGCGGCGGCGGTTCCTCCGTGTTGGCTCTGCGCTATCAGGGGACCATTGGGCAGATGGCCCGCCAATGTAGGGTTGCCGGGGGGACCATGAGAATGAAGGTCGGCGTTCAGGGCCGCATCATTCTCGGACCTGCTGGCGGTCCCGGCAAACTCGACGTGCCCCTGCGTTATGCCGTCGTCCACGAAGGGCCGGAACCAAAAACCATCATGACCAAGTTTTATAAAGTGCCGGTAACGATCGCCAACGGGCAAACGAATGTCGCTTTCACTCATATCGATGAGGACATCGCGTTTCCGGTGCCGAAGGGCGACGATCTTGAGTCTTACGTGGTCTACGTGGGCTTCGACGCTGTCGGAGAGAAGCAACAGCCAGCAAGGAAACCCGCGCCCAAGCCTGCACTGAGGCCCGCGCGCGCACGCTGACGCGGCCTCGTCTGCTCAATTATGAAGTGAGGCCTACCAGCCGCGTAGCGCGACGATGGTGCTTTTCAGCGCACGCATGTCGGCGATGATTGTCCGTGCACCAGCAGCCCTAAGTTTTGCCCCGGTACTAGCATCAGCATGGGTGCCGCCGACGAAGCCAATCGGCGTCATTCCAGCCGCATGAGCGGCAGCGACCCCAGCGGCGGAATCTTCGACCACGATGCAGTCTGCCGGCGCTACGCGCAGTTTCTCGGCGGCGTAGAGAAAAAGATCGGGTGCGGGCTTGCCGTGCGGCACGTCGCTGGCTGAAAAGAGATAAGGCTCGAAGAAGCGAAGCAAGCCGGTGGTTTCCAAGCTGACTCTGATGCGATCGAGTGTCGAAGACGACGCGACGCATTTTGGTCCGCGCAACCATGTCAAGGCGTAAGCCATGTGTGCGGTCGCCCGCAACTCAAGGCGAAAGCGTCGCAGCGTCGCGTCGGCAACAAGCGCGGTGAAATTCGGCGGCAGTTTCCGCCGCGTCGCCGCCTCGACTGCGGCAAACATGTCGGCTGGCCGGCGGCCGGTGAAATAGCGCGCCACGATCTCTGGAGTCAGCGAGAAGCCCGCGCGTGTAAATTCCTCCGCGAGGACGGCCGCCGCCATCCGCTCGCTGTCGACAAGTACGCCATTACAATCGAAGATGACCATCGGTTCCCCCCGATGTTCGGTCCAGCACGGACACCGACCCCCCGGTCGTTTTGGCGAATCGTTTTGCGAATCATAAAGGGCGCGAATCGATAATCAAAGACTGTGATGAAAAACGGCCCGGAATACTCGCGGCAGGTATATTGGGGAAAACACGGAATTCGATACTTATAAACAAGAAATTTAGTCTAGCACGGCCGTTTCACGTTAATTCGCGCCCTAGTTCAGCTTTTTCCTGACGTCTTCGATCCCGCTCGCGAGCAGGTCGTCGGCTACCTTACCCTTGGCTGACTGAAGTAGGATTTTTTCGGCGGCGGCCACCGCGGCTTCGGCGGCGGCGGCGCGGACGTCGGCGAGTGCCTGAGCTTCTGCCTGAGCTATCTTGGTCTCGGCCATCTTGGTGCGGCGCGCGACGAACTCCTCCATCTTGGCCTTGGCGTCCTCTGCCATCCGCTCGGCCTCGGCGTTGGCGTTGGCAATGATAACCTGAGCCTCGCCTTCCGCCTCTTGTTGCTTGTATTGGTATTGGGCGAGCAGCGCCGCTGCCTCTTCGCGCAGACGACGGGCCTCATCCAGTTCGGCTTTGATACGCGCCTGCCGCTCGTCGAGCGCCGCTGTGACTTTTTGATGGACGCCGACATAGATCAGGATACCAACAAAGATGACGAAGGAAACCGCGACCCAGAATTCGGCATCGAACATGGTCCGTTCCTCAGCGTTTGAGCACGTCGGCGACGGCTTCGTTCAAGGCGTCAGCGGAGGGCGCAGACCCGATAAGCCGTTGGACAATGGCCGAAGCAGCTTCGCTGGCGATACCGCGTACGTTTGCCATGGCGGCGGTCTTGGTCGCGGCAATCGTTTTCTCCGCCTCGGCAAGCTTGGCATTGAGCTTCTCTTCCAAGAGCTTGCGGTTTCTCTCCGCCTCGACTGCCTGGCGCTCCCGCGTCTCGTTGGCGAGCGCCTGCGCGCGTGCGCGCGCATTAGCCAGCGACTTCTCATACGCCGCGATTGCGGCGTCGGACTCCGCCTTTAGCCGATTGGCTTCGGCAAGATCGTCGTCGATGTGGGCACGCCGGGCTTCGATGATGCCGCCGATGCGAGGCAACACGATCTTTGCTGCCAACAGGTAGAGCAGAGTAAACGTGATCGCGAGCCATACCAGTTGCGAGGCAAAGGTTTCCGCCTGGAAGGGCGGAAACGCTCCTTTGTGGCCTCCTTCGGGGGCTTCGGTATGCGCGGTTGTCGCCATCGATCAGAGCGCGAACAACAGCAGCAGCGCGATCAGCAGGGAGAAGATGCCGAGCGCCTCGGTCACGGCAAAGCCGAAGATCAGGTTTCCGAATTGGCCCTGGGCGGCCGACGGGTTGCGCACGGCTGCGGCGAGATACTGGCCGAAGATCATGCCGACGCCGACGCCAGCGCCGCCCATGCCGATGCAGGCAATACCGGCACCAATCATTTTCGCAGCAACGGGATCCATGAAACGCTCCTCAGGTTGGATAGGTCTAGTGACCGGGGTGAATGGCATCATTGAGATAGATGCAGGTAAGGATGGCGAAGACGTAAGCCTGCAGGAAGGCCACCAGCAGTTCCAGCGCCGTCAGCGCAACCACGAGCGACAACGGCAGCACGGCGCCAAGCCATCCGGTGATGCCGAAGGCGCTGAGCATCACGACGAAGCCGGCGAAGACTTTCAGCGTGATATGTCCGGCCAACATGTTGGCGAACAAGCGCACGCTGTGGGAGATGGGTCGGGACAGGAACGACAGCGCCTCGATGAAGACGATTAGCGGCAGGATGTAAATCGGGATGCCGCTCGGTACGAATAGCTTGAAAAAGCGCAGGCCGTTCTTCCAGAAGCCATAGACCAGGACCGTCACAAACACGAGCAAGGCCAATGCGACGGTGATGATAATGTGGCTGGTTACGGTGAATCCGTAGGGCAGGAGGCCCAAGAGGTTCACGATCAGAATGAACATGAATAGCGAAAAGACCAGCGGAAAGAACTTCATCCCTTCCTTGCCGGCGGTACTTTGGATGGTGTTGGCGACGAACTCGTAGGAAATCTCCGCCATCGACTGCGTGCGGCCCGGGACCAAGGCGCGCCCGCGGGTCGGGATCAGCATCAGCGCCGCGATCACCAAGACCGCAATCAGCATGAACAGCGCGGAATTTGTGAAGATGATCTCGTAGGGGCCGATATGGCCCAACGTGAACAGCCGCTTCAGTTCGAATTGATGGATCGGATCGCCCATGACCGCACAACTGCCTAATTAGGGCCTCTCGGCCCGCCACCTACACCCGCCGCTCGCATCACGTTGAGCACGCCCGCGGCAAAGCCCAGCAACAAAAACACGATCAGCCCCCAAGGCGAAATGCCAAGCCAGCGATCGAGCAGCCAGCCTAACCCCGCGCCGACCAGCACGCCTGCGACAAGCTCGGTCGAGAGCCGAAAGCCGCGCGCCATCGCCGAAGGATCGGCGGCCGGAGAAGCACCGCGATCCTTGTCGATAGGACGGCCGGTATGTTGACCGAGCCGTTCGCCGAGACGCTGGAGCCTCGCGGAGAGAGCGGCCTCGTCAGCGGAAGAGTTGCCGTGATCACCCTTGTCGCGCGCGCCGTCAGCCATGCTTTCGACACCCGCACTTCAAGCAATCGAGGCATCCCGCTCCTCAAAGCCGCGCGGACCATACTGAGAGGGTTTATCCAAGTCAAGAATCGCAGTCCAAGCTTAACGTGATGAATTCACAAGAGAATCAAGCGGTTGGCGGATTCTGCGTTTGACGTTGTTTCGCGACTTTCGCCACGGTGGTTCTGCATGCGGCCGCAGGATGATATTTGGGGCAAAAGCCGGTACCGGATATACGCGGCGAACGCGGAGGAATTTTAAATGATCCGCATGATTTTGGTCCTCAGCGGCCTCATCGTCGCGACAGCGCCTACTTGCGCGCAGGAGGTGCCGGCGGAAAGCCCTCTTGCCCAGACTGCCCCGGCGGAAACGCCGTTGGGTGAGAAGCCGTCTGCGGAAAGCGGGCCGGGAAATGACCTCGACAGCCGCTATACTTTCAGCCGAGTGCAGGACGGCTATGTGCGGCTCGATAATCGAACCGGCAAAGTGTCGTTTTGCAGCAAACGCGCGGTGGGCTGGGCCTGTCAGCTGGTTCCGGAAGATCGCAGCGCTTATGAGAATGAGATCGCGCGGTTGCAGGAGGAAAACGCCGCGCTGAAGAAGGATTTGTTGACTCCAGGGCTATCGCTGCCTAGCGGCGTTAAGCCGGCGGCGCCGCCGCCGCCGGCTCAAGGTGACAAGCCGGCTTCCAAGTTGCCCAACGATGCCAATTTCGAACGGGTGCGCACCTTTGCCGAGAAGCTTTGGGGTCGGCTCGTGGACATGGTCGCTAAACTGCAAAAAGGACGTGCTGAATAAAGCTTAGCTGTCCATCTCACTCATATCGAGGCTGCTCGTGACGCCACGCCTTTCCGCTATCACCGCTGCGACACCGCAACTCATCGCCTCGGCGACGCTGACGATCGAAACGCCGGGTGAGGGCTTTACCGAGATTACGACTGATGCCAAGGGCTTTATCGGCGAGGCGGGCGCCGCCGACGGCACACTATTTCTATATCTGCGGCACACCTCGGCCTCTCTCGTTATTCAGGAAAACGCCGATCCAGAGGTGCAAACGGACTTGATAACGGCGCTGCGACGCCTCGCCCCCGACAACGCCGGCTGGATCCATGATGCGGAAGGTCCAGACGACATGCCCGCGCATGTGAAAGCCATGCTTGCCGGTGTATCGCTCCATATTCCGGTGATGCAGGGGTCACTAAGATTGGGAACGTGGCAGGGCATCTACCTCGTCGAACATCGCACCCGCCCTCATCGCCGCGAGGTGACCCTTCAGTTTGTCGGAAGCCGCCAACGCTAGCGGTACCCGCTCTCTATTGGTGGGCTGCACAATCCCCGAAAACAATGTAAGCTACCCGACATGGCGTTTCTATCGCGTGAGCGGAACAACGTTCCGAGCTTGAACGGCTCCAGCCTGTATCGGGTGGTCATCGCGGATGACCACCCGTTGTTCCGCGGAGCGTTGCGCGAGGCACTGTCCGGGCTATTCGATCACCTGGACATAGTGGAGGCAGGAAGCCTCGACGAGGTCACCGAGGTACTCGAACAAGACGGGGAGGTGGACCTCATCCTGCTCGATCTTACGATGCCAGGTGTGCGAGGGTTTTCCGGCCTGGTATGCCTGCGCGCCCAATATCCCGGCGTCCCGGTGGTCGTCGTTTCGGCCAATGACGATCCCTCGGTCATTCGCCGGTGCATGCATTTCGGCGCCTCTGGCTTCATCCCAAAAACGCTTGGCGTTGAACCAATGCGCGTGGCGGTGACACGCGTGCTCGAAGGCGGGATATGGACGCCGCCGGAGGTCGACCTCAACCTCGGAGCGGATAAGCAGGCCGCCGGGCTGATCGCCAAAGTTGGGACGCTGACACCGCAGCAAGTGCGCGTGCTGATGATGCTGTCCGAGGGCTTGCTCAACAAACAGATCGCTTATGAACTCGCGGTTTCTGAAGCCACCGTGAAGGCTCACGTCTCGGCCATTCTGCAGAAGCTTGGCGTTGAAAGCCGCACCCAGGCGGTGATCGCGGCAGCGAAGATCGAAGTCGGTTATTGGCCGCAGACGGCGCCATTGGTTGGTTGAACTATTTTCCTGATTCCTTCTGCCATCACTCCGCGGCTGCAACGCGGCGCACACGGCATTGTGCCAGCAGCGCCCGCAGCGCTGCGGGTTTCACCGGCTTGTTGAGCACTTCGATGTCGTAGGCGCGAGCTTCCGCGCGCACGCGCGGGCTGCGGTCCGCCGTAATGAGGATGCCAGGTAAGTCCTCCCCGAAACGCCGGCGCAACTCGACAACGGCATCGATGCCGTTGCCGTTGTCGAGATGATAATCAACCAGCAGCCCGTCGGGTGGGATCTTAGTCTCGGCGACGGTAGCGATAGCCGTCGCTAAATCGGGTGCCTTGAATACCCGGCAACCCCAGCCCTCCAGCAGCGTCTTCATGCCGTCCAGAATGGTGAGGTCGTTGTCGATGCAGAGAACAACCGTACCGGCAAGCTGCCTGGAATCAATGTGCGTTATCTCCATTTGAGCGGGGCTACTCGTGGCAGCCGCTGCAAGCGGAAGTTCGACCGAGAACCGCGAACCGCGTCCGACCGCGGAGTTGAGTTCGATTTTGTGGTCAAGCACCCTTCCGATGCGTTCGACGATCGACAAGCCGAGACCAAGGCCGCGCGCGACCTTTGCTCCCTGATCAAGGCGATGGAACTCCTTGAAAATCTCGCGTTTCTTCGACGCGGGAATGCCGAGGCCGGTATCCCACACGTCGATACGCAGCCGTCCGCGCCGACGCCGGCATCCAACCAGCACGCATCCTGTGGGCGTGTATTTTATTGCATTCGATATGAGGTTCTGAATTAGCCGACGCAACAAACGACGGTCCGATTGCACCGTCAGCGAGCAGGGAATGAAGCGAAGCTCCAGACCCTTCTCACGCGCCAAGGGTGCAAACTCCACCTCTGTTTGCCGCAGCAGTTCATCGATGCGAAAACTGACGATCTCCGGCTTGAGCGCACCCGTGTCGAGCCGCGAAATATCGAGCAGGGCGCCGAAAATTTCTTCTACCGCTTCAAGCGACGCGTCGATGTTGCCGACTAGCCGCGCATCCTCCCCGGCACTCTGCCGCTCGGTCAGGCTGGTAATGTAGAGCCGTGCCGCGTTGAGGGGTTGCAGAATATCGTGGCTCGCCGCCGCGAGAAAGCGCGTCTTGGATATGTTAGCCTCTTCGGCCTCGCCTTTGGCTCGCGCAAGCTCCGCATTGAGCCGCGTCAGCTGCTCAGTGCGTTCGCGTACTCGGCGCTCTAAGTTTTCATTGGCCCGTTCCAAGGCATCGGCCGCTTCCACGCTCGGCGTCATGTCGGTAAAGGTGGTAACGGTGCCGCCGTCCGGCATCCTGTTCGCCCGCACCTCGATGACAAGCCCACGTTCGACGAAACGCTCAAGGAAGGATTCTGTGCTCGACAGATAGCGGGTAAGCCGTGCGCGTACGATATTTTCAATAGGCTCGTCGCTGGTTTCGTCCTTTTCGAGGTTGAAACGCAGGATCTCATTCAACGCGACGCCGACGCGGGTGAAATCGAGAGGCAGATCAAGAATCTCGCCGAACTGCCTGTTCCAGCAGACGAGATGCAGATCCTTGTCGAACACCGCGATGCCCTGGCGTACGTGGTCAAGCGCGGTTTGCAGGACTTCGCGATTGTAGTGAATGGCGGCATTGGCGTCGTCGAGAAGCTTCAATGCCGCCTTGGTGGAAAGCGTGCGCTTGCGCAACAGCAGCGACAGCACCAGGCGCGAAGAGGCGGCGCCGATCGCGGAGGCGAGTAGATGCTCGGCGTAGCGCAGCAGCTCGAAGTCAGCCTCTGCATTTGGCTTGAGACTGATTCTGCGGTTTGCGGCGAAGCTTTCAAAGGAGATGCGGGTGCGCTCTTCGCCGAGATAACGAGCCACTGTCGCGGCCAACTCTTCAACCGATATCGAAGAACGCCAGCGGCGGAAACTGGGCGATACGGGCGTTAGCTGCGAAGGCACGAAAAGATTAGCCTGCAGCCGCTCGACCGAAGCCGGCATCCTACCAAGGGAAAAAGCCATGTAAGCAAGGATGTTGAGCCCGAGGCTCCAGATAACGCCATGGAGGAGGGGAGGTAGGTCGAGACCTAGCAAGGCTTGCGGCCGGAGTAAGGCGAGCCCGACGGGGCCTTCCGTCAGGATGCCAAGACCGATGATCCCACTGTCGGCGAAGCTCGGCAGCAGCAGTGTATATCCCCAGGCCACGATGCCGGCGGTCATGCCCGCGATAGCGCCGCGGCTGGTGCCACGTTGCCAAGCCAGGCCGCCGAAAAACGCCGGCGCAAGCTGCGCCACTGCTGCGAAGGACAGCAGACCGATGGACGCGAGCTGTGCATCTCCTGCCAAGCGATAATACAGATAAGCCAGAAACAGAATGACGAAGATAGCAATCCGGCGCACCGCCAGAACCTTTGCTCCTACGTCCTCGCGACCGGCGATAAGCGTCTCGCGGCGCTTCAATACCCACGGGATCACGATGTCGTTGGAAACCATGATGGAAAGCGCAACCGATTCGACGATCACCATGGCTGTCGCCGCCGACAATCCGCCGACGAAAGCAACCAGAGTCATTAGGTCGGAGCCGGCGGCAAGCGGTAGCGCCAGCACGAACATGTCGCTGTCCATTTGGCCGGCAGGGAAAGTCAGCAAGCCTGCAAGGGCGATGGGAACAACGAAGAGATTGATCAGCAGCAGGTAGCCCGGGAAAAGCCAGGCGGCACGCTTGATCTCGGCTTCATTGTCATTTTCGACGACCGTGACATGGAATTGTCTGGGCAATAGCACTACGGCGACTAGCGACAGAAACGTCATCGCTAAGATCGTGCCGATACTGGACTGACCTGTCAGCACCGCCGCGGTTGCCGGTCTTTCCATGGCTTGGGTAAAGAGCGCGACCGGGCCGTCGAACATCCAGAAAGTCACGAATATGCCGACGGTGAGAAAGGCCAGCAGCTTGACGATCGATTCCACTGCGATCGCCAGCATCAAACCATGCTGGTGTTCGGTCGCGTCTACGTGGCGGACGCCGAACAGCACGGCAAAGGCCGCCATCGACAACGCCACAAACAGGGCCATGTCGGCGGGGATCGGCTGCAGTACCGTCGAATGGGTGCTGATATGGGTGAGGATGGTGCCAAGCGACGACGACACGGCTTTGAGCTGCAATGCGATGTAAGGAACCGTGCCGACAATGGCGATAGTTGCGACAATCGCCGCTACTGCTTGGCTCTTGCCATAGCGCACCGCAATGAAATCGGCGATCGAGGTGATATTCTGCGCCTTCGCCAAGCGCACGATGCGAACGATAAGTGGCGAGCAAAGCCCGATCATCAGCAGCGGGCCGACATAGATCGTGAGGAAGTCGAAACCGGTGCGCGACGCAAGTCCGACCGATCCAAAAAACGTCCATGACGTACAGTAGATCGCCAGGGAGAGCGGATAGATCAACAGCCTGGAGCGTGTCCGGCGGTTTAACTTCCGCAGACGGTCGCCATAGCTCGCCACAACGAACAGAAGTCCGATGTAGCCTAGGGCGACGGCGATAACGGCCCAGCCTTGCAGCATAAGGGCTCACCCGGAACGCAAGGCCCGCAGGGACCTCAATCCGTCTGAAGGTCAACACAGATCATAAGAGCTTGTCCATTGCGGCGCTATTTGCCGGCGACGCTCGGATCATCGCTACTTATACGTGAAATAGTGTAAAATACAACCAAGTGATTCGGAGGTGTGTCATCGAAGCACAGCGATCTGCCGCCCTGCGAGCCCCAGCCCAGTTAGCCGATATGCTGGATGTGCCCGGCGACGGCATCATCATTGTCGATCACCGCGGACGCATTTTGATGTTCAGCAAGCCGTGCGAGCCCCTGTTTGGCTTCACGGCGGCCGAGATACTTGGTGCGAGCGTTACAACGATCCTGCCGCTGGAAGTGGGCGGGGAGCAGCACCGGTCTGTTGGCAATGGTAGTCGTGTGGATGCCAAAGAGTCCGGAAGTCACGATGGCGAGGTGAGCGCGCGCCGCCGGGACGGCACAATCTTTCGGATTGAACTTTCAACAGTCGAAATAACGATGGGGGAAGGCCGCCAATTCATCATCATCCTGCGGAACCGAGCAGTACATAACGCTGACAATATCCTCCCTCAGCAATTCTCCCGCCAGGATTTATTGACCCCTCGCGAGCGCCAGGTGCTCCATCAGATCGCAAGCGGCGCCTCCAACAAAGAGGCTGGCCGCAAGCTCGGCATCAGTCCGCGCACCGTCGAAGTTCATCGCGCCCGCATCATGGGCAAGCTCGCCGCGAAGAACGCAGCCGATCTTGTGCGCATTGTGTTTAGCGATCCGCGCATCTACTCCAGGTGACGCTCCAGCCGGGACTTCCGCTGCATAGGGACCATCTGTCCTGCCGTTGACGTCCACGATGATCCCCTGGCATTGATCGAAGCACGCGCCAATTCCCCGCCACGCTCCTACTGGCCGGAACTTCTCCATGGCCTTTTCGAATTTCAACTACGGCATCTTGGCCCGCGTCGCGGAAACGCTGTCGATTGCAACCGTGGGTGCGCTGCTGTTCATTTGGGCGGGCTTTCCCGCTGCGCTTATCACCGGCTCCGTGCTCGCGGTGGCGATTGCTGCTCTCGCGGGACGGCCGTTATTGATTCCCGCGCCGCTCGCGCGCGCCGGTTTCGTGCTCATTGGCATTTCACTCGGCGCGGTGGTGACGCCGCGGACTCTCCACGGCATCGTCGACTGGCCCATCAGCATCGCGCTGATCTCGATATCGACGATCTGCATGACGTTGGGGACGATGTCCTATCTGCGGCTGGTTCACCGTTGGGACATGCTTTCGGCTTTGTTCGGCGGCAGTCCGGGCGGACAAGCACAGGTCATCGTTCTCGCGGCCGAAAACGGAGCCGATCTGCGCGCCGTTGTGATCGTGCAGACCGTACGGGTCGTCTTCTTGACGCTTGGCATCCCGGCGGGCCTAGCCTTGTTTGGGTTGGCTGCTTCGCCGACCGCGACGCTAGGGATGCCGACATTCGGCGCCTCCTTTTGGGAAGTTGCCTTGCTGGTGGGCGTTTCCACTTTTACCGCTCTGGCACTTCACTGGCTCCGCTTTCCGGCGGGTATGATCTTCGGCGCCATGCTGGGCTCCGGCATTCTTCACGGCACTGAAATTGTGCACGCGGCGCTGCCCTGGTGGGT
Source organism: Alphaproteobacteria bacterium (assembly GCA_034668785.1). Taxonomy (GTDB): domain Bacteria; phylum Pseudomonadota; class Alphaproteobacteria; order Rhizobiales; family Xanthobacteraceae; genus CANKHA01. Next base: position 15,967 of record JAXDOS010000029.1, read on the forward strand.
TGCAAGTGCTGCCATCGTGATGCTGGGAGCGACAACCGGCGCCCGTTTTGCCAACACTCCCGTGCGGATGTTGGTTGCTTATCTTGGCGCCGCGCTGGGCTCATTCGCCGTCGCCATCGCGATTGCGACGCTGTTTGTGCTCGCCGTCGCGAACCTTGCGCCCAGCCGGATCGCTGATCTTGTTATCGCCTTTTCGCCGGGTGCGCAGGATACGATGATGGTGCTCGCGCTATCGCTGAATATTGATCCGGTTTTTGTTGGCGCGCACCAACTTGCACGCTACCTTATCGTCTCCTTATCGCTGCCGCTGTTGGCGCACCTGATCGCCCGCGGCGATAACAAACCGCCCGACTAGCTTGTGAAGCCACAACCTATCTCCCGTTGGCTTTCTGCAATCCGTCGGAAGCCGCAGCAATGAAATACAGCCTAGGGCGCTAGACAATAGCCGGCGACCAGCTTGACTAGATCAGCTTGGCGGCCGGTGCCAGTTTTCTGAAAGAGGCGCTGCAGATGTGTTTTGACCGTTGCCTCGGCGATCCCGAGTACTTCCGCGACCTCGGACACGCCACCGATCTCAACGATGGAAAAAAGCACGCGAAGCTCCGCCGGGGTCAGTTGAAACTGTTGGGCAATAGCCACCGGCGGGGACAGCAAATCGATCGCAGCCTTGCGAATAAATACTGCCGCGACCGCGCCGTAAGAAACCCCGGCCTTGCGTCGCGCCCCCGACGTGAGCGGCAGAACGTGGGCGACATAGCGTTGGTCGTCGCGCGCCATGATCGGCACCGCAATGCCTTTCTTGCCGAGCGCGGCATCGCCGCCACCGGCTGCCGTAAAGATGTCGAGCAAGACCTGGTCCGCCGCCGGATCGGAGGCGCCGAGCCGACCGCTGGGCGCACGGACGGCGTTCGCCTCGGCCAGTAGGGCATAGCCGCTGGCATTAGCGTGAACAATACGTCCCGTAGCATCGACGATAAACATCCCGGAGGCGAGGGTGTCGAGGCTGTCGGCGAGCGCCGCGGCCTTGACCTTGTGGACGTCAATCACCTTGCCGATGAGCAGTGCGCGGCGGACGTGTGGAACGATCAGGCTAAACCGACGGCGAATGTCATCATCGAAAAAGCCATGGTCCATACGCCGCATCGCTATCAAGCTGGTGCAGCCGGTCGGCGACTTTTCCAGATTGGATAACACGAGGTCGCAAATGCCTTGTGGAACGACCCACTCCCGGGCGAAGCGGGTCCGGCAGAACTCCTCTCGAGGAAGCACGTCGAGAAACACGTGCCGCTGTTCGATATCGAAAAACATCGCCGTCGGAAGTAATGGGTTTATTTTGAAGTATTTTTCGAGATACAGGTCCACGAACTCTCGGTCGTGGCCCAGCATGAAATGAATTTCCACGGTTTTTGCGATGACATCCTGTGAAATAAGGCTTGCGGTTGAGCCGCCGAGAAAATCGCGAATGCCATCGAAAGCATCTGGCCACAGCGCTGAATCGAGCGACGCATCATAAATATTGCCGATGAGCAGCGAAATCTCTTCGGCTTCGTTCACGATGCCCCCGTCTTCGCGTATTACCGGCTTCAACGACCCTGCGGCAGCCGCGAGACGCGGAACGATATCACTACCGGAGATCGTATTCGAGGGCCAAGCGCCTATTGGGGCTGGAAATCCGGCAACATTCGCCGCCAATGCCGCCCGGGCTGCAGAAATTTAGCCGGTATCAACCGATTGGTTGATGTGGCGCCCCACTGTCTCATCCAAAATTCAACATTCCTTGCCGCTACGTCTGCGCGTCAGACGTGGCGAGTAGGGCACTCGTTCCGCTCAGGAGACGACAATGCATGTTGAGACAATCGGACAGACCAACCATTCCGCAGGTTACGGAAGGCCCATCGCGGAGCGAGCCTCTCGCTCCCTTCAGTCAATTAGTGTGTCGGACATTGCCATTCCGGCCCTCTGGTCCGGAATCGGTCTCCTGTGCTCAGCGCCGTTCGTGCCCTTGCTGAGCAACGCCATGGTCGCCGAGGACACGTTCGGCTTCTTGGTCGGCTTTTTGGGCTGACGCCGGTCGGAAACGCCTATTCCGCCGCCAGCGCGCGGCTTCTGAGCGGCAGTCCGAGCCGCTGCCATACGTCGACAAGCGCTTCGGCGAGCGTGTCGATCAACGCGTCCTCATGATAGGGCGAGGGCGTAATCCGCAGCCGCTCGCGGCCGCGGGGGACGGTGGGGTAGTTGATTGGCTGAATGTAGATCCCGTGCTCGTAGAGCAGGAGATCGCAAGCGGCTTTGCATTTTTCCGGATCACCGACCATCACCGGCACGATATGCGTTTCGCTCGGCATCACCGGCAGCCCGGCCTCGGTGAGCACGCCTTTGACGCGCGCGGCGCGTTCCTGGTGGCGCTCGCGCTCCCAGCTTGACGTCTTAAGGTGACGGATCGCGGCAGCGGCGGCCGCGCATATGGCGGGCGGCAGGGCAGTCGTGAAGATGAAGCCCGGCGCATAGGAACGGATCGCATCGATAAGTGCAGCGCTGCCCGCGATATAGCCGCCAAGGCAGCCGAATGCCTTGGCCAACGTGCCTTCGATGACATCCACGCGACCCATTACGCCCTCGCGTTCGGCAATGCCGCCGCCGCGCGGGCCATACATGCCCACCGCATGCACCTCGTCCACATAGGTCAGCGCGCCATAGCGCTGAGCGACGTCGCAGATGCGCTGGATGGGTGCGACGTCGCCGTCCATGGAATAGAGGCTCTCGAAGACAACCAGTTTTGGTCTTCCGGGCTCTGCTTCCGCCAGCAACTGCTCCAGATGAGCTACGTCGTTATGCCGCCAGATTTTCTTTTCACAGCCGGACTGCCGCACGCCTTCGATCATCGAGTTGTGATTGTAGGCGTCGGAGAGGATCAGGCAGTTGGGGATGAGCTTGGCGAGAGTGGCGATGCCGGTCTCGTTGGATACGTAGCCGGAGGTGAAAACCAGCGCTGCCTGCTTGCGATGCAGGTCTGCAAGCTCGCGCTCAAGTTCCACGAGCGGGTGATTGGTGCCGGCAATGTTGCGCGTGCCGCCCGCTCCAGTCCCCACGCGGGTCGCAGTCTCGATCAGTGCGCCAAGGACTTTCGGATGCTGGCCCATGCCGAGATAGTCGTTAGAGCACCAGATGACGACCTCGCGCGGGCCGTTCGGCGAGTGCCACACAGCGTGGGGAAAACGCCCCGCCATCCGCTCGAGATCGGCGAATACTCGATAGCGCCGCTCATCCCGAAGCTGGGCCAGCGCACCCGCGAAAAATACATCGTAATCCATGCGCAGCCTCGTGACCGGCCCCGGCCGCATTTTTAGAAGGGTTCTACGCAGTTTGTCGAGGCTATAATCAGCCGCTTCCAAGTGGCTGCCGGCCATAAAGTATTTTCAGATTTGCCCTGCGCCAGCGTTTTTATCAGGCCGGAACTTACAAGGGAGGCTATACCTAGCCGGCGCTCGAAGGGCTTAATCGCCGCGGACCCTCGGTGCCCGCTTGCGCGCTTCGGCGGCTGTATCCATGCGCGGTGGCCGACGCTGGATCATGCATATTTCGTCGATCAAGACATCGACTGCCCGCATGAGAATGAGGAGCGTATTCTCATCTGTCACGCGGCCGTTTGTAATTTTCTTTCCCGGACTGCCAATAGCGACCTGCCGTCCTGGCGTGATGCGAGACACGGTGGACAAAAAAGTATCGTGCAGTTGTGATTGCGCCCGCACGCCACCTTTCGGACTCGAGGAGACGGTCATCACCGCAACCGGCTTGTCCTTCAGCACGGATTCATAACCCGGACGCGAATTCCAATCGATCGCGTTCTTCAGAATGCCCGACATGCCGTGGTTGTATTCCGGACTGATGGCAATGATGCCGTCACTCTCGATAATGGCCCGCTTCAATGCGCGCACGGCAGGCGGCGCATCGTTGTCGTCGTCCTCGTCTTCGTTATAGGGCGGTATGGATTCGAGGCCGAAGATCGTCAGCTCGACGTCCGCCGACAGCTTTTCTTGAATAGTCTGCAAAACCGCCCGGCAGTAAGATTCGCGGCGAATGCTTCCGGACAGACCAAGTAGTTTGAATTTCTTGTTCGCCGCCAAATCCATATTTCAGCCTTTGCAATAAATGAGAAAATCCACCAGCGTCCTATATGCGATCGCGAAAAATGGGTCCATAGCGCGCCGTCACGATACGAAGTTGTAAGATGCGCTGTCCTGAAGAGGCGTCGGCGATGACTGATACTGAATGGCTGCATCTCGCCGGCGAAATCCGCGACGGGAGCCATGTCTTGCCGGTGCGGGTCTATTATGAAGACACCGACTTCTCCGGCATGGTCTATCACGCCAGCTATCTGCGCTTTATGGAACGTGGCCGCACGGACTATCTGCGGCTGCTTGGCGCGGATCAGCGCGCGCTATTCGAGCAGACCGAAAACGAGGCGCCGGGTTTCGCTTTCGTGGTGCGCTCGATGCAGATCGAATTTTTCAAGCCTGCACGCATGAATGACATCTTGGAAATCATCACCTCGCCTGACGAGGTGAAGGGCGCATCCATCTCACTGAAGCAGCAGGTGACGCGCGCCGACGAGATGCTCGTGGAGGCCCAGGTACGGGTCGCCTTCGTCTCTAACGGCCGGGCGCGCCCGATCCCGAAACCGCTACGGGCCGCCATGGGCGGGTCGCGCGGCACGAAATAGAGGCCCAGGCAAGGCTCCGGCAACGGGCCGGAGCCTTTGCCGTGAACTATTTGAGCGCTGTCTCTACGCTAGTGAAGGTGGCATTCAGGTTGGTGCCCAGGCCTTGCACAACGGCGATGATCGCAACGGAGATGCCCGCCGCGATGAGACCGTATTCGATGGCCGTTGCACCAGATTTGTCTTCCGCAAAACGCTTAATCAGCTTGATCATGGGAACCCCTACATGCACAGTGCATCCTAGCGCGTCCCCAACCGCTGTGCGGTCCGGGGCGAGCGGCTACACCCATACCAGCCGTGTCTTGCGCCAAGGTTACGATAACCAAGCAACGTTGAGACGTTCGAGCGGATTGTTGTGCAACTCGTCCACGCGAGGCACCGGTTAGTAACCAATCCTTAACCATGAGCAGCGCTGTCTAAATGCCGGAAATCAGGGTTTTGGCGCCCTAGTTTGGTCACGTTTCGCGTCGATTTCGGTGCCTGCGGTGACGGGCACCCTGATTTTCGTGGAATGTCGGGTTGGCGGCGGACTCGGTTTGCGCGTCGCGGGTCATACCCTTTGTTCAGAGACGAAATGCCGTTCCCAGCCGTCCAAGGGAGCCGGACAGCCGAAAGGATGAGTTCATGAATCCTGCCGACATCGCGCAGTCGGCCCTGCCGCTCACCTCCTCCGACCTTTCGATCTTCAGCCTGTTTTGGCAGGCCCATTGGATCGTTAAGACCGTCATGATCGGGCTTTTGGTGTGCTCGGTCTGGGTCTGGGCGATCGCCATCGACAAACTTGTGCTGTTCGCGCGCACCAAGAAGGCAACCGATCGGTTCGAGCAGGCGTTCTGGTCGGGTCAGTCGCTGGAGGAGCTCTATCGCTCGCTATCGTCTAACCCGACGCACTCCATGGCGGCGCTATTCGTGGCGGCCATGCGCGAATGGAAGCGCAGCTTCGAGACCCACAGCAAGTCCTTTGCCGGCTTGCAGATGCGTATCGAAAAGGTGATGGATGTGACCATCGCCCGCGAGATCGAACGGCTGGAGCGGCGCCTTCTCGTACTGGCTACGGTGGGTTCCGCCGGCCCGTTCATCGGTCTGTTCGGCACCGTCTGGGGCATCATGACGAGCTTTCAGTCGATCGCCGCATCGAAGAACACCTCGCTAGCCGTGGTGGCGCCGGGCATCGCCGAGGCCCTGTTCGCGACCGCAATCGGCCTTGTTGCCGCCATCCCTGCGACCATTTTTTATAACAAATTCTCGTCCGAGGTGAACAAGCAAGCCCAGCGTCTGGAAGGCTTCGCCGACGAATTTGCCGCGATCCTGTCCCGGCAAATCGACGAGCGCATGTGAGGATCATTCGATGGCTATGAACGGCGTGGCGACGAGCGGGCATCGGCGTCGGCGCCGTCATGGCGTGATGAGCGAGATCAACGTCACCCCGATGGTCGACGTCATGCTGGTGCTGCTGATCATCTTCATGGTGTCCGCACCGCTCCTCACCGTTGGCGTGCCCCTCGATCTGCCGCAATCTCAGGCCAAGAGCCTGGATCAGGATCAGAAACCGCTGACCGTTTCCGTCAATCAGCAGGGGAAGATATTCTTGCAGGAGACCGAGGTTAGTTCCGAGGAATTGGTGGCGAAGCTCAAAGCGATCACCGATGCGCGCGGTGGCGCCGAGGAGCGCATATTCGTGCGTGGCGACAAAGCGGTCGATTACGGAACGATGATGAAAGTGATGGGGCGGGTTTCAGGGGCGGGTTATCGACGCGTTGCCCTGGTCTCGGAAGTCGAACAGGGTCCCTGACGAGCGATGACGCACGAGGGCAACACAGCTGGCAAGTGGCGCATCAAGGCGCGGCTTTGGGCTGTCTGTTGCGTGGTTTTGTCCGTTTTGGCGCATGTCACCGCAGTACAGCTCGGCCTGTTTTCCTTTCCGGCCAAGTCGCGCGAGGTCGCTTCGACGGAAATGCCGGTCGACATCATATCCGTAGACGATTTCTCCAAGTTAACGGCTGGAAACAAGAACGCTCCCAAGAAGGAAGCACCAAAGCCTGTCGTCGAAAAGGTAGCCGAGGAGAAGCAGGTCGAGGATACGACCGCAAAGATCAGCGAGAAGAAAGAGGTTCAGGCCTCGACCGACCAGCCTGCTCCCATGCCGGAACCGAAGGTAAAGCCGCCGGAGCCGAAACCGGCCGCCGCGCCGGAACAGCCGAAGGCTGAGGCGAAGGCGCCCGAGAAAAAGGAACCTGATCAGAAGATCGATCCGATTGCCGAGGCCTTGAAGAAGGAAGACGCCAAGAAGCCGGAGAAAAAGGCGGAGTCGAAGCCGCAACCGGCGCCGCCGAAGCCTGCGCCGCAACCGCCTAAATTCGATCCGCGCAAGGTCGCGGCATTGCTCAACAAGGAGACGCCGCAACGCATGGCCCCCGCTGGCAACGAACTCAATGCGAGTCCCGGGCTCGGATTTTCCGGCGGCTCGGCGGCGCAGTTGTCGCAAAGCGAGATCGACGCGTTCCGCCGCCGCGTGCATGGTTGCTGGATTCTGCCGGCGGGGATGACGGATAACCCCAATCTTAAAACCACGATCCGGGTTCTATTTAAACCCGATGGAACATTTGCGGTGCCGCCGGTCGTAGTCGCCGGCAGCGCGGCGGTTCAAGGTCCAGCTCTGGCGGAAAGCGCCCAGCGCGCGCTTTTACGATGTCAGCCCTACACCATGTTCAAGCCTGAGCATTATGACGGCGCGAGCGGTTGGAAAGACATCGAGGTCACCTTCACCGCCGCCGAGCTCATGTGATTGGCGCGCCCTAATATGACCGACCTGATGACAAAAAATATATCAACAATACAGTTGCGGTTGAACCGCCGCCGGATTCTGATGCTGGGTGCGGCGGGCGCCGTTGCCGGTCTGCTACCGCGGCCAGCTTCGTCGGCGGTAAAGCTCGACATTACGTCGGGCAACGTGCAGCCGATCCCGATCGCATTGCCGGATTTCCTCGGCGTGGCGCCCGCGGATGCCGAGATCGCGCGCGAGATCACTCAGGTCATCGCCGGCGATTTGCGGCGCTGCGGATTGTTCGCGCCGATCGATCCGGCGGCCTATATCCAGAAAATTTCCAATTTCGATGCAGTGCCGCGTTTCGAAGATTGGCGGGTCATTAATGCGCAAGCTTTGGTGACCGGCCGCGTTAAGCGGGAAGGTGGCCGGCTCTTCGCCGATTTTCGCTTGTGGGACATTTTCGCCGGGCAGCAGCTCACCGGCCAGCAATACAATACCACAGCCGAAAATGTCCGGCGCGTCGGCCACATCATCTCCGATGCGGTTTATGAGCGCTTCACCGGCGAGAAAGGCTATTTCGACAGCCGCATCGTCTTCATCGACGAATCCGGTCCGAAGGAACGGCGGGTGAAAAAGCTCGCCATCATGGACCAGGATGGCGCCGCCGTGCGCTATCTCACCAGGGGAGACGAGCTCGTCCTGACGCCACGCTTTAGTCCGTCAACGCAAGAGATCACTTACATGTCCTATGGGCAAAGTGATCCCCGAGTTTTTCTGCTCAACATTGAAACCGGTCAGCGCGAGATCGTCGGCAATTTTCCGGGCATGACATTCTCTCCCCGCTTCTCGCCCGATGGCCAGCGCGTCATCATGAGCCTGCAGCAAGGCGGCAACTCCAATCTCTTCGTCATGGACTTACGTTCCCGAGCGACCTTGCGCCTGACCGATACCGCGGCCATCGACACCGCTCCCTCTTATTCACCCGACGGCGCACGAATTTGCTTTGAATCCGACCGCGGCGGCTCACAACAGATCTATCTAATGACCGCTCAAGGCGGAGCTGCGCAAAGGATCAGCTTCGGGGAGGGTTCCTATTCGACGCCGGTCTGGTCGCCGCGTGGCGATTACATCGCCTTCACCAAGACCGGTGGTGGAAAGTTTGCCATCGGGATCATGAGGCCCGACGGCAAGGAGGAACGCATCCTGACCGAAGGCTTTCACAATGAGGGTCCGACTTTCTGCCCGAACGGCCGCGTGATCATGTTTTTCCGCGATGCCGCCGGCAGCGGCGGACCGTCGCTGTTTATGGTCGATGTCACGGGACGCAACGAACAGCGGGTTCCGACTCCGAGCTACGCATCGGACCCGGCGTGGTCACCGCTGTTGTCGTGAGTTAGCCGGCATTCACGCATGGTTAACCATTCGAATTGGTTTCCGCGTTTCTCGAGATTTTCAGGGCTTTAGCAAGGCCTCATCAAGGTTGATGGAACGTTCGTTTAACGAACGACGGTTAGACCGGAGGCAAGGTCCGGCAACGACGCCAACATGGAGGCACCGGCATGATGATGCGTATTTTTACTGGCGCGAAGCTCGCAGCCTTCTTAGTCGCGGCTCTCGCGGTCGCGGGCTGCGCCAACAAGCCGCCTGAACAGGATCAAGCCGGTCTCGGTGGCGCCGCCGCCCCCGGAAGCCAGCAGGACTTCGTCGTCAATGTCGGCGATCGGGTATTCTTCGAGACCGATTCCACCGAACTCACGCCGCAGTCGCGCGCGACCTTGGAAAAGCAGGCGCAGTGGCTGCAGAACTATAACCGTTATGCCTTCACCATCGAAGGCCATGCCGATGAGCGCGGCACCCGCGAATACAACATCGCGCTCGGCGCTCGTCGCGCTCAGGCAGTGCGCGATTATCTGACGGCTCGAGGTATCGCGGCATCGCGCATGCGCACGATCTCCTATGGCAAGGAACGTCCGGTCGCGGTGTGCGATGATATTTCCTGCTGGTCGCAGAATCGGCGCGCGGTCACGGTGCTAAACGCCACTTCGTAGCCTAGCTAGCACCAGCAATAAGTTATACCGGCGCCCTAGCGCCCGATTAGCAAAAGTGGGCGCTGGTTTTTGCGTCCGATCGCGCGCTAACTTAAAACTTTGCGCATGATCTTATCGGCGAACCGGTTCCCACTTCGCCGGATCATGTGCGGCGGCGCCGGTTACATTTGAGGAAGCTTGATGCCGCGGAAAGTCACAATTTGAACGCAGCTTTGCCTATGCTAGGGGAGAGCAGGGGACATCGTAATTACCATGGTTTGCTTGTCTGCTCGTGTTTTCAGGGCGGCGCTGCTCGCTGCTCCCGCAGTCGTTCTGGTAGGGGTCGCCTCCGCTCAGGAGCCGCCACGCCCACCTAATTTTCTCGATAACATTTTCGGTGGCAATTCACCGCCGCAGGCACAATCCGAGACATTCGCCCAGGTCGGCGCGGCCGATCTGAGTGTGCGCCTTGACCGTATCGAGGCACAAATCCGTCAACTCACCGGCACCGTCGAGCAACTGCAATTCCGCAATCAGCAGCTCGAACAGATGCTGCAAAGAGGTCAGGCCGCAGTGCCTGCGCCTGCCGCCCCCCAAGTTCGCCAACAGAGTCCCGGCACACCGCCTCCCATAGCCGCTCCGCCGCCGGGGCGGCGCTCCGATGTGTTTGATCCAACGCAAAATCCGGCTGCGCCAGGCGTGCCGCAGACTCTGGGTTCGGTGCCCGTCATCTCTGCCGATGCGGCGAGCCAAGCGCCGATTGGCGCTCCAGGCGGGCGCTCGGCCGGCGCGCCGCTCGACCTTTCCACTTTGTCGGGGAGCGCTGCCAACGATCCATCGTTAGGAATGGACGGGACGCTGCCGCCGCCTCCGCCGCGCAATCCCAATGCGACCGGCGCGCAAGTTGCCGCCGTCGCGCCGCCATCACAGACGCCGAAGGACGAGTTCGATCTCGGCTACGGCTACGTCAAGCGCAAGGACTATGCACTGGCCGAAGACACATTGCGCGGCTTCCTGCGCAAGTATCCGAGCGACCGCCTCGTCTCCGATGCGCAATATTGGCTGGGCGAAAGTTTGTTCCAGCGTCAGCGTTACCGCGACGCTGCGGAGTCCTTCCTAGCGGTAACGACGAAATACGACACCAGCCCCAAGGCGCCGGAGGCGCTGCTGCGGCTAGGGCAGTCGCTTGCGGCACTGGGCGAGAAAGAAACGGCTTGCGCCGCCTGGGGCGAGATCGGACGCAAATACGCGCGCGCCACGGCGAGCGTGAAGGCAAGCGTCACAGCGGAACAGAAGCGTGTCCGCTGCTAATAGAGCCGGCGGCGCACGGCCAGTTTCAACGGCTGAATTTGAATCGCTGTTCGCCGGTCTCGTTTCCGCTCCCGCCATCATTCTTGCCGTTTCCGGAGGTCCGGATTCAACAGCGCTCCTGTTTTTGGCGGCGCGCTGGCGGGCTAAACGCAAGCACGGCCCAAAACTTCTTGCCGTCACCATCGATCATGGCCTGCGGGCGGAATCCGCGCGGGAGGCGAAACAAGTCGCGCGTTTAGCCCGCAAGCTCGGCGTGGTTCATCGGACTCTGCGATGGACGGGCAAAAAGCCGACAACAGGCATCCAGGAGAAAGCGCGGCAAGCGCGCTACGGCCTTCTCGCGGATGCCGCGTCGAAAGCCGGCGCGTCACATGTGCTGACGGCTCATACGCTCGACGATCAGGCGGAGACTGTGCTGATGCGCCTGATCCGCGGCAGCGGGATGACCGGATTGGGCGGCATGGCGAAGGATACGCGCCTGGGCGAAATTTCGCTGCTTCGGCCTTTTCTTCGTGTCCCAAAGGCGCGGTTGATTGCCACGCTAAAGGCAGCGAAAATTCCATTCATTGACGACCCATCCAATGCCAATCCCCGCTTTACCCGGATACGCATGCGCGCTCTGATGCCTGCGCTCGCGGGCGAAGGATTGAGCGCGGAGCGGCTTGCCTTGCTGGGGCGGCGAATGCGGCGCGCAGATGCGGCGCTGGAATTGGCGGCTGAGGTTGCAGCCGAGATGCTGTCGTCCGGGCCATGGTCTGACGCGGGGCCGATTAGTCTGGAGGCCGCAGGCTTCGGACTCCTGCCGTCCGAGATTGCGCTGCGTCTGCTTGGCCGCGCGGTTACCGCGCGGGGTGACGAGGGACCGGTGGAGCTTGCCAAGCTCGAGCTCCTGCATGCGGCGCTGGCCTCGCAAAAGCCAGGAGCCGTGCGGTTTCGCCGCACGCTCGCGGGCGCCCTCGTCACTTTGACTCAAGATCGCTTGGTGGTGGAACGGGCTCCGCCCCGGCGCGGCAGAAGCGCTGCCTTAACCACGCGCCCACGCGGGCGTAAATAGCCTGGCAAACTGCGCTAGAATGCGGGAGAATCGAGACGGTTCCCTTGGCAGCGATAGGTTGGCTACCTACATCGTGATAGGCACGGGCCTGAAGCTGCCATGAATAAGGTGCATACCGACCGAGCCGTGGTCACGCGCGCGCTCATGAAGGACGCAGGATGAACGCCAACCTCCGTAACTTTGCCCTTTGGGTGATTATCGTCCTGCTGTTGCTCGCTCTGTTCACGCTGTTCCAAAACCCGGGGCAGCGCACGACCTCACAGGACATTTCCTTCTCGCAGCTTCTCAATGAAGTCGATCAAGGTCGCGTGCGCGATGTCGTGATTCAGGGACCGGATATCCACGGCAACTTCACGGATGGCCGCGGTTTCCAAACCTACGCGCCCAATGACCCCTCGCTGGTGCAGCGCCTCTACGGCAAAGGCGTGTCGATCACCGCGCGGCCGCAGGGTGACAATGTCCCCTGGTTCGTGTCGTTGCTGGTGTCCTGGCTTCCGTTCATTGCCCTGATCGGCGTCTGGATTTTCCTGTCGCGGCAGATGCAAGGCGGTGCCGGTAAAGCCATGGGCTTCGGCAAGTCACGCGCCAAGCTTCTGACCGAGGCGCATGGCCGCGTTACCTTCGAGGACGTCGCGGGCGTCGACGAGGCTAAGCAGGACTTGCAGGAGATCGTCGAATTCCTGCGCGACCCTGGCAAATTCCAGCGGCTTGGCGGGCGGATTCCGCGCGGCGTGTTGCTGGTCGGTCCTCCCGGCACCGGCAAAACCCTAATCGCGCGCGCGGTGGCGGGCGAAGCCAACGTGCCCTTCTTCACTATTTCCGGTTCCGACTTCGTCGAGATGTTCGTCGGCGTCGGCGCCTCGCGCGTTCGCGACATGTTCGAGCAGGCGAAGAAGAACGCGCCTTGCATCATCTTCATCGACGAAATCGATGCGGTCGGCCGTCATCGCGGCGCTGGCCTGGGCGGCGGCAATGACGAACGCGAGCAGACGCTCAATCAGTTGCTGGTCGAGATGGATGGGTTCGAGGCCAACGAGGGCATCATCCTGATTGCCGCCACCAACCGTCCCGACGTGCTTGACCCGGCGCTGCTACGGCCCGGCCGCTTCGATCGACAGGTTGTGGTCCCGAACCCGGACATCGTCGGTCGCGAGAACATCCTCAAGGTCCACGTCCGCAAGGTGCCGATGGCGCCCGACGTGAACCTGAAGACGGTCGCGCGCGGTACCCCTGGATTCTCCGGCGCCGATCTCGCCAATCTCGTCAACGAGGCGGCATTGATGGCCGCGCGGCGCAACAAGCGCATGGTCACCCAGGACGACTTCGAAGACGCCAAAGACAAGGTCATGATGGGCGCCGAGCGCAAGTCGCTGGTCATGACCGAAGAAGAGAAGATGCTGACCGCCTATCACGAAGGCGGCCACGCCATCGTGGCGCTCAACGTCAAGGCGACCGACCCGGTGCACAAGGCGACCATCATCCCGCGCGGCCGCGCGCTGGGCATGGTCATGCAATTGCCGGAGCGCGACAAGCTGTCGATGAGCCGCGAGCAGATGACGTCACGGCTCGCCATCATGATGGGCGGGCGCGTTGCCGAGGAACTGGTCTTCGGTCATGATAAGGTTACGTCGGGAGCGTCCTCCGATATCGAGCAGGCGACCAAGCTTGCCCGCATGATGGTGACCCGCTGGGGCCTTTCGGCGGAACTCGGCACCGTGGCTTACGGGGAAAACCAGGAAGAGGTATTCCTCGGCTATTCGGTGGCGCGCACACAGAACATTTCGGAAGAGACAAGCCGCAAGATCGACGCCGAGATACGGCGTCTGGTCGAAGCCGGCTATGACGAGGCGCAGAAGATCCTCACCGACAAGCGTCCCGACCTCGAGGTTTTGGCCAAGGGCCTGCTCGAATTCGAGACGCTCTCCGGCGATGAGATCAAGGATCTGCTGCTGGGCAAGCGGCCGGTACGTGAGTCCGCTATCGATACCCCGACAACGCCGCGTTCCTCGGCTGTGCCGACGGCAGGCAAGGGTCGCCCGCGTCCCGGGCCTGGTCCGCTTGAGCCGGAGCCACAGCCGCAGGCTTAGCCCTGTTGAAGCTGCTTTCTTTGTCGCTTTGCTTGCCCATGTTGGTGAATCATGGTTCACAGCTTTGAACCGGATTCGCTTCTATGGTTTATCGCCGCACCGATAGCGTCATCCGCCGGCTGGCTAGACGGCACGATGCCATCATTCGTGCCGCCCGCGCCGCGGCAGCCGAAGGCGGCATGGCGGCGGTGCATATTGCCGCCGTCGCGGAGCGAGCCGGCATCGCCGCGGGAACGGTCTACCGCTATTTCCCTGCCAAAACCGAGCTCGTCGCAGAGCTCGTATCTTCAACCTGCGAGCAAGAGATTGCGGCTATGCGCAAGGCCGCCAACGCAGCCCCAGGATCGCTTTCCGCTCTTGCCGCAGCAATCGTCGCCTTCGCCGCGCGCGCGCTGCGGCGGCGGCGGCTCACCTGGGCGCTTATCGGAGAGCCGGTCGAGGCTGACATCGCTGTGGTCCGCCTCGGCTACCGCCAGTCACTAGGCAAGGAGCTGGAGACGCGGATTCGCGCGGCGGCCGCTGATGGGCATTTGCCCAATCAGGACGCGGCGCTTGCGGCAGCGGCTCTTGTTGGCGCGCTGGTCGAGGGTCTGGTCGGCCCCGTGGCTCCTGAAGCCGGCAGTGAAGCGGCCGTGCGCGAGGCGGTACAGACATTGACGTTGTTGAGCTTGCGGGCATTGGGAGTGGTGGACGCGCGCGCGCGCGGCCTTGTGGTGCAGACAGCACTGCCTGCTTACGAGGACGACACGGATTAAGATAACGC
>JAXDOS010000030.1:0-17092 GCA_034668785.1 Alphaproteobacteria bacterium
TCTCAATGCATCCGGTGTTTATTACGGGCAAGGCAGCGGATTCGGTGCCGATCTGGTTCGTCACCACGGCCACCTGGAACGGCATCCGCGAGCGCCTCGATGCCGCCGCCCGCGCCTTCGCCGACGCATCGGGTTTTACGCCGAAGCCTGGCCGGCATTTGATTCTGCCCGGCGAGAAGGGCCACCTCGGCGGCGTGCTGTTCGCCATCGAGGACGCCGATGCCCCGGCGCAGGACTTGTTTCGGGCCGGCGGGCTGCCGGAACTGCTCCCGCCCGGCAGCTATCGTTTTGCTAATTCGCCGCATGATACGCGTTTGGCGGCGCTCGCCTTCGCGCTCGGCTGCTACCGTTTTTCGCGCTACCGCAAGGTTGAAGATAGAAAAGTCCAGCTCGCGCTGCCCGAAGGGACTGACGGCGCCGACCTGACGCGCATCGTTGAGGGCGTGACGCTGGCCCGTGACCTCATCAACACGCCGGCCAACGACATGGGCCCGGCCGAGCTTGAGGAGGCGGCGCGTGTGCTGGCCAAGCGGCATGGTGCTACGGTGCGGACGATTACCGGCGACGATCTGCTTGCCGAAAACTTTCCCCTGATTCATGCGGTGGGCTGCGCGGCGGCGGTGTCGCCGCGTCTCATCGACATGACCTGGGGCAATCCCAACGCTCCCAAAATCACGCTGGTGGGCAAAGGCGTCTCGTTTGATTCCGGCGGGCTCAATATCAAGCCGGACAACGCCATGCTCATCATGAAAAAGGACATGGGCGGTGCCGCCAATGTCCTCGCGCTCGCGCATATGGTGATGGACCACGGGCTAAAAGTGCGGCTGCGGGTGCTGATTCCCGCGGTGGAGAATGCGATTTCCAGCTCCGCCTTTCGGCCGCTCGATGTCTATCGCTCGCGCAAGGGCCTTACCGTTGAGATCGGCAATACCGATGCGGAAGGCCGCCTCATCCTGGCGGACGCGCTCGCGCTCGCCGACGAGGAAGCGCCTGAGATTCTCGTCGACATGGGCACGCTCACCGGCGCCGCGCGTGTCGCGCTCGGGCCTGAGCTGCCGCCGTTCTATACCCATGACGAAAAACTGGCGCTCGAAGTAGCCGAGCATGCCGCCGCCGAGAACGATCCGCTGTGGCGGATGCCGTTGTGGCGGCCTTACGACGCCATGCTCGATTCCAAAGTCGCCGACATGAACAATGTCTCCACCGGCGGCTTTGCCGGGTCCATCGTCTGCGCCTTGTTTCTCAACCGCTTCGTCGAATCGGCTATAGCTTGGCTGCACCTGGACATCTACGCCTGGACGCCAACCGCCAAGCCTGGCCGGCCCCAAGGCGGTGAATGCCAAGCCGCACGGGCGCTCTATGCGCTGCTGAAGGAGAGATATGGGTAAGGTCTCTCATTCATCGCTGGACCCTCGCCTCACGCCGGCGCGGCCTGATCTCGCCGCAAGACACCTCGAAGGCAAAGTCGCCGCCGCGCGTTACGTGGAAGGCGTCACTTACGACATCCATGTCCCACAGGCGTCGCTTTGGCGCGAGCCCACTCCGGATGCTCACCAGGAAACCGAAGCGCTGATGGGAGAGCGCATAACGGTTTACGAAAGTAACGACGAGGGTTGGGCTTGGGGTCAGCTGGAGAGCGACGGCTACGTTGGCTGGATCGCCGCCAGCGCGCTGGCTCCGCCCATAACCCGAACTCACAAAGTGAATGCGCTCCGGACGCTGGCTTTTCCGGGACCATCGATCAAGGTGCCGCCGCTATGCGGAATTCCTTTCGGCGCGCGGCTCAAGGTGGAACGTATTGAGAATGATATGGCGGTAACGTCGGCAGGGTATGTCCCGGCCATCCACCTGGTTCCGATTGCCGAGAAGGAATCTGATTTTGTCGCCGTCGCCGAGCGCTTCGTCGGTGTCCCTTATCTCTGGTGCGGCAAGACAAGTCTCGGCATCGATTGCTCCGGTCTGATTCAGGTGGCGTTGAACGCCTGCGGCGTCCCCTGCCCCCGCGACAGCGACATGCAGGAGGAAGCGTTGGGGACGCCTGCCAGCTTGTCGGATTTGCAGCGCGGTGACCTGGTGTTCTGGAAGGGCCACGCCGCCATCGCACGCGATCATACGACTGTTGTCCATGCCAATGGCCACTACATGGCGGTCACGATCGAGCCGATTGCGGAAACCATCGCGCGCATTCGCAAGGCCGAGAGCGAAGTAACCAGCGTGCGGCGGATTTAGAATGGCCTCATCCTGAGGAGACCGCGAAGCGGTCGTCTCGAAGGATCAGGGTGTGGCCGTCCTTCGAGACGCCGCGCTACGCGCGGCTCCTCAGGACGAGGCGATTAAATCACTGCGCCACGACGTTTTCCGCCGCCGTCTCGATCTTGAACGCGGCCGCGAACAGCGCGCGCGTGTAGTCGCTCTTCGGATTTTTGAATAATTCGCCCGCGGGGCCTTCCTCCACCACCTTGCCGTGACGCATGACCAGCAGACGGCTGGCCAGCGCCGCCACCACGCGCAGGTCGTGGGAGATGAAGAGATAGGTGAGATTGCGCCGTTTCTGCAGATCGCGCAGCAGGTCGACGATTTGGGCCTGGATCAGCATGTCGAGCGCGCTCGTCGGCTCGTCGAGAACGATGAAGGTCGGCTCTAACGCGAGCGTCCGTGCGACCGCGATGCGCTGCCGCTGGCCGCCGGAATATTCGTGCGGATAGCGAAAGCGGGATTCCGGATCGAGCCCCACATCGGTAAGCGCGCGGATAACGCGCTCCTCGCGCTCCTGCGCCGTGAGTTTGGGCTGCTGCACGCCGAGACCCTCGGCAACGATATCCGCGATCGACATCCGCGGGCTCAAAGAGCCGAAGGGATCCTGAAACACGATCTGCATGTCACGGCGGAACGGCCGCATCTGCTTGAATTTAAGACCCTGGAGCTGGTGGCCCATGAACACCACGGGACCTTCGGAGGAAATAAGCCGCAGAATGGCAAGGCCCAACGTCGTTTTGCCGGAGCCGGACTCGCCGACGACGCCCAGCGTCTCGCCCTTGCGCACTTCGATGCTGACGCCGTCGACCGCCTTGATATGGCCGACGGTCTTGCGCAGCACGCCGCGCTTGAGCGGAAACCACACCTTCAAATCGGTGGTCTGCATCACCACCGGGGCGTCCGGTTGCAACGGCGCCGGATCGGGTTTCGGCTCGGCGGCCAGCAGCGCACGGGTATAGGGATGTTCGGCCGCGGTGAAGATGCGCTCGACGGGACCTTGTTCGACAATCTTGCCTTTGCTCATGACGCAGACACGGTCGGCAACCTTGCGCACGATGCCGAGGTCATGGGTGATGAACAGCATGGCCATTCCGAGCCGGCCTTGGATTTCCTTCAGCAGCGTCAGGATTTGCGCCTGAACCGTCACATCAAGCGCCGTGGTCGGCTCGTCGGCGATCAGCAGGTCGGGTTCGTTGGCGAGCGCCATCGCAATCATGACGCGCTGACGCTGGCCGCCGGAAAGCTGATGCGGATAGCTACCGAGCCGGGTCGCCGGATCGGAAATACCGACCTGGGTCAACAATTCGACAATGCGTTTGCGCGCCGTGGCGCCGGCGAGCCCCCGGTGGAGCAACAAAATCTCGCCGATCTGCTTCTCGATCGTATGAAGCGGATTGAGCGAGGTCATCGGCTCCTGGAAAATGATGGTGATGTCGTCGCCGCGCACGCGGCGGATTTGCTCCTCCGGCAGGTGCAGCAGTTCCTGGCCTTTGAACCGCACCGACCCGGAGGGATGCGAAGCCGACGGATATGGCAGAAGCTTCATCACCGACAGCGCCGTCACCGACTTGCCGGAACCGGATTCACCGACGATGGCCACCGTCTCACCCTTGGCGACGTCGAAGGAAATGCGGTCGACCGCCAGAACTTCCTTCCCGCCCTGCCGGAAGGCGACGGACAGGTCCTTCACCTCAAGCAGCTTTTCTTCCGTGATCTTGGTGGCGCTCATGCGAACGTCTTCCTCGGATCAAAGGCGTCGCGCACTCCCTCGCCAATAAAGATGACGAGCGAGAGCTTGGTGGCGATGGAGAAGAAGCCGGCGAGGCCGAGCCACGGCGCCTGCACGTTGGCTTTGCCCTGCGACAGCATCTCGCCCAGCGACGGCGAACCGGGCGGTAAGCCGAAGCCCAGGAAGTCGAGGCCGGTCAGCGTCATCACCGATGACGACAGGATGAATGGCAGGAAGGTCATGGTCGCCACCATGGCGTTCGGCAGCAAATGCCGAAAGATGATGACGGTGTTGGAAACGCCGAGCGCCCGCGCCGCTTGAATATATTCGAAGTTGCGGCCACGCAGGAATTCAGCCCGCACCAGCCCTACCAATGACACCCAGGAAAACAGCAGCATGATTCCCAGCAGCGTGAAGAAGCCTGGCACCAATACGGAAGATATGATGAGCAAAAGATAGAGTTCCGGAATCGTGGTCCATATCTCGATAAAACGCTGAAACAAGAGATCGACCCAGCCGCCGAAATAGCCTTGCACCGCTCCCGCGGCCACGCCGATGATCGAGGAGACGATTGTCAGCGCCAGACCAAACAACACAGAAATGCGAAATCCATAGAACAGGCGCGCGACCACATCGCGGCCCTGGTCGTCGGTGCCGAGCCAATTATATTCCAGATCGCGGCAGCTCTTGAGGCCCTTGCGCTCCACGACCGGCTGGCACTCCTTCTCCGTCAGCATCCAGGTCGGCTTCGAGGGCGCCGGCGTGGGCAGATCGAGATTATGCGTGTCGTAGGAATAGCGGATCAGTGGCCAGATCGTGGTGCCGCCTTTTTCCGCGATGAGTTTTTGCAGATAGGGATCGCGATAGTCGGCCGCGGTTTCGAAGTCGCCGCCGAACGTGGTCTCGGCGTAAGTAACGAAAACCGGGAAATATGACTTGCCCTCATAGCGAATGTAAAATGGCTTATCGTTGGCGATGAATTCGGAAAACAAGGTAAGGACGAACAGCACGAGGAAAACCCACAAAGACCAATAGCCGCGGCGGTTGGCTTTGAAGTTCTGCCAGCGTCGCTTGTTGATCGGCGACAGCGCGACGCGGCGGCGCTCCGGCGGAATCGCCAAGCCCATCGGCCCAACAGCCACGGTATCGGCAGCTTTGGCGCCAATGCGGGCGTCCACTCAGACCTCCCCATCATTTGTCACCCCCGGGCTTGTCCCGGGGGTCCACGTCTTGCTTTCTTGCAAAAGAAAAACGTGGATGGCCGGGACGAGCCCGGCCATGACGTAAGAAGAGGCGCGCGCGTGCGACATCACTCAGACCTCCCGCGTCTCGAAGTCGATACGGGGATCGATCCAGGTATAAGTGAGGTCGGAAATGAGATTTACCACCAGTCCGACCAGCGAAAAGATAAACAGCGTCGCGAACACCACCGGATAGTCGCGGTTGAGCACGCTCTCGAAGCCGAGCAGGCCAAGACCGTCCAGCGAGAAAATGGTTTCGATCAGCAACGATCCGGAAAAAAACGCGTGCACGAAGGCGCCGGGAAATCCCGCGACCACGATCAGCATGGCGTTGCGGAAGACATGGCCGTACAGCACCTGGTTCTCAGTGCAACCCTTGGCGCGGGCAGTGAGCACATATTGCTTGCGGATTTCGTCGAGGAACGAATTTTTGGTGAGCAACGTCATCGTGGCGAAGGCGGCCAGCGCCATCGAGATGATCGGCAGCGTCAGGTGCCAGAAATAATCGATGATCTTCTGCCACCAGGATAATTGCGCCCAGTTGTCCGAGGTCAGCCCGCGCAGCGGAAATACGTCCCAAAACGATCCCCCGGCGAACAAGATGATCAGCAGGATGGCAATGAGAAATCCGGGAATCGCGTAGCCGACGATGACCACGGCCGAGGTCCATGTGTCGAAGCGCGAGCCGTCGCTGACCGCTTTGCGGATGCCGAGCGGGATCGAGATGAGATAGGTCAGGAGCGTCATCCAAATCCCGAGCGACATCGAGACCGGCAGCTTCTCCTTGATGAGCTGCAGCACGCTCACATCGCGGAAGTAGCTCTTGCCGAAATCGAAGCGCGCATAATTCCACAGCATGAGGAAAAAACGCTCATGCGCCGGCTTGTCGAAGCCGAACTGTTTTTCCAGGCTCTTGATGAATTCCGGATCGAGACCTTGCGCGCCGCGATATTTGGAATTCACCGCGTCCACCGACGCGCCTGGCAGCTGATTGCGCGCGCCGAAGTCGCCGCCCGGCGATCCGGAAACCCGCGAGGTGGCGCCGGTATCGCGCCCGCTGAGCTGCGCGATGACTTTTTCGACCGGGCCGCCGGGCGCGAACTGCACCACGAGGAATGACACCAAGAGGATGCCGAACAACGTCGGCACCATGAATAGAAGACGGCGGATGATATAGGAGGTCATTGCTTGTCGAGTTTCGCCGCCTTGGCGGCGTCGTACCACCAGGTCTCCGGCGCGCCGCGGCCATAGCGCGGTTTTGTCGCAGGCCGCGCGAACACATCCCAATAGGCGATCTTGTGCACGGCTTGGAACCAGTGCGGCACCCAGTAGCGGCCGGCGCGAAAGACGCGGTCGAGCGCGCGACAGGCGGTGGTGAGTTCGTCCCGGGTTTGCGCGGCGATAATGTGTTCGATCATTTCATCGATCACCGGATCGGCAACGCCGGCGAGATTGTGCGAACCTTTGGTTGACGCTGACTGCACGGAGAAGAACGAGCGCATGCCGTCGCCCGGCGTGGAGGAGAATTGGAAGCGCTCCGGCGTCAGATCGAAATCAAAATCGTCAAGCCGCGCGCGGTACTGCGTCGCATCGACAAGGCGCAACGAGGCGTCGATGCCGAGCGTCGCCAGGTTCTTGATGAATGGGCCATGATGCGGCTCGAACGTCGGATCGTCGATCAGGAATTCGATGGTGATGCGTTCGCCCTTCGGCGTCACCCGTTTGCCGTCCTTGATGACGCAGCCTGCGTCTTGCAGCAATTGCGAAGCCTTGCGCAGCAGCGTGCGATCCTGGCCGGAACCATCGGAAACCGGCGGCACGTATGCATCGCCGAATACCTCGTCAGCAACCTTGCCGCGGGAAGGTTCAAGCAGCGCGAGTTCCTCCGCGCTCGGCTTGCCGGTCGCCACCATGTCGGAATTCTGGAACACGGAATGCGTGCGCTTATAAGACCCATACATGATGGTCTTGTTGGTCCATTCGAAGTCGAAGGCGCAGATCAGCGCCTCGCGCACCCGCGGGTCCTTGAACTTCTCGCGCCGGGTATTGATGAACCAGCCTTGGGCGCCCGAGGGCGTCTGATCGGGCAGTTCCTCGCGCTTGACCCGTCCGTCTTTGAAAGCGGGAAAATCGTATCGCGTCGCCCAGACACGGGAGGTGAATTCTTCACGAAATAGATAGTTCTTTGCCGTGAACGCTTGAAACCCGGCCTCGCGGTCGCGGTAGAATTCATAACGGACGATGTCGAAATTGTTCTGGCCGCGCCACATAGGAAGCTCGGCGCCCCACCAGTCCTTCACCCGCTCATATTCGATGAAATGACCCACTTCGAAATGCCCCACTTTGTAGGGACCTGAACCGAGGGGAATATCGAGCGTGGATTCGTCGAAATTTTTCGTCGAGTAATAGGCACGCGAGAAGATCGGCAGCGCCGAAACAAAAAGCGGGACATCGCGTCCACGCTTCGGCGCGAAGCGCACGACGACGGTCGCATCGTCCGGCGCCTCGGCACCGAGGAAATCGCGCAGCAGCTGCTGGATGATCGGATGACCCTTTTCCTTGAGCAGCATCAAGGAAAAGGCAACGTCCTGTGCCATGAGCCGGCTGCCGTCATGGAACTTGGCTTCGGGCCGCATCAGGAAGCGGTAGGTCAATCCATCGGCGGAAATCCGCACGGCTCTGGCGGCAAACCCATAGACCGCATCAGGTTCATCGTGGCCGGGCGCCACGAGGGTCGGCGGCCCCATGAGAGCCGCGAAGGTAAGCTCCATGCCCTGCGCCGCGTCGCCCTTGAGGATGAACATGTTGAGCGAGTTGAAGGTGAGAAAGTTCTGGTTGAATTGTTTCACGGCGCCGATATGCGAAAACACGCCGCCCTTGGGGGCGTCCGGATTGACGTAATCGAAATGCTTATAGTCCGGCGGATATTTGAGATCGCCGAAGGCAGACATGCCGTGGCTCTCGCGTTCCTCCTGCGCCTGGGCGGGACGCGCAACCAAGGCTGCAGCCACACTAGCGCCGAGAACAAGCGTATCGCGGCGCGTCAACAAGTTCTCTCCGCCCTTGAACGGAGAGATAGAAGATAGAGAGCGGTTTTGTTTCACGAACGCGTTCCTGTCTTCGCCGCTTTCGCCGCATCCCACCACCAGATGGTTGGAAAAGCGGCCTGGCTGGCGTATTTCGGTAACAGGTCCGGATGACTAAAACGATCCCATCGGGCCGTACGATCCTTGTCGTAGTTGAATTGCGGAACGACATAGTGGTTCCACAACAGAACCCGGTCGAGCGCCTTGACCGCGGCGGCAAGTTCCTCGCGATCCTTGGCGAAAACGACGCGGTCTATCAGCGTATCGACGGCCGGATTCTTGATGCCGATGTAATTGAATGAACCGGGCCTGTCCGCTGACTGCGAACTCCAGAAGTCGCGCTGTTCGTTGCCGGGTGTCAGTGATTGCGGCCATACGCTCACGGTGATATCGAAATCCCAATTCCGCATCCGGTTCTGGTATTGCGCGTCATCGACGATGCGCAGATTCATTTCGATGCCGAGCCTCTCCAGCGACGGCTTATAGAAGATAGCGAAGCGCTCAAAGGCGGGATCCTGCACCAGGAACTCGGCGGTAAACGGCTCGCCGGTCTTGGCGTTAACCAGCCGCCGGTTGCGGATTTCGTACCCAGCCTCCTTAAGCAGACGGGCACCTTCGCGCAGATTGTTGCGCACCGCTTCCGGATTTCCCCCGACGGGATTCGTATAGACGGTCGTAAACACCTCCGCCGGCACCTGTTCGCGCACAGTCTGGAGAATCTCCAGCTCCTTGCCTTGCGGCAGACCGGACGAGGCAATCTCGAGGCCATCGAAATAGCTGCCGATACGTTTGTATTGTCCAAAGGACAACTGCTTGTTCATTTCCTCGAAATCGTAGGCGAAGTTGAAAGCGCGCCGTACCCGCGGATCTTTGAACTTGTCGCGCCGGATATTGAAAGCAAAACCCTGCATGCGGCCTTCACTGCGAATGGGAAATTCCTCCAGCAGCACCCGCTTTTCTTTCACAGCGGGAAAGTCGTAGGCCGTGGCCCAATTTTTTGCGCTGTTCTCATATTGCCAATCGAGCTGGTCGCCCTTGAAGCCTTCGAGCGCGATGCTCAAATCGCGAAAATATTCGAACCGCATTTCATCGAAATTGTCGCGTCCGATATTGACGTTGATATCTTTGCCCCAATAGTCCGGCACGCGCTCGTAAACGATCCTGCGGCCGGCTTCGAAGCTTTTCATCCGGTAAGCGCCGTTGCCGAGCGGCGGCTCCAGCGAGGTGACGGTGATGTCGCGCTTGTTGCCGGATGCGTCAGTGCCTTCCCACCAATGCTTCGGCAGGACAAGAAGCTGCCCGACAATGAGCGGCAGTTCGCGGTTGCCGGGGCTGTCGAATGTGAAGGTAACTTCGCGCTCGCCGGTTTTTTCCGCCTTCGTCACATGCCGGTAATACGAGTTGTACATCGGACTTTGCTTCTTGAGGATATCGAAAGAGAAGATCACATCTTCCGGCGTCACCGGCTTCCCGTCATGCCATCTCGCCTCCGCGCGCAAGCGGTAAGCCGCGGATGAATAATCGGCAGGATATCTCAGGGCCTCGGCCAACAGCCCATAGGCGTTCGATACCTCATCCAGCGCATCCACCATCAAGGTATCGAAAAGCAGGCCGAGGCCGAGCCCGGCCGTACCCTTCAACCCGGCGACGGCCACATTGAAATTGTCAAAGGTGCCGTTCCCGACGAGACGCACGACGCCGCCTTTCGGTGCATTGGGATTGACGTAGTCGAAATGCTTGAAGCCCGCCGGATAATGCACGTCTCCAAATGTCGAAAAGCCGTGCCGCCAAGCGTCTGCCTCTGCAATGCCCTGCGCCGCGAGCGGCGTCGCGCCGATGATGCTTAAGCTGGGCGCGGCGAGGGCAAAAACGCCGGTTTGCAAGATGGTGCGGCGGGTCAAATTCAACGCCAAACTCCTGGGGAGGCCGTGGTCGGCCCGGTCGTTACGACCAAAGTCTTTAGGATTATGTCTGTTTTGGGATAGGCCGCCAGTCTTCAGGCTAGGGCAAGCCTTTACTTTGGTATCATGGGCGGCGCTGCCAAGCGATGACTCCGACTATTTGTGCATGATAAGCTGAACTCGCGTTCAGGGGGTGGAGTCATGCATTCGAACCATTGGAACCGTCGCCGTTTTCTCAGCCGCGCCGCCATGCTGGCCGGCCTGCCGCTTGTCGGGCTCGGCCCGCGCATTGCCTTTGCGGCGGGTGAGCCGGAGCTTCCCGCCCGGCGCGTGTTTTTCGACAATCCGGATTACGGCAGCGTCCACCTGAGTCCGAACGGTCAACATCTCACCTATCTGGCGCCCATCAATGGTGTTCGCAATTTATGGCTGGCTTCGCCTGACAATCCGCGGGCGGGAAAGCCGATCACGCACGCGACCGACCGCAGCATTTCAGGTTTCTACCAATGGGCTCACACCAACCGTCATGTCGTTTTCTTTCAGGAGCGTGACGGCGATGAGAACTGGCGCGCCTCAACGGTAGACATTGTGACCGGCGCCGTGGTGCCGCTGACGCCGGAAAAGGGCGTCAAGGCGCTGCATCAGGAATCCGATTACCGCTTTCCCGAGGAGATGCTGTTTCGCCATAACCAGCGCGACAAGAAATTTTTCGATCTCTACCGGATCAACGTGGTCACCGGCCAAAGCGAGTTTCTTTTCGAAAACCGCGAATATGCCAGTGTCATGACCGACGGCAGCTTCCGCCTGCGGCTTGCGGAGCGGCTCACTGCCAACGGCAATGCTGAATATTTCGAGTTCAAGCCCGACGGCACTTGGCAGCCCTTCACCACGGTGCCGCTATCGGATTTGGATTCCACGCAGTTGATCGACTTCAGCGAGGACGGCAAGACGCTCTATCTGATCGACTCGCGCGGGCGCGACAAAGCGGCGCTGTTCGCGATGGATATGGCGACCCGGCAAACCAAGCTGCTCGCCGAGGACGACGAAGCCGACATCGTCGGCGTTCAGTTCGAGCCGAAGACCCGGCGCCCGCTTGGCGCGGTCGCGGTGAAGGACCGGACGCGTTGGCACCCTATTGATGCATCGCTGAAAGAAGAGTTGGCACGTTTCGCCGGCTACGGCCCGGGGGATATCGAGTTCACCAGCCGCAGTCTCGATAACAGCAAGGCCACCGCGTTCTTTAATCGCGACGCCGCCAGCGGCGAATATGCGCTGCTCGATCGCGCAACCGGAAAAGTGCAGCCGCTGTTCAAACAACGCGCCGCGCTGGAACATGTGGCGCTGCAGCCGATGCAGCCGGTCGTGATCCCCTCGCGCGACGGGCTGTCGCTCAACGGCTACCTGACCATGCCGGCCCCGGAGCCCGGATCATCCGCGAAATTACCATTGGTTCTGGTGATCCATGGCGGCCCTTATGCCCGCGACAACTGGGGCTTTAACGGAACGCATCAATGGCTCGCCAGCCGCGGCTATGCGGTGCTGAGCGTCAACTACCGGGGCTCGACCGGCTTCGGCAAAGCCTTCGTCGCCGCCGCCGACCGTGAATGGGGCGGCAAGATGCACGACGACCTGATCGACGGGGTGAATTGGGCGGTCGGTCGCGGCTTTGCCGATCCGAAACGCGTTGGATTCTATGGCGGCAGCTACGGCGGCTATTCGGCGCTGATGGCGGCGACCAAGACGCCCGATGTCTTCGCCTGCATCGTCGATCTGTTCGGCATCTCCAACCTGCTGACCTTCATGGATACCATCCCGCCCTATTGGGGTCCGTGGATCAGCGTTTGGAAAAATCGCATTGCCGATCCCGCGACCGAGGCCGGCCGCGAATTCCTGCGCGAGCGCTCGCCGCTCACCCATATCGATCGGGTGTCGAAGCCCCTCCTGATCGCTCAGGGGATGCAGGACGTGCGCGTGGTCGCCGCCGAATCCGAGCAGATGGTGACTGCGCTGAAGACCCGGGGCGTGCCGGTCACCTACGTGACTTTCCCGGACGAGGGCCATGGCTTCGTGCGGCCGGAGAACCGGCTGGCCTTCTTCGCCGTCGCCGATGCGTTCCTGGCCAAGCACCTTGGCGGACGCTATCAGCCGGTCGGCGGGGACTTCGCCGGATCGACGCTCAAGGTCGAGATCGGCGGCGAGCTGGTGCCTGGCCTGACGAAGTAGCGCCGTTTACTTCGGCGGCGGCGCCGGATGGCCTTGGGCATTGGGCTGCGCGCCGGAATTGCCCGGCTGCGGTTTTGCCGGCGCGGGAGCGGCGCCCGGTGCGGGTACCTGCCCGGCTGGCGCGCCACCTTGGGCTCCGCCCTGGTTCTCCGCCGCCTTCGGTAACGGCACCGGGTTGTCGGCGAGCGTGCGCAGATAATCGATCACGTCGGCGCGCGCGGTGTCGCGCGGGATGCCGGCAAAGCTCATCGCCGTGCCGGGAATATAGGCCTGCGGGCCGGCGAGGAACTTGTTGAGCTCGTCGAAGCTCCAGTTACCCGGCTTGCCCTTCATCGCGGCTGAATAGTTGAAGCCCGGCTCCGACGCGCGCGGCCGGTTCACCACGCCGTAAAGATTGGGGCCGACTTTCTTGGCGCCGCCCTTCTCGAAGCTATGGCAGGCCAGGCATGCCTTCGCGGAGTTTTGCCCGCGCTCGACGGAGGCGCTGGCCAGCAGCACTTCGATCGGCTGCGACGGCGCCGGCGCGGCGCCTTTATCCGCGCCCGGCTGTTCCGTCACCGCGATATTATACCCCGGCTTCGCCGGTTTCTGCGGAGCGAAAACGGCGCCGGCGGTGATGTTGAGCGCCAGCAGGATCAGGCAGGTGCCGAGCACGGCACCGAGGATCTTGTTGAGTTCGAAGGAGTCCATCGAAAATCGGCTCCGCGGCGGGAATGAGAGCGGAAACGGGAATGCTGCGGGCCGGGCGGCCCGCGCGCGGAGAGATAGCCGGTTTGCCTCGCCCCTGGCAACCCGTAACTCGTCATAGGATCGCCCGTCATTCCGGGGCGCCGCGCTTCCGCGGCGAGCCCGGAATCCATAATCCCTATCCAGGGGATCACGCACGACTTTTCCAAAACAACCGCTTATCGTGATTATGGATTCCGGGCCCGGCCCTTTTTGGGCCGTCCCGGAATGACAAGGATTGCGAGACGGATGGCCGACAGCGACGTCCTCATCATCATCCCGGCCCGCATGGCCGCGACCCGGCTTCCCGGCAAACCGCTCGCCGATATCGCCGGCCAGCCGATGATCGTGCACGTGTTGCGCCGGGCGGAAGCGGCGGCGATTGGGGCGGTCGTGGTCGCCACGGATTCGGAAGAGATCGCGGCGGCAGTCCGCAAGGCCGGCGGCCGCGCGGTGATGACCCGCGCCGATCATGTTTCCGGCTCCGACCGCGTGTTCGAAGCCCTTGAGCAGGTCGATCCGCAAGGCCGCATCGCCATCGTCGTCAATGTGCAAGGCGACCTGCCGACGCTGTCGCCGCAGGATATCCGCGCCGCGCTCGGGCCTCTCGCCGATCCGGCGGTCGACATCGCCACCATCGCCGCCGAAATCACCGACCCGGCCGAACGCGGCAATCCCAACGTGGTCAAGGTGGTCGGCTCGCCGGTCGCGCCCATAACCCGCGAAGACCGGCGTCCCGCCCTGATGGCCCGCGAAGACGGGCGTCCCGCCCCGATGCGGCTGCGCGCGCTGTATTTCACCCGCGCGACGGCGCCTTCCGGCGATGGCCCGCTCTATCATCACATCGGGCTTTATGCGTATCGCCGCGCCGCGCTCAAGCGCTTTGTCGCACTGCCGCCGTCGCCGCTGGAGCAACGCGAGAAGCTGGAGCAACTGCGCGCGCTGGAAGCCGGGATGCGCATCGATGTCGCTATTGTTGGAAGCGTGCCGCTCGGGGTGGATACGGCGGAGGAGTTGGAGAGGGCGCGGAAGAAGCTGGGGAAGGCCTCACACTGAGGCATGTCCTCGGGCTTCCCGAGGAAGCGCGCCGTAGGTTTAGTGAAGGCGGGCGTCCCGAAGGATGGACCGAAGCCGGCGAGAAGTTCAGGGCAAGGGGAATGAGATGTTGTTCAGGCGGAAAAGGTGAAGGAGAGTAATAGGTATTGTAGCGTATCGCCTACCACGGTAGCTTAGATCAAATTATTTATTGTGACGAAAAATTATGAGCAAAAAGAAAAAAGGCCAGTTCAGCCGTTCTATAATTGGGCGAAATTTATCTATCGGCGCGATCGCCGCCGAAAATGATGATAATTATCTTTTCGATTGCTTTATCCACCTTCCGATTTTTGCTGAGATTACCGATTTGAATAACTCCAAATCAATTCTGCTCGGTAGAACAGGGTGCGGAAAGACTGCCATTCTCCGATACATAGAAGAGAAGATGCAGAACGTGTTTGCGATTGATCCCACTGAAATGGCTCTGGAGTACGTAGCCAGTTCAACAGCGATACGGCTGTTTGAAGAAAATGGGGTCGACATGAACCTCTTTTATCAGTTGCTATGGAAGCACGTAATTTGCGTTGAGATCATACGACAACGCTTTCACGTGAACTCAGAAGGAGAAAGTAGTTCCCTATTTATCAAGCTTTTCGACTATTTGCGAACAGACGAGAGAAAGCGAAAGGCTCTCGAGTATTTGCGTGATTGGGGCACAAAGTTGTGGGTAAATATCGACGAAAACATAAAGGAAATTACGCAGAAATTTGAAAACGAGTTACGCGTGGCCTTGGGCGCTAACGCGATGTTTGTTGAAGGTCAGGTAGCTGGAGGCGCCAAGTTCAGCGAAGAAATCAAAAAAGAAATCAAGGATCGGGGCACTGAGGTGGTCAGCAAGCTACAGATGGCGAAACTGACAGAAATAATTGATCTTCTCGCGGCATATGGTTTTGACGATCCGCAACAGAAATACTTTCTGCTGATTGATGGCATCGACAGCAAGTGGGCAGACGATTCGCTGCGATACAAGCTGATCCGCGCTCTTATCGAAACACTTAAGCGCTTCAGAAAAATCAGAAATCTCAAAATTGTGGTTGCGCTTCGCACTGACGTCCTCGAGCGCGCCCTGATGGAAACGAAGGATGCAGGCTATCAGCGCGAAAAATATGACGACATGATCTCCGAAATCGGATGGGAGGAAAAGGAGCTGCGGGCACTTGTAAATGAACGCATCAACCTTCTTTATCGACGCCAATATACCAAACAAAATGTTCGGTTTGAGGATTTGTTTCCATATAAGGTTGGCGCAACCGATCCGTTCAGATTCTTAATAGAAAGAACGCTCAGGCGCCCCCGCGATATTATAGCGTTTATCAATCAATGCCTCCAGGAGGGTGTCGATCAGACCGAAATTACTGCCAGGAATATTCGCGATGCCGAACTGGAGTATTCTCGGAAGCGGCTAAATGCGTTGGAGGAAGAATGGGGTTCAGTATATAAAAGTTTCGCTGCTCTGATCGACTTCATAAAGCAACAATCCGATACATTTGTCCTCTCCGGCGTGGCTACGAGAGATATTATGGAATATACCGCTCTTACAATATCCGAAGGAGACCAAGATAACCGAGGAGACCTATTTCGCACAGCGAAAGAAGTGAAAGAATCATCCTCGATTGGCGCCATAACATCGCTAGCCAGAAAAATCATAGAAGCGTTGTATAGAGTGGGCGCTGTAGCCATAAAAATGGATAGCAGTGAGCGATTCAGGTATTGCTATATCGACCAACCCATTATTGCGGCAAATTCGATTCCAATGGATGCGAAAGTCCGGGTTCATCCTATGCTTCTTCGTGCATTAAACGTGCGCGAATCTGCGGACCGCCTTTCCGAGGCCCCATAGTTGCCGAGTATCGGGCGAGAATAGTCGCGCTCGTTTACAACCACTAGCTGGGCGAGGCGCGCCCTAGTTCCAATAAGCTACATCGTAGAAATTATTTTCGCTGTTTGGACACTCTTTATGGAAAAGAACCGCGCCATAGCTTGCGGATGCTCCGCTAGTTCCTCGCACCTCGACGTGGTGACCGCATCTCTGACAAACGAGACATAGACCGTCCATCGGGCCGTAATCGCCTTCCACATCCGTGTGAGAAATTTCGACCTCGACTTTCATTTAGATCACTCAGGACCATTCGGAGAGGAAGGATCGGTTTCTTTTTGGTCTTTTTCAATACGCTTAGGAATCAGCAGCGCTAGGCGCAACTGACGCTCGACATCAATTATCCTCTTAATATTGTCGCGGTCAGCTTCTTCCTGGTAAGGCCCCACCATCGTAAATTCGCCTAGTCGATTGGGCGGCTTACGAGGATGACGGCGAACATACCGACCCCGCGGATTATTCCGATTTTCTCGCCAAACCATCGTCAGAAAATATCCGATTCTAGCCCGGCAAGCGTAGCTCGATTGAAGATGGAGTGCTCAAATAGTCCTTGACATCTTTCTAGGATAATATACCTAACTTCCGCCTCGCTCACCCGAGGGCGTCTTCTAGGGGCGCCTACAAGATGGAGCGGGGTGCGGCGCCTGCGCGGATGCCTCGCAAGCATCCGTCCGGGACGCCCCGGGTAGCCGTCCGCCCCAACTATGTGGGGCTGCCCCTCGATGGGCTGGACGGGTACGGGCGAGGGCTGGCGAAAGCCGGCCCGCTAGGGAGGGCGAAGAGCCTTCCGTCCAGTGGCCGGAAGCACGGCCCCGGGGTGCAAAGTCGCCGCCAAAAAGCGCGCACGGGGCGAAAGCCCTGTGCGTATGGAGCGCCGCAAGGCGCGTGCCCTTCGGCACAGTTTGCGCAGACTGCGTAAACTTGTCTGCGAGGGCACCCACGCTGAAAGGCGTGGACCA
>JAXDOS010000031.1:0-12689 GCA_034668785.1 Alphaproteobacteria bacterium
TGACCGGCGTTACCGACACAGCCACCGGCCTCGGCATTACCGCTTCCGCCGGTTTCCAAACCAACGTTGACATCGCCAATGCGGTGACCAACATCGCCGCCGCGCTGACGACCCTGAAAAACCAGGCCTCGACTTTTGCTTCGAACGTGTCGATCATTCAGGCCCGGACCGACTTCACCAAGGCACAGAGAGACACGCTGAATACCGGCGCGGATGGTCTGGTCTTGGCCGACGCCAACCTGGAAGGCGCTAACCTTCTGGCCTTGCAGACCCGCCAGCAGCTGTCCTCGACGGCTCTGTCACTTGCTACCCAGGCCGACCAAGCGGTCCTTCGCTTGTTCCGCTAACTGCAAAGACGGCGCATTACCGAACGGCGGGGCTCAGGCCCCGCCGTTTTGCTTTTGGAAAGGATGATCTCACCGTTTTAACTTCCCATTAGGGTTAACAGATCACACTCCCCTCGCCGCTGTCATGAGCGGATCGTCATAGCCGTGTGCGACGAGCGGGGTGAAAGATGAGCAATGACATTTTAGTTTCGTCCGGAGTGCGTTCGAACCTTCTCGCGCTCCAGCAGACCACGGACCAAATCTCCAGCACGCAAACGCGCCTGGCCACGGGCAAAAAGGTCAACAGCGCGCTCGACAATGCGTCGAATTTTTTCTTATCGAGTTCGTTCCGCAACAGCGCCAATGCTCTCAATACGCTGCTCGATGGGATCGGGACCGCAAGCAGAACTCTGGATGCTGCCAACGCCGGCATCACCTCGCTGACCACCCTTATGAACAGCGCGCAGGGATCTCTCACCCAAGCTCTGGGGAGCACCCCGACGACGGCAATCACGACCGGCACGGTTTCAGGCCTCACGGGCGCGAGCGCCTTCCCGGTAGCCGCCGGTCACACATTCACGGTCACCGACGGCACGACGACCGGCACGTTCACCGCAACTGCTTCCACGACGGTGCAACAAGTCTTGGACTTCGTGAACACCACCCCAAGCCTTAAAGTGAAGGCGGAGCTCTCAGGCGATGGCAGGATCCTGCTTGAGGCACAGGGAGCTACGGCGATCACGGTCGCGCTCGGCTCATTTACGGCGCCCGAACTGGCGCAATTCGGCCTCAGTGCCGGCACGACCGCCGCCGGTACCTTGAACACGAGCCGCACAACTTTCGCAGCGCAATATGACGCCATTCGCACTCAGATAGATCAGCTCGCAGCAGATTCCGGTTACAACGGTGTCAGCTTGCTCAACGGCGGCACCCTCAAGGTTGTCTACAATGAGAAGGCGACCTCAGTTCAGATGCTGACCGGCGTCAACGACACGGCAACGGGCCTCGGCATCGCGGCGTCGGCAGGCTCCTTCCAGACCAACGCCGATGTCAACAACGCCATAGCCTCCATAGCCAATGCCATTACCACGTTGAAAAATCAGGCCTCGACCTTCGCGTCCAACGTATCGGTGATCCAGGCCCGCACCGAATTCACAAATTCGATGAAGAACACGCTCAATATCGGCGCCGATGATTTGGTTCTCGCCGATGCCAACGAGGAAGGCGCCAACCTGCTGGCGCTGCAGACACGCCAGCAGCTGTCCTCGACGGCGCTGTCGCTCGCTACCCAGGCCGATCAAGCCGTCCTGCGGTTGTTCCGTTAAGCCGCGCCGTCGTAAACCGGAGTAGGCGGCCCTTGCGTGCCGCCTTTTTCATGTCGCCCGCGCGCTTGTCAATTAACCACCTATTAAACCTAACAGACCAGTATCGCTCGCCAGCCACTGAGC
Source organism: Alphaproteobacteria bacterium (assembly GCA_034668785.1). GTDB lineage: Bacteria > Pseudomonadota > Alphaproteobacteria > Rhizobiales > Xanthobacteraceae > CANKHA01. Next base: position 1,775 of record JAXDOS010000031.1, read on the forward strand.
CAATCGCGCCTATTTCCATTTAGCGCCAATCGGGAGCGGCATCGAATGGGCCTCAAGGTCGAGCTCAAGCCAGGCGAACGCCTCATAATCGGCGAGTGCATCGTCACCAATGGCGACCAGCGCACCCGTCTTTTGGTCGACGGCGAGGCGCCGATCCTGCGCGAAAAAGACATCATGACTCCGGAGCGCGCCGACACGCCGGCGAAACGCATCTATCTCGCGGTGCAGCTGATGTACATCTCGCGCAACCCGCAAGCGATCCAAGAAACCTACTTCACCTTGATGCGTGAACTAGTGCAGGCGGTGCCGAGCACCTGGCCGCACATCGCCAACATCAATCAGCACATCCTGGCCGGCGACATGTACAAGGCGCTGAAGGATGCCAAAGCCCTTATTGCCTATGAGCAGGAGCTATTAGACGATGCAAAATGCCGCCCAAGCCTACGGCAAAGTAGCTAAGCAGACCACCAATCAGCGTGAGCTTGAGGCCGACCTGCTGCTGCAAGCAGCGTCGCGGCTGCAAGCTATCTGCGATGGCTGGGACAGCAAGAAAGATGAGCTCGATGCCGCGCTCCTCGCCAATCGTAAGCTCTGGTCGGTTTTTTTGGCGGCCGCGACCAGCCAAGACAATCCGCTGCCGATCCCGGTCCGGCAGAACGTCGCCAATATCGGCCTGTTCGTCTTCAAGCAGACACTGGAGCTGATGATCGAGCCGAAGCCTGAGCTGATCAATGCGCTCATCGGCATCAACCGTGAGCTTGCCGCCGGCCTTCGCAGCGAAGGATAGCACCGCGCCGCACGCGGCCTTACGACGGCATGTAATTGAGCAGGTTGATCTTCGACATGAGAGAGGTCGTCTGCAAAGACGCCTGCAAGCTCGTCTGCAATGCCAGAATCTGCGAGCCGACCTGTTCCATCGACACGCCTTCGATGCTCTGCAAGAGGTCCGACAAGGTGGCGTGACTTTGTTGATGCCGCGCCTTGGCGCTTGCCACCGAGGTCTGCGCGCCCGCGATCTCGGATGCAATATCAGTGATCTTTTGCTGACCTTGCACCCCATCGAGCGCGAGGCCGACGCGCTGCGTCAGGGCGGTGTAGCTGGCGGCGGCGTTGGGGTCTGTGGCTGAATATGAGGTCGCGGCGAGAACGGCGATATTTTGCACGGTCGAGCGTAGCGCCTGTTCATTGGCGCGCATTCCGTAGGAGACGCTGATCGACGCGTCGATCCGCGCCGTCGCCGTAGCACGCGCGGAGCCGCCGCCGGCTTCGCCGGTATACCAAATGACTGTGTTGGCGGCGCTGCCCGCCACCAACGCAGTGGCGGTCAATGGCGGACCGGCGACGCGCTGAGGAGGTGTCGTGGCATCGGCATTAAAGAAAGCGCTCGAGGCGTTCATGGCCGAAGCGGCCATCAGCGAACTGCCCGCGAGCTGGGCGACCCCGGCGGTCAAGGCTGCTTGAAGATTGATGGCGGTCGCCGCGGGCGTGGCTCCGATTCGGAACTGATTTGGTCCGGGCGAGGCCGAGGTCGTGGCCGTCAGCGTCAGGTCGGTGCTGGTTCCATCAGGCAAGGCGAACGAGAGTTTGATGCTGTCGCCATTATTCGGATTGCTGGCACCGAGAGCGATGGATATTCCGGGCGGCGAGCCCACCGGGCCGGTCACGATTGCTCCAGTCAAAGACGAGCTGACGCTTGCAAGCTTGAGACCGAATGGCGAGCCGGCGACGTCCTCGCCAACCGACACCGTAGACCCTGCCGCCGCGGGAATCAGCAGCCGGCCAAGCCCGGAGGCGCCGAGATCCGCCTGTTGGCGTTCGGAAATCACCTGCTTCAGGCCAGCGCGCGTTGCATCGCCGTTGATGATGTGATCGGTCGTCTCGACGGGGGGCTGATCGACGCTCTTGCCGGAAAAGAGATAGCGGTCGCCCACCTGGGTGCTGAGCGATCCGAAAACGGCATCAAGCTGGCTGTAAGCCGCTTTCTGGTCCACCGTCTGTCCAGTGCCGTCGATCGCGAAGGTCGATTGCACCATGGCGCTCCTAACCGCACGTCCGGTCTTGCCGATTTCGTCGAGCGCCGTCTGAGCAAAGGTGAGCCGCACGCCCACATTGGTAATGGTGTCATCGTAGCTGGCGAGAGCAGAAAGCTTACTGTGGAGTCCAACCGCCAGCCCGCGGTCGAGGCCAAGGCCGGCATAACTGGTAGTCTTCTTGCCGCTGCCGAGCTGACGCTGCAGATCGTCGAGCTGACGGCGCATGTCGATCAACGACTGGACCGACAACGCGGAACGGCTACCGATACCGCTAATGCTCATGCTGCCCTCAGTAACGTGTCGAGCATTTCTTTAACCGCCGAAAGCACGCGGGCGTTGGCGGCATAGGAATTTTGCAGGTTGAGCAGATTCGACATTTCCTGATCGATATTCACCGCGGAGTTGTCATTGAACCGCTGCTGCAGCGATTTGACGACGATATCCTGGCCTTCCTTCAGGCTGCTCGCGGCGGACGCGGCTTCGCCCTGCTGGCTCACCACTTGACGGATAAACGACTGCAGCGAACCTTTGAAAGGCGCGCCGGCCGTGCCGATGCCGGATTGCGAATTGAAGTCGAGCGCCGAGGCGGTGAGTTGATTGTAAATAAAGTTCGGACGGGTTGCGTCGCCCGCCGCTGTCATCGGCAAGGTCTGATAGACAATGAGTTTGGAAGGGTCGGCCAGCAAGGCGGCGTTGACGCTGATGCGCCCCGCCAGACCCAGGCTCTGGGAGCCGAGCGACGAAAACGCCCCGGTATAGGGATTGTTCGCATCCAGGAACAACGGGAATTCCGCGCCGCCGCCGGTGAGCGACGTCGTCGTCGCGGTCGCGGAAAGCGCATTGACATCAATCTTGCCGGTGGCGCCGTCGTCGAGAACCCGCAGACTTGTGCCCACCGGATTGGAGAACTGTAAACCCGTTATCCCGAGCGCACCGTTAAGCTGGGAAATCACCGAAGCCAGGCCGCCGGAAAAGTTTATGCCGATCACAGTGCCGTTCGGGTCGGAAGTTGCCGCATTCGACAGCGGCAGCGCGGTAGGATCGTCCACCCGCACGACGGTGATCTTGTGCTGTGTATTGGTGAGTGTGTCGGTATAGGTAATATGGATGGTGTTGCCGGCGGAAAGATTGCCGATGGGAACGTCGAAGCCCGACTGCGGTCCCACCACCGCCGGGGTTCCGTCGGTGGTGTGGTCTGACAGCGCCTGCGACAGCGCCGCCGCTATTCCGTCGATCTGGCCTTGCGCCTGCACCAGGACCTGATCGCGCATTTCCAGATAAGCAGCGATTTCACCCGAATGGATGACTTTGCTGGCAATCAGGTCGACGGCGCCACCGGTCGGCGAGATCAGCTTCAGGGTGCCGACGGTACGCTTGGTTGGATCGGAGCTCCACTGCGAAGCCGGCGTCATCGTGTCTTGACCATCGAACTCCAGCTTCGACGCCTGCGCGCCGATCAACTGGATACCCGAATTGGTAAAGACGGAAATCCGGTTGCCGTCGTTCTGCACGACGCGGATATCCATCAGTTGCGAAAGCTGGTTGAGATAATTGTCGCGTTGGTCAAGCAGCGCGGCAGCAGCGGCGTCGCTCGCGTTGGAAGTCCCCAACTGCTGATTGAGGACGGCGATTTGTTGCATCGCATCGTTGGCTTTGGAGACCGCGGCGGATAGGCCGGACTCGGCGTCGGTGCGCAGCCCCTGAATGTCGCCGGTCATGGAATTGAGCTGCTGCGCCAACACCTGGCCTGCGCTAAGAACGTCGTTTCGTGCCGCAGCGGATTCCGGACTCGTTGTCAGAGCCTGAACGGCAGTGGTGAAGTTGTTGAATATCGTTTCCAGAGCGCTGGCCGATCCAGGATCGCCGTAGGTCTGTTGCAGCCGCTCATAGAATTGCGCGCGCAGGTCGGCATAAGCGCCGCCGGAGGTTTCCGTCCGCAACTGCCGTTGTACGTATTGATCGAGTTCGCGATTGACGCCGGCCGTACGAACGCCGACGCCGGTGTCGCCGGTCGCCGTGGAAACCTGCACCGCGGTCTTGCGGACATAGCCCGGCGTTTCCGCATTCGCTACGTTGGCCGCGACAATGGCCAAGCCGGCCTGGCTGGCGCGCAGCCCGGATACAGCGGTGGCGAGCGCATGAGCGAGACTCATGAACGGTTGTCGTCCTCAGCTCACGTCGCGCGGGTGCGCGAAGGCATCCGGCGGCGTTACCGCAATATGTTCAGGAGGTCCTGAACCATTTGATTGGTCGTCGTGATCACTTTAGTATTGGCCGAGTAGGCCTGTTGGGTCACGATCAACTTGGTGAACTCATCGGCAATATCGCTGTTGGAACCCTCCAACGACGAGCCGACGATCTTGCCTCCGGAACCGAAGATAGCCGCGCCCGACTCGTCGGTCGCCTCGAAGGCGCCGCCGTCGAGGCGCTTTAAGCCATTCGGGCCGTTGAAGTTGGCGATGGAAATTTCGGCAAGATCGATGGTGCGTCCGTTTGAATAGCTGCCGGTGAGACGCCCTTTGTCGCTGATGGTGACGGTTTGCAGCTGGCCGGCGGGAAAGCCGTTTTGCTGCAGGATATTGACCTGCACGCTGCCGTTCGGATCGGCGAATTGTGTGATACCGCCCAAACCGTGGACGAGCTGCACATCGCCAAGCGCAACGCCGTCGACGACCACGTTGCTGAGGGTCACGTTGCCGATGGGCGGGTTCATCTGGCCATTTGGACTAAAGGTGTAGTTGGTGCCGACGTTCTGCCACGCCACCTGGTTGCCGGTGGCATTCGAATTCACCTGGTAGAACAAATTCCAGGTATCGGTGCCGCCGGAGGCGGAGCTGTCAATTTTCGCCCAGCGAAGCTGGATGTTCGCAGGTGCGCCGGAGACATCATATGCGGTGACGGCGCCGCCGCCGATGGTAGCAGAGAGGAAGGCGGTGACGTCATTGGCGACGACGGTCTGGTTGGAGGGTATTGCCGTTGTCGTGTGCATGCCGAATTTCTTCGGCAGTGCCGTGCCGCTGATGCTGATGTTATCCGTCGGGCTGGAGGCGGTGATTGTAATGTTGCCGTTGGCCGGATTGACGGAACCGATGCCGAAGGTCAAGGCACCGAGCCCGCTGGCGCCGTTGAGTTCGGCCAGCGTGGAGACCTGACCGGCAGCATTCCCGAAGGTGATGGTGGTCGGCGGATTGGCGCCAATGGTGACGATCAGTGTGTCGCCCGCGCCGACGGCACTCTGCGTTAGCAGATTCGTCGGCTGTGTCGTTCCGGTCGAGAGGCCAAGCTCGGCGAGCATCGCAGCGGAGCCGCTGGCGATGACAAGGGTCGTATCCGCGTCGACGCTCTGCAGCTGGAGATGTCCCGTACCGTCCTGAGTCACTGGTATGACCAAGCCTGGAGGCGCGGCGGCATTGATTGCGGCCTTGACCGCTGCTGCGTTCATGCCCGCGGTAATGTTGATCGGCCCGCTGCCGTTGATGGTAAAGCTGCCGGCATTGATCATGGCACCCGGTAAAGGTGTCGAAGCCGTGATCTTGGCGGGCGCATCTGGCAACAGCGTCGCACCCGTTCCCGTGATCTGCGCCGCGGAGGCTGGTCCTACCAGCGGATTGGCGATGAAATTCGAGGGGTCCAGAAGCTCGGAGCGCGGGATGTTAACGTCGTGTCCCGAGGTCAGCGGATAGCTTGCGAGGTTGGCGCGATAGTCCACCGACGTGGTCGCCTGGGCCGAAAGGAAGTCGTTCTGGAATTTGAGAACTTGCGGGGCGCTACCGATAAGGTTGCCCGTGGTTGAGTCGATCGGGATACCCATCAAGTAATAGCCGGCGCCGTTTACCAGAAACCCGCTTTTGTCGGGCTGAAAATCGCCGCGGCGCGTGTAGAGGTCAACACCGGAAAACACCGGCCGATTATCCACGACGCTGGAGGGCTTTTCGGTGACGAAATAGCCCGCGCCGTTAATCGCCATGAAGGTGCCGACCGAAGATGTCTGTACGTCTCCCTGCACCGTGTTGGTGGCGCGGGCATTGGCGACGATGTTTCCCGCCTGCTGTTTGCTGGGCGGTTCGTCGGGAATGACGTCGACGAAACTCGTGTCCATGCGCTTGAAGGCGGTCGTCTGCGAGTTGGCGATGTTGCCGGAAATATTCTCGAGCGCGAATGATTGCGCGCGCATACCCGTCACCGCGGTGGTGAGAGCGCCGAAGAGACCCATGACATCATCTCCAAACTGAACCGGGCGGCTGACCGGAGGTGGTACAAGAGCGAGCCGCAATATCAGTGCGACCGTCGCAAGCCCTGTGCCAGCAACGAAAATGACGATAATTCAATGGCTTGGTTTGATGCCCGGGCGGATTGAGCCGCGCCGCGCCCGACCATTCCTGCCGTATGCGGCAGGAATTGCCGGGCTTGGTCGAGCTAAGGATCAGGATGAGCCGGGGGCTGCCGGCACGAACTTCATCGCCACGCCGTTCATGCAATAGCGCAGGCCAGTCGGCTTCGGCCCATCGTCAAAGACATGGCCCAGATGTCCGCCGCAACGGTGGCAGTGAACCTCGGTCCGCGCCATGAACAGGGAGCGATCTTCTGTTGTGCCGATGGCATTAGGAAGCGGTTGGTAAAAGCTCGGCCATCCAGTGCCGCTTTCAAATTTTGTGTCCGAAGCATAGAGCGGCAGATCGCATCCCGCGCAGGCGAAGGCGCCCTTGCGCTTCTCGTGATTGAGCGGGCTTGATCCGGGACGCTCGGTGCCGTGCTTCCGCAGCACGTCATATTGAGCGGGGGTCAGAAGGCGTTTCCACTCGGCATCGGGTTTTTGCACTTCAAAAGTCTCCTGCTCTGCGGCTGCCCAAGCCTGCCGCGGCCATCTCACGATCGCCAACGCGGCAAGGCTGGCGCCGACGGTCAACAGGTAGCGTCGGGTGACGTTCTTCGTTGTCATGGCTTTTTCCTCTGTGCCGTCGCGCGCGTTTGTATCATCCGTGTCCGGTATACGTAGACACCCGGTCTTTGGTTACAACCGTCTGATGAGCTTAAGCATTCTCCACGCAAATGAAATCCGCCGCCCGGTGGAAAAGGCGGCAGTGCAATAACTTAGCTAGCTATCACGATATTGAGAGCAGAGCCCGGAACGCTCGATGCTGACAGGATGCGCTAAAGCGCGGAGCTTTACCGCAACCCCGGAACGTCGAATGAATAGGTTGCGCCTGCGCCGACAGTCATTTGGTCTCGAGATCCGCGCAGAGTAACGAGCGGCGATTTCGCCGCATCGCCCGTGAGCCGCTCATATTCGACAAAAATATGAGTTGCCCATTGCGGCGTCCATTCGTATCGCGCCTGGGCACCCGCGCCGTAGGAATAGAGGCCGCCTCTCGCATCGAAAACCGGAAGACCCGACGCTACCGCTTGCACGGCGTTGATACTGAAGTAGGGCTGATTAGCGGCGGCACTCACAAGGGTTACGCGCGGTCCCGCCGACAGCGTTAGTTGCCGGGTGACCGGATGAACAATATCCGCTGTCAGATCGGAGACGATCCCGCGATGCCCGCCAACTCCCTGCCGCACCTCGACGCGCGTGCGCAGCCATTGCGCCGGCCAATATTCCGCGAAAAGCCCGAGCTCAACCGCCCAGTTGACGTCGCCAAGACCACGAAGCCGGATGTCGTCGCTCTCCTTGCGCGGCAACTGCAGCTTGGCGGCCGGGCCGAGGCGGAAGGCGCCGGATTCCAAAATCCCAAAACCAAAACCGTCACGGGGGCTACTGAAACGTCGCGGCGTTCCGGCACGGCGGATGTCGAACAGCGGCGCCGGCCTGACCACGTAACGGTCCGAGCCGCTGAAGGATGGCAGCAGCCGCCCTTCCACGCCCAAGGTTATCGTCCAATCGGATGAGTTCGGCAGGGGCGTAATGAAATCGGCCGCCGGCGCCGCAACCGGGGCTGCCACCACAGCCAGCAATCCCGCTAGTGCAAAAATCCGCTTCATGGAACGCCCCATCCAGCTAATGACCGCTTTATACCGGATAGCGCAACGATAACAACCAAAACAACTCTAGACCGGTCCGTCGGCTGGCTGTTTAGCGGGGGATGGACCCTCTTCCGGCGCCGTTGAAGCGCCTTCCTGGCCTTCGCCGTTTGCGATGGCGCTGGATAACTTTTCATCTGCTGCGTCCGCCGGCAGCTTTCCGCGCCGCTTCGACGCTTTGCCGCGCTTTTGGCTGCGGCGCTGGTTGTTTTGCTGCGGTTCCGTCGCGAGCGATTCGACTGCCATCGATGCCGTCTCGGCAGGCGCCATCGGCGGCGCGGCAACCGGCGGCTCAACGGGCGGAACATCCGCCGCATCTGTCCCGGTCTGGCCCGCGCGCCGGCGCACCATATGCGCCTCGGCTACTTCGACGAGCCGCTTCGACCAATAGCCGATCTGCACCGCGGCGCGGGCCAGCGCCCCGCCGGCCCAGACCAACTCGTAAGGCGAGAACAGCCGCCAGGTCTGGTCGCCCTCCACGATGCCGCGGGCGATCAATTCCCCGGCCATGGCCGTGGTGTTGAAGCCGTGGCCACCAAAGGCTCCAGCAAGCCACAGGCCACGGGAGATTTCTCCGATCTGCGGCATCTTGTGCACCGCATTTCCCAGCGTTCCCGACCAGATGTGGTCGATCTCGACTTTGCCGAGTTGCGGAAAGGTCCTGCGAATGTCGGCCACGAGACGCCGGGTAAAGCGGCGCGGGTCGGATTCCCAGGTGGTCATGCCTCCCGACCACAACAGCCGGTCGCCATCGACAATGCGGTAGTGGTTGTCGGCACGCTCGGTGTCGGTGACGGCGCCCGAATAGGCGATCACTTCGGCCAGCGCCGGCCCAAGCGGAGCCGTTGTCGCGACATAAGTGGTGACGGGTACCAATGTCGCCGCGAGCTTCGGCATCAGGCCGGCAAGGCCGGTATTTGCCGCGAGCACCACATGGGCGGCACGCACCCGGGCGGTGGGCGTGATCACCCGTTTGCGGATGCCGGCGGGATCGATCGAGAGCGCGGGGGTATTCTCGTAGATGTGCGCGCCGGCGTTTTCCGCCAGCTCGGCGAGGCCGAGAGCATAGTTGAGCGGATGGATGTGGAAGGCGCGGGGAAAATGCGCCGCATTGTAATACAATGGGCTTTTCAACAACTGCCGCACTTGCTCCGGCGGCCAGATTTCAACTTCCGTACCGAATTCGCGTAACTGCGCGGCCTCGGCCGCTAATTCCGGCGTCTCGCTGAATTTACTAATATACAGCCAGCCATCGACCGGCTCGACGCCCGGCATGGCGCTGTCGCGGATGGTGGTGCGAACATAGTCGAGGCCGCGCTCGGACAATTCCCATAACGCTTTCGCCCGTTCGAGCCCAACGCGCGCAATGATCCGGTCGACGCGTTCGGCAAAGCCCGGCAAGACGAATCCGCAATTGCGTCCGGATGCACCGGAAGCGACATGTTGAGCCTCCAGGATCACTACGGACCATCCGCGCCGCGCCACTTCGCGCGCGGTGGTCAGCCCGGCCAATCCGCCACCGATGACGCAAACGTCGACGTCGAGGTCGATATTGAGGCGGCCGCGCGCGCGCGCCGGTACCATGGTCGCCGCATACCAGCCTGAGCCATGGGATGGAGAATCAACCGCGTTCATTGCGCCTCGCTATGACCTGCCGCGTCGCGGCAGCCGCGGGCGCATGCTAGAGGGTTTTCGGGTCAAGTGGAATTCGCCGTAAATGTGACAAAACAATAACCTAGCGAACGGTTGCCGATAATGTTGCTTTCGTCCGGCGCCTAGACAATCCTGAGCACGCATCGAAAAGGGCCGACGTCATGCGCTGTCTGATGCTGCTGCGCCATGCCAAATCGGTTCCGGCGGATGCGACGACGCGAGACCATGACCGGCCACTGGATGCGCGCGGACGCGGCGATGCGCCGAAGATCGGCGCCTATATGGTACGCCATGCGCTCGCGCCGGATCAGGTGCTGGTATCCACGGCAAAGCGGGCGCGCGAAACCTGGGCGCTTGCGGCCACGGCATTCGCCACGCCGCCGCCGGTCATTTACGAGCAGCGCCTGTACGAGGCCGAGCCCGAGGACCTCTTTCGAATTATCAAGGAGGCTGCCGAGACCACGCGCGCACTTCTCCTCGTCGGCCACAATCCCGGCCTGCATAAGCTCGCCATGCTGCTGATCGCGTCCGGAAATGTCGATGCGCGTGAGCGGCTGAGCAGGGAATTCCCGACGACCGGGCTCGCCGTCATCGATTTTGCCTTCGACGATTGGAAAAAGTTGCATCCTCAGGCCGGCCGTCTGGACCGTTTCGTCAGCCCACGCTCGCTCATGGCGGCGACCGATTGAACTTGCGCTACGGCTTGACTGCCGTGGCAGCGGCAACCGCCGCATCCGCATTGGGATCCTTCTCCGGCACCACGCTCTGCACGCGGACGAGGTCGGGAAACAGCCGCGTCCACAGAAACACGATCATGATGGCGCCGACGCCGCCGATCAGCACTGACGGCACCACGCCGAGCAGAGCCGCCACCGCGCCGGATTCGAACTGCCCGAGGTTGGAGGTCGTGCCGGTGAAGAGCGAGTTGACCGCCATGACACGTCCAAGCATCTCGTTCGGCGTGCGGGTTTGCACCAGCGAGTGACGCACCACGACGCTAATCGCGTCCGCCCCTCCGTAGACGGCGAGCGCCGCCATCGACAGCCACAACCAACTCGATAGGCCGAATACGATCGTCGAGAGGCCGTACACGGTCACCGCGGCGAACATCAGCTTTCCAGCATTCCGCTTGAGCGGCGTGCGCGCGAGGAAAGCCGAGACCATGAGCGCGCCGATGGCCGGCGAGGAGCGCAGCAATCCCAACCCTT
>JAXDOS010000032.1:0-4732 GCA_034668785.1 Alphaproteobacteria bacterium
GGGCCTCCTACGACCAGCGTGCCGACGGCCCACAGGATGACAGTCAAGCTGATTGATCCGCCCAGCGTGGCACGGGCAAGCCATTCCCGCTCGTTCGGGCCGAAGCCGTGGCCGGTGTCCCAGATCAGATGGCGGATGCCTCCGAGCATGTGATGGATCAGCGTCCAAGTATAGCCGAACAGGATCAGACGTCCGACCAGCGAGCCCATGAAGCCTTCGATACTGGAATAGGCGGTGGGGCCGGAAGAGGCCGCGAGCAGCCACCAGACCAAGAGGATCGCGCCAAAATACAGGCCCATACCGGTGATGCGATGCAGGATGGACATCGTCATCGTCAGCGTCGGGCGGAAGATTTGCAGGTGCGGCGACAGCGGCCTATCGCGGCGGGGCTTGCTTGCAGGCATCGCAGGAGAACCCTTTGTAAGGTCTTCTGTTTAAGCACTCAAAGAATTGGACGCAATGGCGTTTTTTCCATGCAGCAGCGCGTATTTAGCGTGGCTTCGGCAAATCCGGAACATCGGCGCAGCGGAAAAAGCACCGCGCGTGAAACCAGCTGGCGGATGCCCCGTAGCTTCGGGTGACGGCGAGGAGGGGTTCGATGACAGGCTCCTACGCGCCGCCTGAAGCCAACATCAACCCCAGGAGACTCCCATGTCCAAGCGTCTTGCTCTGTTTGCTGCCGCCACGCTCGCGCTGATGTCGAGCGCCGCGATCATCCCTGCGTCCGCGCAGCAGATGAACGAGAAAACAGTGACCGTCGGCGGCGCGGCGATGTATCCGTCGAAGAACATCATTCAGAACGCCGTCAATTCCAAGGACCACACCACGCTGGTCGCCGCTGTGAAAGCCGCGGGTCTGGTCGATACGCTGCAAGGGACCGGCCCGTTCACCGTGTTCGCGCCAACCAATGCCGCCTTCGCCAAGCTGCCCGCCGGCACAGTCGACAATCTGCTGAAGCCCGAGAACAAGGCGATGCTCACCAAGGTTCTCACCTATCACGTCGTTCCCGGACGCATGACGACGGCGCAACTTGAGAAGGCGGTGAAGGATGGCGGTGGCATGGCCAAGCTCAAGACGGTCGCGGGCGAGGAGCTTACCGTCAAGGACGCCGGCAACGGTAAGCTGTCGATTACGGACGCCAAAGGCGACGTGGCGATGGTCACCGTCTCCAACGTGCTGCAGTCGAACGGCGTCATCCAGGTGGTCGATACCGTGCTGTTGCCGGGCTGATAGCGGTCCCCCAACGTCAAGCCGGCGGACGGAGCTTGTTTTCGTCCGCCGGTGCTAAATTGCCTCGACATGTAACCGTTCTCCAGGCGCGGCCGAATACCTAGAATGCGGTATTTTGGCCGTGGTCTTGGATGGGAACGACATTGCGTCAACCGAACGTGATGGCAATTAGTGGCCGCGGGGCTTTTGTGCTGGCCTCGTTGCCCTACTCTGCGGCCGTTGCCCGCGCTATTGTCTGCGTGCAACCAAGTAAGATGCGATCCGGGCGCCGCATGGCCGTAGCCGATCCGCAGCAGACCAGTTCCGATGATGTGCGGCGTTCCGCCTGGATGGCGGCGGCGCAGGCCGGCGATAGCGCGGCGTATGAGCGGTTGCTGCGCGATTGCGTGCCGCTGATCAAGGCGGTGGCTCGGCGGCAAGGCGTCCTAGGCGATCGCGCGGACGATGTCGTCCAAGACGTGCTGCTTACGATCCATCGCGCCAGGCAGACCTACGATCCGTCGCGCTCGTTCACCGCCTGGCTGCGCGTCATCGCAGAGCGGCGCGCCATCGACCTTCTGCGCCAAACCGGGCGGCGGGGCGCGCGGGAAATTCATGCGCCGCTTGCCTTCGAAGGCCATGCCGATGCGTCGGCGGATCCGTCAACCGGACTTGATCGCGCCGATGATGCGGGGAAAATCAGCCAGGCGCTCGCCGGGTTGCCGGTGCGGCAGCGCGAGGCCGTGCAGTATTTGGTGCTTGAAGAACAATCGCTTGCGGACGCCGCGGCTTTGACCCGGCGCAGCAAGGGCTCGCTGAAAGTGAATTTGCATCGCGCGTTGAAGGCCCTGCGCGGCCGCATCGACCGCGAGGAATGAAGCTATGAACATGACTCCCGGGAATGCCGGCTCCCCGCATGATCGCCTGATCGAAGGCTTGGCTTCGGATTTGCAGCCAGTCCGCCCGCTGCCATCGCCGGGCAAGCGCGCATTGACGTGGCTTGCCGTTGTTGCCGTCGTGGCGGTGCTTCTTGCCTCGATCGCTGATCTTTCGGCGCTGACGCACCGGCTGATGGCGGTCCCGGATATGTGGCTCGCCATGATCGGCTCGACGTTGACGGCTGTTTTGGCAGCCTTGGCGGCTTTCCAGCTCAGCCTGCCCGACCGCAGCCGGGCCTGGGCATGGCTGCCGCTGCCCTCAGCCCTGCTATGGATCGGCGCCAGCGGTGCGGGCTGCCTGCGCGCATGGTTCGTGCCCGATACCCATCCTGCCGATATGAACGACATAAGGGACTGCCTGCTGTTCATCCTCGGACTGTCGGTGCCGTTTTCGGCATTGTTATTCTTAATGTTGAGGCAGGCCTATCCGCTACAGCCCGGGTTGACGGCGGCGATTGCCGGGCTGGCGGCGGCAGCGGCGGCCGCGACGTTGCTCAATCTCTTTCATCCCTATGACGCCGCGGCGACCGACTTGGCGGTGCATGCCGTCGCGGTGGCGCTTGTCATAATCCTGAGCCGAGCTTTCGGTGCGCGGGCGTTTAGCCGAACAAATTATCAGAACTGACGTAACCGGCGCGGGGGCCGTGGCGAAAGAGGTGCGATGGGGTATGATCACCATCGGCGACAATCTCTTAGGAGGATTTCACAATGAAGGCTTCTCGCTTTGTGCTTTCGCTTTCCGCCGCCGCCCTATGTTTGGGCGTCGCTTTCGCGCCGGCCTTCGCGGAGGATTATTCCGATAAGCAGCCCGCGGCGGCGAAGATGTCGTCCGACAAAATGGGCAAGACGGACAACATGGGAAAAATGGACGACATGGGAAAGTCCGCCAAAAAAACTAAAACAACTTCGAAGAAAAAGACCGACGGCATGTCCGATAAGATGATGGATAAGAAGCCGGATGGCATGCAGAAGTACTGACAATTCGCGGTGCCGGGTTCGCCCGCGCGCGAATCCGGCGACCGGCGCGAGGATGCAAACCTGCGCTGCTAATCTGCTAGAAGGTGCCGAGGGGTAAGATGACGGTTACATCCGCCGATATAAGCAACTCCGCTCCGGCGCCCGCCACAGGGGTTATCCATCCCGTGTGGGTGCGGGTGACGCACTGGATCAATGCCGTCGCCATCATCGTGATGATCGGCTCCGGCTGGCAGATCTACGACGCGTCGCCGCTGTTCTCTTTCGTCTTCCCCAGCGCCATCACCATCGGCGGCTGGCTGGCCGGCGCGCTGCAATGGCATTTCGCCGCGATGTGGGTGCTGACGATCAACGGCATCGTCTATGTGACGCTTGGGATCGTCACCGGCCGTTTCCGGCGCAAGCTGTTGCCGATCCGGCCGCGCGAAGTGGTGGCCGACATCAAGGCGGCGCTGCGTTTCCATCTCGCCCATGAAGACCTCTCGGTCTATAACGCGGTGCAGAAACTGCTCTATCTCGGCGTCATCCTGTGCGGTGTAATCATCGTGCTCTCCGGCCTTTCGATCTGGAAGCCGGTGCAATTGCAGGCGCTGACCGCGCTGTTCGGAGGCTACGACGCCGCCCGCTACGTTCACTTTTTCGCCATGGCGGCGATTGTGGGATTTCTAATCGTGCACATCGCGCTGGCGCTGCTGGTGCCGAAGAGCCTGCGGGCCATGATCGCCGGCCGTTGAGGAGCAAACCATGTCGCGGCAAAAAAGACTGGTTCCCGGCGTCGATCCCAAGCTCCTGATCAAGGACGCCGCTAAGCTGCTGCCCGATCCAACGCGGCGGCTGTTCCTGCGCAATACCGCCAGCCTCGGCGCCTTGGTCCTATTCACTGGCTGCGACATCATCGACAGCGACGCCGCGGAAGGCGTGCTGCGGAAGATTTCCGCTTTCAACGATCGCGCCCAGGCGTGGCTGTTTAATCCGAACCGGCTTGCGCCGACCTTCCCTGAGAGCGCGATCACGCGCCCGTTCCCGTTCAATGCTTATTACGACGAGGAGGAGGCTCCCGAAGTCGACGCCGCCGATTACAAATTCGAAGTTGGCGGGCTGGTCGAGAACAAGAAGCCATGGACGCTGGAGGAGCTTTATAAGCTGCCGCAGGAAACGCAGATCACCCGTCACGTCTGCGTCGAAGGCTGGAGCGCCATCGGCAGTTGGACCGGAACGCCGCTGCGCGATTTCCTCAAGCGGGTCGGCGCCGACACCAGCGCGAAATATGTCTGGTTCCGCTGTGCCGAGGGCTACACCAACACCATCGACATGCCGACGGCGCTGCATCCGCAGACGCAGATAAGTTTCAAATTCGAGAACGACATCCTGCCACAGGCCTACGGCTTTCCCATGAAGATCCGCATTCCCACCAAGCTCGGCTTCAAGAATCCGAAATATGTAATGGAGATGGCCGTCACCAACGATGACCGCGGCGGCTATTGGGAAGATCAGGGCTATAATTGGTTCAGTGGGTTGTAGCGCTTCGCCATTTTCTTTCAGCGAATCGATCGTCATCGCCGGGCTTGACCCGGCGATCCATCACTTTTGCGAAAAGATGGATGCCCGGG
>JAXDOS010000033.1:0-2636 GCA_034668785.1 Alphaproteobacteria bacterium
ACGCCTTCGCGCGCCTTCTTCACCAGCGGCGTCCGGGTGTTGACCTCGGGAGGCTCGCCGTTTTTTCCCGGGCGGCAGTCGCGCACGGCCCAGGCGCAGGAAGCCACCGGCTTCGGCGAACCGACCAACTCCACAAGGCACATGCGGCAATTACCGGCGATGGAGAGCCGCTCGTGAAAGCAGAAGCGCGGAATCTCGGCGCCCGCCGCCTCACACGCTTGTAACAGCGTGAATTCCGGCGGCACGTCGATCTCTCTGCCGTCAACGATGAGCTTGCTCATTTCAAACTGCCGTCTCGTCACCGACCGCCTCAGTGCAACGCCAAAAACACCAGCAGTCCGACCGCGATCGCGATGACTGCAATCATGTCCATTCGCAACAAGAGCGTCAGCACGCGCCATACCGGTCCGAGTTTTGTGGTTGCCATGGTTTTCACTCCGCCGCTTCCGGCATCGGATTCCGGATGCCGACAGGTTCTGGATTGCGGGAATATTCGTCGATGCGCCGCTCGATCTCCGGCCGGAAGTGGCGCAGCAGGCCTTGAACCGGCCAGGCCGCGCCGTCGCCAAAGGCACAAATGGTGTGGCCTTCGATCTGCTTGGTAACTTCGAACAGCATGTCGATCTCGCGCTTATGCGCGCGGCCTTCCGCCATGCGCGTGAGCACCCGCCACATCCAACCCATGCCCTCGCGGCAGGGCGTGCACTGGCCGCAGCTCTCGTGCTTGTAGAAATAGGAAATCCGCGCCATGGCGCGGACGATGTCGGTCGACTTGTCCATCACGATCACCGCCGCGGTGCCGAGCGCGGACTTGTGCGCGGCGCAACCGTCGAAATCCATCAATAGGTTATCGCAGCCCGTTTCGCCCGCCGGGATCAGCGGCATCGAGGAGCCGCCGGGAATCACCGCCAACAGATTGTCCCAGCCGCCGCGCACGCCGCCCGCATGGGTCTCGACCAACTCGCGCAGCGGAATGCCCATCGCGTCTTCCACCGTGCAGGGCTTCTCGACATGGCCGGAGATGCAAAAGAGCTTGGTGCCGGTATTGTTGGGCCGCCCAATGCCGGCGAACCAGGCCGCGCCGCGGCGCATGATGTCGGGCACGACAGCCAGCGACTCCACGTTCTGCACCGTGGTCGGGCAGCCATAGAGACCGACATTCGCCGGGAACGGCGGCTTCAGCCGCGGCATCCCCTTTTTTCCTTCCAGGCTTTCCAGCAGCGCCGTCTCTTCCCCGCAAATATAGGCGCCGGCGCCGTGGTGGACATAGAGGTCGAAGGAAAAGCCGTGAACGTTATCCTTGCCGATCAAATTTGCCGCGTAGGCTTGGTCGATCGCGGCCTGCAAATTCTCGCGCTCACGGATGAATTCACCGCGGATATAGATGTAGCCTACATGCGCGCCCATGGCGCAGCCGGCGATCAGGCAGCCTTCGATTAAAAGATGAGGATCGTGCCGCATGATTTCCCGGTCCTTACAGGTGCCGGGTTCGGATTCGTCGGCGTTGACGACGAGGTAACTCGGGCGCCCGTCGGACTGCTTCGGCATGAACGACCATTTCAAACCGGTTGGAAATCCCGCGCCGCCGCGCCCGCGCAAGCCCGACGCCTTCACCTCGTTGACGATGCCATCGCGGCCTTTGTCGAGGATCGCCTTGGTGCCGTCCCAGGCGCCGCGCGCGCGCGCGCCTTCGAGGCCCCAATCATGCAGGCCATAGAGATTTTTGAAAATGCGGTCCTTATCGGCGAGCATTGCTAATGTCTGTCTCTTGAACTGTCGGCGGTGGGCGCCTTCGGCACCGCGGCGTCGCGGACATTCGCAGCCGCGCCGGGCTTCTTCGCATCGGCATCGGTCAACGGCGCGTCGCCTCCGGCATGGGCAGAAGCGGAATTCCCGTTCTTTGCATATAGCGCAGGGTCCGTCAGCGTTGTCGGCCCGCCCACGGGCGCCGACAATTGGCGGTCGACCTGCGGTCCAGCTTGGCGTTTCCTGCCGGCGACCAGGTCATCGAGAAGCTTGCTGAAGCTGTCCGGCGTCAGGTCCTCGAAATAGTCGACGTTGATCTGCGCCATCGGTGCATTGACGCAAGCACCGAGACATTCCACCTCGACCCAGGAAAGGTTGCCGTCGGCGCTGACATGATGCTGCTCGCCGATTTTCTCATGACAGACTTTTTTCAAGTCTTCCGCGCCGCGCAGCACACAGGGCGTGGTGCCACAAAGCTGCACGTGATAGCGGCCCACGGGCTCCAGATTGAACATGGTATAGAAGGTGGCCACTTCAAGTACGCGAATGTGAGCCATACCGAGGATTTCGGCGACGTGCTCGATCGCCTTCTGCGGCACCCAGCCGCCGGACTGCTCCTGTGCGCGCCACAACAGCGGAATCACGGCGGAAGCCTGCCGGCCCTCCGGATATTTCGCGATCTGTCCCTTGGCCCATTTCGCATTCTCCGCCGTGAAGGCGAAGGCTTGCGGCTGGACGTCGGCTGGGGCAAGGCGGCGATTAGCCATGCGCATAGCTCAATCGGTAAAGCAGCTGACTCTTAATTAGCGGGTCGGGTGCGTTCCCTCCCCCTGAAAGGGGGAGGGTTAGGGAGGGGGTCAAAGGCGAAAGTGGGGGCGCCCCCCCCCCCC
>JAXDOS010000034.1:0-17995 GCA_034668785.1 Alphaproteobacteria bacterium
ATTGCGATCCGACCAGGAGGTTGAAGCCAGGAAGCGTCTGCCCCAGCACCGCGCCACCGATACTGTTGATGATTGAGCCTTTGTCGGTGCCGAGCCCGAGATCGCTGCTCTTTAGGAAGAATTGGACGCCGTAGTTCAGGTTATTGTTCAGCGTAACCTCGGCAATCGTGGCGTCGATGGCGACTTGCAGCTGTGGGCGGTCAAGCTGACGCAGCGTTCGCTCGATGACGCGATAACTTTCCTGATTGGCATAGATCAACAGCGTATTGTTGATGACATCGGCGGTGATGCGAACGCCGGGAAGGATAGGTCCGCCGCCGCCGCTGCTGCCGCCTCCGCCAGAACCGCCGCGTGAAAGCCCGCCCAGCGTGTTCGATCCCTGCCCGGTATCAGAACCTCCGGCACCGGTGGCGCCGCCGGTGATGGTGGACAGCGGCTGGCGCACTCCGGAAGTGCCTTGCGACGGCTGGCCCACAACCAAAGCCGAGCCACTGCTGGTTTGCGTGGTAACTCCCGCCCCAGGCGCGATCTGATTGGCCGCTGTGTCCAGACCGCTGCTGCCGCCGCCGCTTCCGACGAAAATGTCATTGAGGAGCCGCGCGATCTGCCGCGCCTCGCCATAGCGCACGCGATAAACCTTGACCCCGGTGGTGGCCGTATCGGAGCTATCGAGGCGGGAAATCCAGGTCGCCGCGGTTTTCAGAAGTTCGGGTTTGCGCGTGACGACCATAATGGCGTTCAGGCGGCTGATCGGCTGCAGCATGACCATGCTCTGGCTGAGCCCGCCTTCGCCGGTATCCATGATCTTCTCGAGCTCGGCGATCAACGGCTCCGGTGTGCTGTTGTGCACCGGATAGATGGCCACCGACTGGCCGCGCATCCAGTCATTGTCGAAGCTAAGCGCGGTGTCGATCGTCGACCGGCGTTCGTTGCCGTTGCCCTGCACGATCAGCATATTGTGGCCCGGGTCGGCGCGGACCGTGCCGGGCTTGACGGCAAAACTGTCGAGCAGCTTGATCAATGTCTGCGCCGACATGTGCTGCAGGGGAATGACGCTAATTCCGTAGCCGGGCTCCGCCCGGGCCGCGACCTGATCCATGTTGCCCGCGCCGATGGCTTCACCTGCGGGCGTGATGCGATATCCCACCGTGTCGCGCACCAGCACCACGTTGCTCACGCGCAGCGCGCTCTCGAGCACGAAAAGGATTTGGCTTTTAGGTACCGGACGCCCCGATGCAAGGCTGACGGTTCCCTGTACGCGCGGATCGATGGTGTAGCTCGTCCCCAGAATGTCGCCGAGGATGACCTTGGCGACGGTCGTGACCGGCGCGTTCTCGAAGTTGAGCTCGTAACCCTCGCCGCCCCCGCTAGGCTGCACGCCGGCGACGGTTGCGGTTTCGCTCCCGGCGTAGACAGCCGCGCGCGGCGTCTGCGATGGGCCGGAATTCGGATTTTCGGCTTGCCGCGGATATTGCGGAAGCAAATCGATGGAGCGAATCTTTTCGAATGCGTCGGACGAATGCGCATCGTCTTGGCTGGCGGTAATGACGTTGCAGGCGGCGAGCGTCAACGCGGCGAAAACCGCGACGCCGCACGTGAGAAACACGGCGCTCGACGGATGCACCGATACAACCCGACGTAATACGTTCCCTGCCACTAAGGCCCGCCCGACGTTATTGCTCGCGCTCTTATGAAGCTGAGTGTGAGCACGTTAAAATTGACAGAGTTCCGTATTATCGATAAAAATATTATTGGGTGTCAAGTAAAAACACTTTAACGGGAAGAGACGTAATTAAGTTGACTATAGTCAAGTGGACGCGCGGATGAACGTCAATACTTCCGCAGAGTTTGTAAGATACCTGTCCGGCAACAACCATATTGCTGGGGAACTAAGCTCAAAGCTTGATTTTCCCGGTGCCTCAGGCACGGACACAACCTTCCGTAAACTGTGGGAATTGACTGATCTGTCGGCCAATGACTTCGCCGAAGAGGTCGCCCGCTTCTACAGATTGCCCCACCTCAGCCTGCCGGACCTCATCGCGGCGTCGCCGTTGGTGGCAGGATTCTCCCGCCGCTTTTTGCGCGAGACGACGGTCTTTCCCTACCGGACGCCCGAGGGCCAGTTCAAACTTGCTGTGACCGATCCAACCGATGCGGCGACCATTCGCGCCGCCGAGATCGTGCTCGGCGGTCCGGTTGAGATCGGGGTGGCGTCTTTCGAAGACATCGCGACCATTCTCAACGAGCGGCTGGGTGAGGATGACGATGCGCCGGCAGTGGAATCGTTGGAGGCCGCGGTCGCGCGCGCTGACGACGATGTCGAAAGCTTGCGCGATCTCGCGAGCGGGGCGCCTGTCGTCCGCGCGGTCAATAACCTCCTGGAAAAGGCGATGGAGCTGCGCGCCAGCGACATCCATATCGAGCCATTTCGCACGGGTCTGGTCGTGCGTATGCGGATCGACGGATTGCTCCGCGCCGTCCCCGCTCCAGGTGATGCGCTGCCGCAAGCCATGATCTCGCGTATCAAGATTCTGGCCGGCCTCAACATCGCCGAACGGCGCCTGCCGCAGGACGGCGCGGCCCGTTTGCGCGTCGCGCGTTCGGATATCGATATCCGTGTCGCCACCATGCCGACGCAGCATGGCGAGTCCGCCGTGATCCGGCTATTGCCGCGAGATCGCGGTGTGCTCGAGATCGGCAAGCTCGGCCTGTCGAATGCCGACGAGTCCAAGCTCGAACGGCTGCTGGCGCTGCCCCATGGAATGATCGTGGTCACCGGCCCGACCGGAAGCGGCAAGACGACGACACTGGCGACCATGCTCTCGATCCTTAACGAGTCGACCCGCAAGATTCTTACGATCGAAGATCCGGTCGAATATGAAATCCATGGCGTGAACCAGTCGCAGGTGAAGCCCGGTATCGGCCTCACCTTCGCGGCGGCTTTGCGTGCTTTCGTTCGCCAGGACCCGGATGTGATCATGGTCGGCGAGGTGCGCGATACCGAAACCGCGCATATCGCGATCCATGCCGCGCTGACCGGGCATCTCGTGTTGACGACGCTGCATACGGAAACCGCTGCTGCTGCCGTGCCGCGCCTGCTCGACCTTGGCGTTGAGGGCTTTCTTTTGAAATCGACCCTGCGTGCGGTGGTCGCTCAGCGCCTCGTCCGCCTGCTCTGCGACCGCTGCAAGAAGCCGCGCACGCTGACATCGGCCGATTTCGCCACGGATCCGCGCTATGCGGCGATCGGCCTAAAGCTTGGAGATTGCGTGCACGAACCGGCAGGATGCGAACGCTGCGGCGGCACCGGCTATCGCGGCCGCAATGGCGTCTTCGAGGTGCTCGAACTGGTGGAGGATGTCCGCAAGCTGGTCGGCGCGCATTCCGATTCCGGCATGATCGACGACGCCGCCATACGTGCCGGCATGACCACCATGGTGGACGATGCCGTCGCCAAATGCCGCGCGGGAATAACCTCCGCTGCCGAGGTTCTCCGCGTTACGGCTATACGGTAACGCCGTGCCGAGCTTTCGTTACCGGGCGCTAACGCAAAGCGGCGAAGTAGTCAGCGGCGCGATTTCGGCGCCGACCGCGGAAGAAGTTTCCCGTCGTATCGAATATCTCGGCCTGGTTCCCATCGATACAGTCACCGCGGCCGCGGAAGGGGAAGCTGTTGCGACTTCCCGGTTCAGCTTCTCGTTATTGTCGCGCGTGCGCCCGGAAGACATTACGATCTTCACCCGCGATCTCGCGCTTTTGCTGAAGGCGGGCGCGCGCATCGACGATGGGCTCGAACTGCTCGCCATCGATATTGATATCGGCAGGCTGCGTCCGACCGTGGCCAAGATCAGAGCGGCTATTCTGGCGGGTGAGAGTTTTGCCGAAGCTATTTCGCGCCATCCATCCATTTTTCCTTCGATGTATGTAGCACTCGTGCGCGTGGGCGAAGCGTCTGGCACGCTCGATCACATTCTTGAAGTTCTTGCCAATGAACGGGAGCGTTCCGACGCGCTACGCCGCAAGCTCGGTGACGCCTTACGTTATCCGGCCTTCGTGTTGTTCGCGGCGTCCTGCGTGCTTGTCTTCTTTCTGTTGTTCGTGTTGCCGCAGTTTGCCACGGTGCTGCGCGATTTTGGCGCCAAGCTCGATCCGGTTGTTCTGATATTCCTCAATTTATCGGACTTTTTGCGCGCGAATGTCACGGTGCTCGCGGTGACTTTTACAATTCTTGTTGCGGGGAGCTGGCTGCTGCTGCGGCGTCCACATGTGCGCGCGGCCATGATTTCCAATCTGGCGCGGCTACCGCTGGTCCGGCCCGTGCTCACCTATCATCGGACGGCCCTCTTCAACCGCAATCTCGGCGTACTGCTCGGAAGCGGTGTCGCGCTACCGGCAACCCTGCGCATCCTCGTCGACATGATGGCAGCCACGGGAAGCGTCGCCGCCTGGACGAAGACAGTCGACCGTGTTCGCCACGGCGGCAAGTTATCCGATGCGCTCGGCGACACCGGGGTACTTCCCGCTATGGCTGTGCGTATGCTACGCTTGGGCGAAGAGACGGGGCAGCTACCGATGCTGGCCGGCCGTGTCGCCGAATTCTACGAGGCCAGGCTTCAACGCAGCCTCGATAGAGTGGTCGGTATCGCAGGGCCGCTGGCGATCATCACGATCAGCATCGTCGTCGGTGGACTGATCGTTTCTGTCATGACCGCCCTGTTATCCGTCAGTCAAATCGTGGGATGAAGAGTTCATGTTCAGCTTGAACCGTTTTGCCCTGTCAGTCCGGCGCGGAAGACGCCGGCGGGGCACAAGGGACGGCGAACGCGGCTTCACGCTCGTGGAAATACTCGTCGTCATCACCATCATCGGTTTGATCATGGGCCTCGTTGGGCCGCGTGTGCTCAACTATCTCGCCGAGTCGAAAGTCAAAGCCGCAAAAATTCAGATCGAGAGTTTCTCCAGCGCGCTCGACCTGTTCTATCTCGACACCGGGCGATATCCGTCGAGCCCGGAAGGCTTGGCCGCACTGGTGCAGCGCCCCGGCGGCATCGTTGCGTGGAACGGCCCCTATCTCAAAGGCGGCGCCGTTCCCAACGATCCATGGGGCAAACCTTACGTTTATCGTGCCCCCGGGGAGCATGGCACCTTTGACATTCTCTCTTACGGCGCGGACGGCCAGGAAGGTGGCACAGGGACAGCAAGTGACATCACCAGTTGGATACGTTGACGGCGGCGAGGACGGGTTCACCCTGCTTGAGGTGATTTGCGTCGTTGCCATCATTACCATGCTGGCTGCTATCCTCCTGCCTGCCATACCGCGCGGAACGTCCACCGCCCGGCTCGAATCCTACGCGATCGAAACCGCTTCGCTGCTGAAAGCCGACCGCACGGCGGCGATCCGGCGCCGCACTCAGGTCGCCACGGCGGTCAGTGCCGGCGCTCGTTCCGTCCGCTCCGGGGCGACCGGCCGCGTCGTGCGCGTGCCGGACGACGTGGTGTTTAATGCGGTGCTCGCCGCGCGCTGCAATCAGCGCCCCGCCTCGTCTTCGATCAACTTCTTTGCGTCGGGCATGTCGTGCGGCGGCACCATCGCCTTGACGCGGCTTGGCGTCGGCTACCAGATCCGGGTCAATTGGCTCACGGGAGGTGTCGAGGTTGTCCCACTCAACGTCCTCTGACCGCGACAATGCCGGATTCACACTTATCGAGGTGCTGGTCGCTCTCTCCGTCGTCGCCGTATCGCTGGTCGCGATCGGTTCGCTGATTGCGACTACGGTCCGCGGCACACGCTCGATCGATCAACATTTAGCTCTTATTGAGACCGCCCGCGCCATTGAAACCGCGCTCCCCGAGCGCGATCAGCTCGTCATCGGCAATCTTTCCGGCGAGAGTTCCGGCCACCGCTGGCGTGTCGACGTGCTGCCGTTTATTTCGAACTTTGTCGATCCACGGAATGCACCATCTTGGGTGCCGCAAACCGTGGTCGTCACGGTGCAGTCGCCGTCCGGCTCCATCTTTCAGATCGATACGGTGCGCCTGCGCAAGAGAACCAGCGAATGAAAAGGTGCCGATTCCGCAACCGTTCGAATGCGCGCGGTTTCACGCTGATCGAGACACTTATCGCCACGGCGCTGATGGGTGCGGTGCTCGCCGCGCTTGCCACCGTGACGGCGCAGTGGTTGCCGAACTGGAACCGCGGCTTCGAGCGAGTACAGCGGGCCGAGCTTCTCGACCTCGGCCTCGAACGTTTGGTTGATGATCTTTCGGCGGCCGAGTTTATCCCGCCCAACCGGGCGAGTCCCAATCCTCTATTTGATGGTTCGCAGCTCGCCGTCACCTTCGTGCGATCCGCGATTGGTCCGAACACGCGTCCCGGCCTTGAAGTCGTGCGCATTGCGGAGACTGCCGATGAGCGTGGTCCCGTCATGGTGAGGACGCGCGCGCCTTTCATGCCGATTACGCCGGGAGCGGGCGCCGGCAATGAGTTGAAATTCTCCGATCCGGTGGTCCTTGTCCGCACGCCCTATCGCATCTCCTTTGCCTATGCGGGACGCGACCGGATTTGGCAGGACACTTGGCATGACGCCACCCTCCTGCCCAGTTCCGTCCGGGTGACACTGCGTGACGCGGCGAGCCAACGCACGCTGTCGGTTTCGACCGCCGCCTTGATTCACGTCCAGCTCCCGGTCGAGTGCATTCGCGCGAACGTCACGACCGACTGCGGACGCTTGCCGCCTGGCGTGCCCATCACACCCGGCGCACCGCCCAATCCCGGCGCTAACAGTTCGCCGGCCCGATGACTGCATTCCGCAGCAAGTCACCGCAAACCGCCAGCGATGGTTTCATTGTCGTAGCGGTGTTGTGGATTCTCGGCGCGCTGGCGACGCTGGCCTCGGTTTACGCCGTTTATGTCGCCAATACCGCGATGGCGCTTGCGGTGAACGACGACGGGGTGCGCGCCGAAGCATTGGTTTCCGCTGCACTGGAGCTTACCGCTTATCAGCTTAATGTGAAGGAAGAGGTTCGGCCTGCGCACGGCGAATTCCGTTTTCGCCTGAGTCGCGCCAATGTTGCGGCGAGCTTTCGTTCCGAGGGCGCGCGCATCGATCTCAACGCCGCGCCGAAAGAACTGCTGGCGGGATTATTCGCCTCCCTCGGCGCACGCCCTGATGATGCACTAAGTTATGCCGACCGTATTATTGCGTGGCGCCAAGGCGCGCCAGCGGAAAGCCCAGAGGAGGACAAGGAGCCGTCCGCTTATCGCAGCGCCGGCTTGAATTACCTGCCACGTGGCGCGCCTTTCCCCCATGTCGGGGAATTGTGGCTGGTGCTCGGGCTTCCGCCGGCCCTCGTGGAGCGCGCAATCCCGCTAGTAACGGTGTACAGCGGGCGCGCCGAAATTAACGTTCTGGAAGCTCCGCCAGAAATTGTGGCGGCTCTGCCCGGAATGACGTCCGACCGCCTTTATACCGTGCTGCGCCAACGCGCGGCAGCGCCGCAAGACGCGCAAACCTTGATTTCGCTGCTTGGCCCGGCTCAGGCCATGACGACAATCGAGGCAACGCGGGCCACGCGCGTGACGGTGCGCATCAGCTTCGACAATGGCCGCCGGATGGCTTCGGAAGTGGTCATTCTCCCGAACGAGGATGGTTACTCGCCTTTTGGTGTATTATCCTGGCGCGATGATATCGATGAGGGTGCCGCAGACCAGCGGACGGGAGTGGGTTCGCGATGACGATGTTGCGTGACACCGCCGACAGTTTTTCACGCTGGTTGGATAGCGTCGCGGTGACGCTCGCCGGGTTTCTGGCGAGGTTCTCCTCCTCGTCCCGGACCGTGCAACTCGTCGAGGGCGATGGCGACGTCTTCACGGTGAGGATGCCGGGGCAGGGCGCGCCGGCTGAGAGCGTTCGCATGGTCAACGGACAGGTTTCCGGCTCTGTTTCGGCGAGGCTGGCGGGAATGTTACAGGGCAGCCGCGCCGAACTCATCCTAAAGCCGGCACGATTTCTGTTCCGGCCGCTGGAATTGCCGCAACGCGCAGCGGAATTTCTCGACGGCATCGTTCGCGCTCAGATCGACCGTTTGACGCCGTGGAATGCCGCCGACGCCGTGTTCGGTTGGAGCAAACCGGCGGAAATCTCCAACAATCGCATCGTCGTCACCGTCGCCGCGACCGCGCGGGCGCTGATCCAGCCTTATCTGCAAACGCTCACCAAGCTCGGGGCAGAGTCCGTTAGCATCTCCGCCACGCCGCCGGATGCGGGCGCCGGCTCTGCCCCGATCACGCTGCTGGTGCAAAGCGCCAAGCACCCGCTTGAGGTTCATCGGATTCGGCGTTGGCTCCTCGCCGTTCTTGTTGGTACCGGACTGATGGGCGCAGCGGCCGTCGGCGCCGCCGTCATCGTTACCGATAATCTCGGATCGCGTCAGGACGAACTCTCCCGCCGCCTGGCCGAACGCCGAGTTCAGATCCAGGCAGGACGCGCCGTAGCGACGGGCGAGGGTGCCCCGCTGCGCGCCCTTGAGCGACGCAAGCATGAAGTTCCTTCAAGCGTCATCGTGCTTGATGCGCTTTCGCGGCTGCTGCCCGATCACACCTATGTCACGGAGTGGCGTGTCGAAGGCGACAAGTTGCAAGTGATTGGGGTAACACGTGATGCTTCGTCGCTGATCCGCCTGATCGAAGAATCCGGCCATTTCACCCGCGCGACCTTCTTTGCGCCGACGACGCGCTCGCCAAACGATCCCGGAGAACGCTTCCACATCGAAGCACGAATCCAGCCCGTCTACACGCCAGGCACATGACCGCAGAACGCGCATTCGATCGCTATCTCACACGCTATCCTCTGGCGGCCGTGGCCGGTTACGCTTTGCTTGTCACCGCATTGTTGTTTTTGACATGGACCTCGCTCGCGGAAATTTTTGAGCGCCGCGCGGCCGTTGCCGCCGCCTCGGACCTGCTCGACCAGATCGAAGGACGCCGCCGTACCACGCCCGCCGGCGATGCCGCTTCTTCAACGGGCCCGGTCCCCACGGGATCGCCATTTGTCGATGGTCAAACGATCACGGTGGCCGGCGCGACGTTATTGCAGACGGTCGCCGCGGCAGTGACCAAGTTCGGCGGCAATGTCCTTTCCTCGCAAGTGGAGTTGCAGGGGTCGCAATCCAAGGAAGGCTTCCTCAGCTTGATTGCGATTTGCGAGATCGATCAGCCGGCCTTGCAGCAATTGCTCTACGACATCGAAGTAGGGATGCCGTATTTGTTTGTCGATCAGCTCACGGTGCAGGCGCCGCAGACGGCAGCTGGAAATGACGCAGGGCGGCTGCGGGTGCTGGTGTCCGTATCCGGTCAATGGCAGGGCGCGAAATGACGCGTCATAGTATCATGCTCGGGCTTGCGGCGAGTTTCGCCCTGTTCGGCCAGGCGACGCCGCAGACATTTTTCGTGACGCCGCCTGTATCTGTCAGCGCACTGGATGCGGTCGATTCGCAACCGATGGACTTGAGATCGGTTCCCGCCACACCGCTGAATGCGCCTGCGACCACGGCCGCTCCGATCGGGAATCCGCTATGGGCGGTTCCGCTCAAGGCGCTGTCGGCGACACGCGAACGCCCGATCTTCTCGCCCTCGCGCCGCGCACCGCCACCGGCCGTGGTCGGATTACCCCCGGAGCCGGTGAGGCCGCTTGTGGTGCAAAAATCCGCGCAGCCGGAACGGCCTTTGCTCGCGCTCGTCGGCACGGTCACGGGTGAGACAGAGAAAATCGCGGTCTTTGTCGACGAAACCAGCAAAAACGTGGTCCGCCTGAAAACCGGAGAAAATCACACCGGATGGATTTTGCGTTCGGTGAACGGCCGGGAAGCGGTACTGCAGAAAGACAGCGACACGGCGGTGCTAACGCTTCCGCGGCCCGACGATCAGCCTGGGTCTGGCCAGGTGTCCGGCGGGCTTAGAAGTCCAGGCCCAGGCCCAGGTCCGGAACCGGAGCTTTAGCCGGACGCGGCCGGCCCATTTTGACTCTGGGCATAATCAATTACATTATCGGGCAAAGCGGCAAAATAATGCATAGGGAGGTTGTGATATGCGCCGGAAGTGTATTGTCCTTGGTGCGGTTTTGGTTCTCGGAGCCGGTCCAGCCATAGCGCAAAACTCAGTGAAAATTTGCTTCGTCAGCACGTTCAGCGGCCCGACCGCGGTGATCGGCAAAGACATGCGCAACTCCTTCGAGGTTGCGCTCGATCATCTCGGACGCAAGATGGGCGGCCTGCCGGTCGAGGTGATCTACGAGGACGATCAGCAAAAGCCGGAAGTCGGCGTGCAAAAGACGCAAAAGCTGATCGAATCCGACAAGGTCGACTTCATTGCCGGCTATATCTGGTCGAACGTGCTGCTGGCGTCGCTGAAACCGGCGGTCGACTCCAAGACCTTCCTGGTCAGCGCCAATGCCGGGCCGTCGCAGCTCGCCGGCGAACTGTGCTCGCCTTACGTCTTCTCGACATCGTGGCAGAACGATCAGACGCCGGCGGCGGTCGGCGAATACATGAATCAGAAAGGCGTCAAATCGGTCTTTCTGATCGGCCCGAATTACGCAGCCGGAAAAGATATGCTGGCCGGTCTCAAGAGTACCTTCAAAGGCCAGGTGCTCGGCGAGGAATATACCGTGTGGCCGACGCAGCTCGACTTCTCAGGCGAGCTGTCAAAGGCGCGGGCCTCCAAAGCGGAGTCGATCTTCGTATTTTATCCCGGCGCCGCGGGCGTGCAATTCCTGAACCAATATGTGCAGGCCGGTCTCAAGCAGCAGATGCCGCTCTACACCGCCTTCACGGTCGACGAATTGTCGTTGCCGCTGCAAAAGGAAAACGCGCTCGGCATTCCTGGCGCGCAAGAGTGGGTCAACGACCTCCCGAACGACCAGAACAAGAAATTCGTCGCCGACTACCGCAAGAAATTCCCCAATCTGCGCCCGACTTACTACGGCGCGCAGGCCTATGACGCCGCGCAACTGATCAATAGCGCGGTCGTCGCGGTGAAAGGGGATATGAGCAAAAAGGACGCCATGCGCGACGAGATGCGCAAGGTGAACTTCAAGTCGGTGCGCGGGTCGTACAAATACGGCAACAATCACATCCCGATCCAGAATTTCTACCTGCAAGAGGTGGTGAAGGATGCCGCGGGCGAATTGTCGCTGAAGACGGTCTCTACGATCGTCAAAGATGGCCAAGACCGCTTCCACGATCAATGCCCGATGAAGTGGTAAGCTCGTGAATGAATACGGCGGCGGCGCTTCGGCGCTGCCGCCGTTTGCTTGCCGGGTGACGTAAGCCTAGAGTCCTCGCGCCATGCTGCTCTTCATCGAACAGTGCCTGAACGGATTGCAGTTCGGGCTGCTGCTGTTTTTGCTTGCTGCCGGGCTGACGCTGGTTTTCGGCATTATGGATCTGGTCAATCTGGCGCACGGCTCGCTCTATATGATGGGCGCCTATTTCGCCGCGACTTTTGTCGGCTGGACCGATAATTTTCTGCTCGGCATATTGCTGGCGCTCGCCGCCACGCTGCTGCTCGGCATCGTTCTGGAATTCGCCGTGTTGCGCCATCTTTACGGCCGCGACCATCTGGATCATGTGCTCGCGACCTTTGGCCTGATCCTGTTCTTCAATGAACTGGTGCGCTTGATCTGGGGACCGGCGGGACTTTCTATTCCGCTGCCCGCCTGGCTGACACGGCCGATCGAGATCTTGCCCGGCGTTTATTATCCAAGCTACCGCTTGAGCATCATCGCCGTGTCTCTCGCGGTGGCGATTTTCCTCTATCTCCTGGTGATGCGTACACGGCTCGGCATGCTGATCCGCGCCGGCGCATCCAACCGGGAGATGATCGGGGCGCTCGGCATCAACATTAAATTGCTCTACACCATCGTCTTCGGCCTTGGCGCAGCTCTCGCCGGCCTCGCCGGCATGATGCAGGCGCCGATCCTCACCGTGCAGACCGGAATGGGCGAGAACATCCTGATCCTCGCCTTTGTCATCATCGTCATCGGCGGCATCGGCTCGATCCGCGGCGCCTTCATGGCGGCGATCTTCGTCGGATTGATCGACACGCTGGGTCGCGCCTTCCTGCCCGACCTGCTGCGGCTGATATTGAGTTCTACCGCGGCCTCCACCGCGGCGCCGGCGCTTTCCTCGATGCTGATCTATCTGCTGATGGCGATTGTGCTCGTGGTGCGGCCTGAGGGGCTGTTTCCGGCCGCGAAACGATGAAAGCATGGCTCAGCGCGCGGAATATCACCATCGGCATCGCCGTGGCCGCGCTTATTTTGCTTCCGGTCTATTCAAGCCTCAGCGGCAACGCCTTCGCGCTGACGCTGTTCACGCGCATCATCATCCTGGCGCTGGCGGCGGTGAGCCTCAATCTCATCATGGGCTATGGCGGGATGATGAGCTTCGGCCATGCCGCCTATCTCGGCATCGGTGGCTACGCCGTCGGCATTCTCGCCTATGAAGGCGTGGGTTCCGGCTTCGTGCAGTGGCCGGTAGCGATCGCCGTCTCCGCGTTGTTTGCGTTGGTGATCGGCGCGCTGTCTTTGCGCACACGCGGTGTCTATTTCATCATGATCACGCTCGCCTTTGCGCAGATGGCTTATTACGTCGCCTCCGGGCTGTCGCGCTATGGCGGCGACGACGGGCTGACTATCTACAGCCGCAGCCAGTTCGCCGGCCTGATCAACCTGTCGAACCGAACGCAATTCTATTATCTTTGCCTCGCGTTGCTGCTCGGCGGCACCTATCTGGTCTTCCGCATCGTCAATTCGCGCTTCGGCATGGTCATTCAGGGCGCCCATTCCAACGAACAGCGCATGCAGGCGATCGGCTTTCCGGTTTACCGCTATCGCCTCGCTTGCTTTGTCATCGCTGGAACGATGTGCGGTCTCGCCGGCGCCTTGCTGGCAAACCAGACGAGCTTCGTCAGCCCTTCCATCATGTATTGGACGCGCTCCGGCGACCTCATGGTCATGGTCATTCTCGGCGGCATGGGCTCGTTGTTTGGCCCGATCCTCGGCGCCATCGTGTTGCTTGTGCTGGAGGAGGCGCTGTCGCGGCTCACCGAGCACTGGCAGATCATCTTGGGGCCGTTGCTGTTGTTGATCGTGCTGTTCGCGCGCGGCGGTATCGACGGACTATTGAGAAAGGTGCATCTTGGCTTTGCTGCAGATCGATAATCTGTGCAAACGGTTCGGCGGCATCGTTGCCTCGGACCGGCTTTCGCTCGGCATCGCGCCGGGCGAGTTGCATGCCGTCATCGGCCCCAACGGCGCCGGCAAGACCACGTTGGTCAGCCAGCTCGCTGGCCAGACCATGCCGGACTCCGGCTCTATCCAATTTGCCGGCGTCGATATCACCTGTCTTCCGAGCCATCGCCGCAACGCGCTAGGACTAGCCCGCTCCTTCCAGATCACGTCATTGTTTCTCGACATGACCGTTCTCGACAATGTCGCTCTCGCGGTTCAGTCGCATGCGGGACATTCGTTCCGCTTCTGGCGCGCCGCCCGCTCGGAATCTGAATTGCGCGACCCGGCCCGCGCCGCGCTCGCACGTGTCGGTCTGGCCGCGCGTGCGGAACGGCCCGTGGTCACCCTGAGCCACGGCGAACATCGGCAGCTTGAGATTGCCATGGCGCTCGCCGGGCATCCGCGCATGCTGCTGCTCGACGAGCCGATGGCGGGGCTCGGACCGGAAGAGTCCGCTCGCATGCTGACGCTGCTGCGCGAGTTGAAACGCGAATACACAATCCTGTTGATCGAGCATGATATGGAAGCGGTGTTTGCGCTCGCCGACCGCATCACTGTGCTGGTCTATGGCCGCGTCATCGCCTCCGACCTGCCGGAGAAGATACGTACCAACGCCGAGGTGCGGCGCGCCTATCTCGGCGAATATCAAGAAGCGGCTGTTGGCTTATAGGTGACGCCATTCTGCTCGAGATCAACGATCTGCAGACGTCTTACGGCCTGAGCCAGGTGCTGTTTGGGATTTCGCTCACCATCGCGCCCGGCGAAGTTGTCACGTTGATGGGCCGCAACGGCATGGGCAAGACGACGACCGTGCGTTCGATCATGGGTCTTACCCAGGCGCAGGCGGGCTCGGTGCGCTTCGACGGCAAAGAAATTCGCGGATTGCGTAGCTTCCGGGTGGCGCAGCTTGGCCTCGGACTGGTTCCCGAGGGCCGACAGATTTTCCCTAATTTGACAGTGAAGGAAAATTTGATCGCCGCGGCAGCCGATCGCAACGCAACGGAAAAGCCGTGGACGCTTGAACGCGTGCATGAACTCTTTCCGCAGCTTGCGGACCTCGGACCGCGCATGGGCGGGCTTCTGTCCGGCGGAGAGCAGCAAATGCTGGCCGTCGGCCGGGCATTGATGACCAACCCGCGCTTGCTCATCCTCGATGAAGCCACCGAAGGCCTCGCCCCGTTGATCCGCAACGAAATCTGGCGCTGCCTCGCGCAGCTCAAGAGCGAAGGGCAGGCCATCCTGGTGATCGACAAGAATGTCGAGGCGCTGACCCGCATTGCCGACCGTCATTATCTGATTGAGCGCGGCCGGATCGTATGGAACGGCAGCTCAAAAGAACTGGCTGCGGCGCCTGAGATCCAGCATCGCTATCTAGGCGTTTGATTGCACTCGCCGGCGAAATGAATAGCTGCGTCGTTTTCTTGCAGGCTCTATTTGCTCGAGAAGGGGCGCAGGCGCAGCCGGGTGGTGTGATCTTTGATCGGTGAACTTGTCCCATCCGGTGCAAGCCCGCGATAATACAGCTTCTGCCACCGCTCTGCTTGCGCTTCCGATCCCGGCCGTTGCAGGTCGGCATTGAATTGGGCGCGGCTTTCGTTCCACGTGTTGAACTGCCGCTCCAGCTCCGGGTCCGCCGAGAGCAGCTTCATCTCAGGCTCCAATGACGCAAGTTGATTTCGCTGCACCGGAAAGACGTGACAGAAGGGCTCGCCTTGCTCGAAACGGACCGGCACGCCGGCACGCGTGAAAATCCAATTCATGGTGAAAGTATAGGGCGCCCAGTCGGTCTCAATTATCCCGGCCAGCGGCGCGATACCGTCCTTAGGACGGTTAATCGGGCCCTGTGCCATAAGGTCGTATCCCGGCTCCGTGCGAAACAAACAAGGGATATGGAACGTCAGCGTTCCATGTCCGAAATGACTGATCGCGGCCATCGCGGCATTCTGCCGGGCATCGATTTTTATGGCGTCAAGCTGGGCGCCACCGTCCCACGTCGCCGCGAAGCTGGAAGCGCACAGGATTTCCCATCCGTGAGCATTGGCGATATTGAGCGGGAGACAGCGGTAGGCGAAGCGCTCATTTGTTGCGTCCATCCACTCGCGCTCGACCGGCGCCGGGCGGATGTTCAGTTTATGGCCGTCGATCACGTAAGCTGTCAGCTTCATAATGCTCTCGTCAAAAAGTCAGATGCTGCAGCATTCCATCTGCGGGCGGTTTGTCAACGCCGGCGACGCCATGCGATCAAGGATAGAAATTGGCGCACTGCGTCAGAACCGGAATACCACCGAGGTCGTGATTTGCTGGGTGATGTATCGATCGAAATCGACGTTGGAGCGGTTATCTTCGTATTTATAATCGATATGGAAATCCATCTTTCCAAACACGTTGGGAAAGATGAGGCTCACTCCTGGAATAAACAGCCAGTCGCGGCGCAATACCGGCTCGCCGGTATCGAGGATGGTGACATCGATGTAGCGGCGATGCGTGACCGACATCGATGTGCCGAACGTGAGCCACTCCACAAGTGGAACAAAATATTCGGCGCGAAAACTCGATTCCAAATAATGCCCGGGCTGCGTCTCCTCCAGCGGTATGTTCAGGGCCGGGCCGCCACTAATTCCGCTCCATCGAATTGAGGGAGTGCCGACCAGGATATCCTTTTTCTGGAAAACGTCGGTGAAACCGAGCCTTGACGACAGGTCGCCGTAGAAGCCTTCGCCAGCTCCATAGAAGTCCGAATAGCGGCGATAACCGACACGCAATTTCGTGCTTTGCGCCCCGCCCCAAAATCCCGTCTCCAGAGTGAGGCCGCCGACGGCTTCATGATAGAGCAGCCGTTGCGCGAATGAAGCTGCGCCGCCGCCGAGCCCGGTATGCAGCGCGATCTGCGAGGTGAGATCGGACATCGGTCCGGTAAGTCCGCCGGCATAGGTGTAGTTCAGGTCGCCGCCTTGTAATTTATAAAATTCGCCCATCGCCGTGCCGAGCGTGCGCCAGTGCACGTCGCCGAATGATCGCTCGTCCTTGAGTTCGACGCGCGCAAGCGCCAGCCAGTCCGGTTTGCGGGTAACCGCGTCGCGCGCGGGATTGGACTCCCAGCCGCCGCCGATTTCAGCGACGATGGTCGTCTTATCCGGTTGCAGCTTGCGGCTGACGCGGCGAAAACCGGCTTGCGCTTCCGCGTTCGACGGAGTGTTGACCGTGACCCGTTCATAAGCGGAGAGAGCCTTGCGCAGGTCGCCTTGCTGCTCGGCCAAATGTGCGTAACGCAGGGTCAGGTCGATGTTTTGTGGGTCTTTGAGGATTTGATCGTTGAGTTCCGCCAACTGCCGCGCGAGTTCCGTGTTGACGTCATCGGCGCGGCTCGTGCCGGTGAGCACGAACATCAGCAGGATGACGATGAGGACTCGCATGCCCATGCGTTGCAATTCCGCCCTGCATAACGGTGGCAAACAACGCGGTACTGGATGGGACAAACGCGGTACAAAATTTTGCCGAAGCCGGTTTTTTGAACTTTCCAGTAGGCGAAAGACTCAAAAAATACCGTGATTTACCCTGCTCACGGGTTTTCCCGAATTCGTGTTGCTTGGATGCCGGATTATTGTTAACGAACTGCTAATAATCCAAGGACGAAGGCGGGGCGGAATTGAGGTTTTTCAGCCTCGGCTTGGCCTCTAAAGACCAGCGTAGATTGCACTGCGCCGGAGATTGCGGGTGAGGGGTAGCGCAGCAATGCGTTCGAGGGCGTGGCTGGGAACCGTGTCGTCCCTGGCGATCGCGGGATATCTCCTGCAATCGTCGTCCGTGCTTGCCGACAGCATCGGCATCACCTCCGCCGTCAGCAATAAAGTCGAGGGTATCAGCGGCGGCGCTGCGCGAAGTTTGTCCGTCGGCAGCGAATTGTTCCTCAACGAGTCCGTGCGCACGGGCGAGGGGAGCAACGCGCAGATACTCCTGCGCGATCAGACCAGCGTGAGCGTTGGCCCGCATTCCGAAGTCAAGCTCGATAAATATGTTTACAATCCGAAGGGCGGCGCCGGCGATGTCGTGCTGAGCGCCACGCGCGGAGCTTTCCGCTTCGTCTCCGGCGTCCAGCAATCAAGCAGCTATCAAATAAAGACGCCGGCCGGCACGCTCGGCGTCCGTGGCACCGTGTTCGACATCATGGTGGAAGGCGACAAGCTGACCTTCATCCTGGTGCAAGGCAGCGCCTTCGCGCGCCTGCCGGGCGGCAGGACAGTCGATATCTCCACCAAGGGCTCGGGCTTCGTCCTCTCGCGCGGCGGCCGTCAGGTCCGCATGCAGAGCTGGGACACCACCAAAGTGAACTCGAACGGGAATATGCATTTCCCGCTCTATGGTCCGACCTACGGCCAGGAGTCGACCGACCACAGTTCGGATCAGGCGCAGAATAACAGCGATCGCGACCGCGGCGATTTCCGGCCACCTTCTCCGCCTCCGCCACCACCGCCGCCACCGCCGCCACCACCGCCACCACCGCCTCCGCCACCACCACCGCCACCGCCGCCGCCGCCACCGCCACCACCGCCACCGCCACCGCCGCCGCCACCGCCGCCGCCGCCACCGCCGCCGCCACCACCGCCGCCGCCGCCACCACCTCCACCGCCACCGCCACCGCCACCACCACCACCGCCGCCACCGCCGCCACCACCACCGCCGCCACCGCCGCCACCGCCGCCACCACC
>JAXDOS010000035.1:0-4354 GCA_034668785.1 Alphaproteobacteria bacterium
CGCTCGCTCAGCCGCTTGTCCTGCGGGTCGGGGCGGATCAGGTAATCGTCGTTCGGTTGGGTCATGGGGACGCAATATAGCGTCCCCGCGCTTTATTCTCAGAGAAAAATGCTGGTGCGACCGATACGACTGCCCTAGCCGCCCATAGCAGCGAGAGCACTCAGCCCGAGGGTGCCGCGCAACTCGGCCTTTGCCGCCTCGAATTCCGTTTTGAAGTCGGGGTGGGTCGAAATCGTCTGCGCGATCACGGCGCCAGTAATGTGGCCCATCTCGATGTCCGACGCGAAGTGGATGCCGCCGACCGGCCGGTTGTGGCCGTATTCCCAAGCTCGCGCCATGATTTGTGCGCGTTTCTCGGGGAGCATGTTCGACAAGACGATGCCCATCAGCATGCCCACGGTGGCGTGGCCCGAGGGATAGGCGCCCGACTTCGACAGCGGGACCACCGGCTTGACGAGATCGGAATAGAGATGCGGGCGGGGACGCTTCCACACATCCTTGGCGGGGTCCACCACATCGCCCTCGGTTTCCACCACGCGGTCGAAAAAGGCAGCGAATTTCGGCAAGGATTTGGCGGTGAATTTGGGATTGTTGATGACGTCAGCGAAACGCCAGATGTTTTCGGTGGCGTCGGCAACGGCGCGCGCCTCCATCTCCGGGGTGCGCGTCACCTGAACCGCCAGGATTTCGCCAAGCTCGGTCTTGGTCTGGGCCGAATCGTTAGCGGGCGGCGGCGGCAGCAACTGCAGCAGGTTAATCTCTTTGCTGTCGGAGAACGGCTTCGCACTTTCGGCGCTCAACGGCAAAGATGAAAATGCGGTCAGCGTGACGAGAGCGAGCAAGGTGAAGAGCTTGCGCATCGGTTTTTTCCTCATAACAGGATGAAGTGGCGCGCCAGCATTAGCAGGCGGTCGATGACAGAATCACGACAGCCGGCCGGCGAACGCGAGATTCAAGGGGAGGAAATCGCCTTGGCCGACATCCGGTGCATCCGCCAGAAGGCGGAGAGGATATTGGAATAGTCATCCGTCCACGCCCGCACCGATCCGGGAGCCTGGTATTTGCTCCAGCCGGAACGGTTGCGTAAAGCCGCCAGATCTTCCTCGCGCCGCGCGAGGGCGACGATAACGGATGGCGCACAATAGCCTTTGCGCGCCGCCGCCGCATTTTACCTTAACAGATGCTGAAGACACGCAAGCCCGTCCACTGCGGCAATTCAGTAACCGTTATCTTCGTCCGAAAGTTGAGTGCCATCTTAATGCTGCGGAAAGTCCAAAGATTACAAATTGACCGCATAAGGACGACGAAATGCCGGAAGCCGATTTCCTACGCCAGATAAAAGCCCGCGCGCCGCTCGCGCCGATCTCCGCGAACGGACTGATGGCGCTCAGCTTGGCGGTGGCTCTCGGATTCTGCGTGGTCTGCAGCATGGTCCTGTGGGAGGCGCGGCAGACGGCTTGGGATCACGCCGGGCAAACCGCCAGCAACCTGGTAGTGGCGGTCAATTCGGACATAGCCCGTAGCATCGATCAATATGATTTGTCGTTGCAGGGGGTCGTCGAGGGGCTAAAGTTGCCGGAGATCAATCAAGTCAGCCCCCAGACCCGTCAGGCCATTCTGTTCGATCACTCCGCCACCGCTATGTATATGGGCTCTACCCGTGTCCTCGATGAGACGGGGAATGTCGTCCTCGATTCTCATTCGTTAAATTTGGTCGCCGAAAATTTATCGAGCCGGGATTTCTTCCAAGCCCACCGTAACGACGCGGACCTAGGGCTATATATCAGCGGTCCTTTCACCGCGCGCAACGGCGAGTATGTGATCGGCCTCAGTCGCCGGCTGTCGCGCCGTGACGGCTCATTTTCGGGCGTGGTGGTAGGCACGCTTCGGCTTGCTTACTTCCATGAGTTGTTTCGGAAGATCGCGCCCAGCCCGCGCAGTTCAGTAACGCTTTTCGCCCAAGACGGAGCCATGATCATGCGGCTTCCGCTCAGGGCGCAGGACCTCGGCGGCCGCATGAACAACGCCGTGTCTTTAAAACTGGCCGCCAAGACGCGGACCGGGCGGTTCGAGGCTGCGGGCCTGCTTGATGGCGTTCACCGCCTATTCGCATTCGGTAAGGTAGACGACTTTCCGCTGCTGATGGTTGTGGGGCTACCCATCGACGAGGTGTATGCGGCCTGGTATCAGGAGGCCATCATCATCGGGTTGCTGATGCTCGCCCTGTGCGGCGCGACTATAACATCCGCAGCGCTTTTGCGCGGAGAGTTGCGGCGCAGAATAGCCGCGGAGCAAAAACTCGCCGTACTGGCAACGACCGACAGCCTCACCGGGCTTGCCAACAGGCGGCACTTCGATGAGGTCGTGCAGCGCGAATGGCAGCGAGCGATACGCGAACAAACCTCCATCGCCGTCCTGATGATCGATGCGGATGGATTTAAGAATTACAACGACACCCATGGCCATCAAAGCGGGGACAAGTTCCTCGAAGCCATAGGCGGGTGCATCGCGGACAAGACACGGCGAGTGACCGACTTGGCGGCGCGCTACGGCGGCGAAGAGTTCGCGGTGCTGCTTCCCGGTACTGAAAGCCACGGCGCGTTGGAACTTGCCGAACGGATCCGGACCAATGTGACCCAACTAGGCTTGAAGGATCCGGCGGGTCCAGGCATGGCGCCAACGGTGAGTATTGGCGTCGCCTGCGCGGTGCCGCAACCCGGCTCAAATCACCGCGATCTCGTCAATGCGGCGGATAAGGCTTTGTATGAGGCCAAGGGCAATGGCCGTAATCGAACCGAACTGGCCGTCGAAGTCCTGCAAGCCTCGCCATCGATCTCACCGGCCGATGCCAAGCAGCGGATGGTTGCTTAGGCAGAGCTCGGCGTTATCGCGCCATTTCGGTTCCCCAACGGCGATGCATGAAACGCTCCCACGGCGAGAACAGAATCTTATCGATAATCAAGCCGATGAAGACGATCACCAGCATGATGCCAATGACCTGATCCATCGCGTTCAGCTCGCGGCCGTAATGCAGAAGATGGCCGAGGCCAAATCCGGTCAGGATGGTGACATAAATCTCTGCCGCCATCAGGGAGCGCCAAGCGAAGGCCCAGCCTTGCTTCATGCCGCTGACAAGAAATGGCAGCGAGGCCGGCAGAATGACGCGCGTCCACTTGTCGAAACCTTCCGATCCCATGGTTCGCGCCGCGCGTGCGTAAATTGGCGGAATCGAGCGGGCGCCGCTGCTGGTGGCGATCACCACGGAGCCCACGGTCCCCATCACCACGATAAACAACATCGCTGTCTCGGTCTGGCCGAACCACAGCAATGCCAAGGGTATCCAGCACACGCTTGGCAACGTCTGTAGTCCGAGCGCCAGCGCCCCGATCGTGTCCTGAAACAGATTGGACGTGCTGGTGAGCAGTCCCAACGGAATTCCGATGAAGACACCGATCGCATAGCCGATCAGAAGTCTCCTGATGGTCA
Source organism: Alphaproteobacteria bacterium (assembly GCA_034668785.1). GTDB lineage: Bacteria > Pseudomonadota > Alphaproteobacteria > Rhizobiales > Xanthobacteraceae > CANKHA01. The sequence continues at coordinate 3,487 of JAXDOS010000035.1, forward strand.
CGATCGATGCCTCAGCCAGCGAGCCGTCGTTCAGTGCTCCCCAGAGATATTCTGCGACGTCGTGCGGCGATGGCAGCAGCACGTGCGACCATCGCCCGGTCATCGTCGCCGCCTGCCACAACAGGATGAGCACCAGGAAGAACGTCGGTACCAGCACGATCCGTCTCACGCGGCGGCCTCGTGCGACAGGTAACTTTTCAACGCGCCCATGACCTGCTGGGCAAGCCTCGCGACTTCTGGATCATTGATGTCGCGCGGGCGCGGTAGTGGAATGTGGAACTCCTCGCGCAACTGGCCCGGCCGTGGCGACAGCAAAACCACGCGATCGCCAAGGCAAACCGCTTCGCGGACATTATGCGTGACCAGAATGATGGTCTTCTTGCGGCTCTGCGAAATGTCCTGGATGTCCGGATAGAGTTGTTCCCGCGTCAGCGCGTCGAGCGCGGCCAGCGGCTCATCCATCAGCAGCACGCGCGGATCGGGCGCAAGCGACCGCGCCAGCGCAATGCGCTGCTTCATCCCGCCCGAAAGCTCGTGCACATAAGCATGTCTGAATTTTTCCAACCCGACGAGCTGCAGATGATGTTCGGCGATCTCGCGCTGTTGCCGCCGGGTTAGGCCCGGCGCCCGTTTCAGCCCGAACATCACGTTCCCGAGCACGTCGAGCCAGGGAAACAGCGCGGATTCCTGGAACATCACCAAGCGGTGGCGCCCGGGGCCCATAACCGGCTGATCGTCCGCGAGCACGCGGCCTTCATCCGGCATGGTGAGGCCAGCTATAATGTCGAGCAGCGTGGATTTACCGCACCCACTCGGGCCGACGAGGCAAACGAATTCTCCCTCCTCGACCTGGAGCGTGACGTCATCG
>JAXDOS010000036.1:0-14315 GCA_034668785.1 Alphaproteobacteria bacterium
CGCCCCCCAGTGAGGTTGGGGAGCGGCGCCTCCCGGCGCTCCACTCGCGGCGCATTGCGGCACCGCGCCTTGCTCATCTTGGACGCCTCATGAAAGCGTCCTTGGCGATCAAAGCGGATAGAGAATATAATCCTAATAGGCTTTGGTCAAGAGGAATTTTTCGCCGGCGATTGATGGCTTAAGGCTCGACGCAAGTCTGCTGAAATGCGGACAAGATCGGCTTCAGGCGTCGGAGGCAGTTCGCGAAAGGTAAGCTTCTCCTCAGTAATATAGCGGCGGGACGTGATGTCGTTTTTCTCATGAACAGGCACCACATGCGCGTGGACATGAGCAATGTCTCCGCCGGTGAAAAGAAATGCCACGCGCGGCACGGAGTAGAGCTGCTTCATGGCGGCGGCGAGCTTCTGCCCAACCAGCACGATCGACGTCACGATGTCAGCGGGAGCGTCGTCGAAATAACGGAAATGCTCCTTGGGAATGATCTGGGTATGTCCAAGTCTGATCGGACCGTGGTCGAGAAAAGCGAGAATGCGCTCGTCCTCGTAGACGATATGAGCGGTGAACTCGCGCTTTGCGATTCGACAAAAGACGCACTCGTCGGTCATGGCCGCTCCTCGCCCCGCACTAATGCCTATTTTTTTGACGACTTCGAGCCTCAGCACGGCTCTTAAATACGAAAAGGGGAGCCGGTGTCCCGTCTCCCCTAAAGAGCTTAGAGGCTCCGCCGGTCACTGGGCACCAGCAGACCTCTTAACGATCCGCCGTCTTACTCGGCTGCCGCCGTCGCCGGAATAACCGCCACATAGGTGCGGCCCTTGGCTTTCTTGCGGAACTCGACGCGTCCATCGATCAGCGCGAACAGCGTATGATCCTTGCCCATGCCGACATTCGGCCCGGCGTGCCACGTGGTACCGCGCTGACGAGCAATGATGTTGCCCGCGATCACCGCCTCGCCGCCAAACTGTTTCAATCCAAGACGCCGGCCCGCCGAGTCGCGGCCGTTGCGTGAGGATCCGCCTGCTTTTTTGTGAGCCATCGCTGGTCTCCTAAACTGAGCTAATTACTAACGCGATTTCGGAACGAAATCATCTCACTTCTTTTTGCCTTTTGTGCCGCCGGGCTTTGGCTTGTCGGCCTTTTTAGCGGACGCAGCCTTAGCCGGCTTCTTCGCCGCAGCCTTGCCTTTCGCAGCCTTACTCTTCGCGGCCTTGTCCTTGGTGCCGCTCTTAGCCGCCTTCGGCGTAGCGTCGGTATCTACGCTGTCAACCGCTGTATCCGCGACGACCGGCTTCGGCTTGCGTTCCGGTCGCGGCTTCGGTGTCTTGCTTGGCTTCTGGCCATCGGTCAGGATTTCAGTGATCCGGATCATGCTGAAGTCGTGGCGATAACCGCGCTTGCGCCGCGAATTCTTGCGGCGGCGCTTCTTGAAGGCGATGACCTTGTCGCCACGTGTGTGCTGCAGCACCTCGCCTGCCACGCACGCGCCGGAGATGGTGGGCGCGCCGACCTGGACATTGTCGCCGCCGAGCATCAGCACTTCGGCGAACTCGACAACGCTGCCGGGCTCGCCGTCGATGCGGTCGATCCTGATCACGTCCTCGGCGGCAACGCGGTATTGTTTGCCGCCGGCTTTAATGACTGCGAACATCGTTCTTGTCCTCGTGTTCGATCCCGGTGCTGGGAAAGTCCCGGACCGGCTTCTTTCAGTCGGGTTTTTGAGTGTTTTGCACGGCCCAAAGGGCCGTAACAAAGCGCGCGGACCCTTAGGCCCGCGCCATAGGCATGCTTATGGCGGCGAAGGCCCGAACTGTCAAGAAAAGCGGGCTATATGCCGGTATCGGCGCCGGCAGCGCCCTTGTTTGTCCATCCCCGCTTGGTTAGAAAGCGCTCGCTGGAGAGGTGGCAGAGTGGTTGAACGCACCGCACTCGAAATGCGGCATAGGTGCAAGCCTATCGGGGGTTCGAATCCCTCCCTCTCCGCCATTTCACGACCTATACAATTGATTAACTAATGAAATAAGCCGACGCCTGCCGCGGGTAGCCTAACCGAATCTAAATTTTCCAATCGCAATATCCGCAGCAACCTGGAGGCGGCCAATGCTCGGCTTGATGTTGGTCATATTCGTGATAGCTGCCGCCGCGTTTCTGTTTATGGGAGGGCTCAGAGGCCGGAGACTTGGATGGACGCTGTCTGGCACGATCTTTATCGCCTTGGCAGTGATAGGAGCGATGGTGCCATCGCCGCCGCCACTAGCAGCTTGCGACGCCGGTTACAGCCGGGGCGCAAATGGCAAAGGCAGCTGTAGCATGACCTGCGACTTCTTTAAGAATCGAATGCCATCTAATGATAAGGAAAGCGACTACTACCTCTACTGTCGGGAGTATGAGCAAAAGCAGGTCGAACGAATGCTCGGTGGATCGGAAAACATGCGGCGCTTCAATAATCTTATCGCGGAAACTGCGGACCGGCAGAATGGGTTTAGCGAACGGGATATCACGTTGCGGAAAATCGAGCGCCATCTTCGATAGAATTATTTAGCTTCAATTGGATCGATGCCGACAACGAGCTTGCGGTGTTTGGCAAGCTGCGTGTCGGCTGGGCCGCCCGCTTCCGACCATCATCATAGCCCGGAGAGAATGGCATGGAGAATCCGAGCGGCAGGATGCTGGCCGGTGGCGCAAGGCGCATGGGGAAGACCGGCCTGGTCGTCAGCCGTCTCGGCTATGGGGCCATGGAATTGGCCGGCCCGCCGCGGGCGCGCGCGATCGATGAGCGCGATGCCATCAGATTCATCAACCGCGTGGTCGATCTCGGGATCAACTACATCGACACCTCAATCGATTACGGGCTGAGCGAGCGGCTTATCGGCAAGGCTCTCGAGCATCGTCGCGCCGATGTCGTGCTGGCGACGAAGTGCGCCTGCCAAGTTGGTATCGAAGGCGCCGCGGATGGCGGCGAGAAACACATTTACACGGGCGAGAATGTGACGGCCGGAGTCGAGCAGAGCTTGCGCCGGCTCCGAACCGATTATCTCGATGTGGTCCAGGTGCATGGCAATCCCACCCGGAAAGAACTCGAAGACGGCGGCGTTATCGATGCTCTCCTCGAGTTGCAACGGCGGGGAAAGGTGTGCCACCTCGGCATTTCCACGCGGCTGCCATTGTTGGCGGAATTTGTCGACGTGGATTATTTCAGCGTCGTGCAGGTGCCGTATTCCGCGCTGCAACGAACCAATGAAGACGCCATAGCCTCGCTGCGGCGCAGCGGCAAAGCTGTCGTAGCCCGAGGCGTCACCGGCCGCGGCGCGCCTGCCAAGGACTGGATCACCCGGCCGATCGGAACCGCCGAGGGGCAGGTGCAGCAGCTTTGGCAACGCGCTGGCCTCGATGACTTGCTGGCGGGAATGTCGCGGATCGAATTCATGATCCGCTTTGCCCTTACCAACGAGAATATTGAGGTCGCCTTGATCGGCACGACCGACGAGACCCACCTTGTCGCCGACATTGAATATGCGGCCAAGGGCCCGCTTGATGCGGAGCTATTCCAGGTGGCCTGCCGGCGTCTTGCCGCCGCCGGCGGAGGCCCTGGACAGGGGAGCTATCACCGTGGCGGTCCGACGCCGGTGCTTTAGAAGAGCTCCCGGCGCGTAAAACCTGCTATCCTCACCCAAATCCAGCGCCAGCCCGGATTATTGCTGGCAGGTTAGGGGTTGAGGTAAGTAAGCCGGGCCACGGCTGAGGCGGGGAAGGGCGACAGACGGCCATGATCAATCTCGTGCGCATTGCGCTACGGCGGCCATACACGATGGCCATCGCCGCCATGCTCATCATGCTGATGGGGTTCATCTCCATCAGCCGCATGGTCGTCGATATCTTCCCGACTATCGATATCCCCGTCGTTTACGTCGCCTGGAGCTTCAACGGCCTTAGCGCCGAGGACATGGAGCGGCGCGTCGTATTGGTCAGCGAGCGCGCCTATTCGACCACTGTCAACGGCATCGAGCATATCGAGTCGCTCTCGATTCCGGGGCAAGGTATCCTCAAGATATATTTTCAGCCGGGCAGCGACATCGGCGGCGCCATCGCGCAGATCTCGGCCCAGAGCAACGCGGTGCTGCGCATCGCGCCGCCTGGCATGCAGCCGCCGAACATCATCCAGTTCAACGCATCGAATGTGCCGGTGGTGCAGGTCACGCTGAATACCAAGACGTTGCCCGAGCAAATCCTCTCCGACTACGCCAACCAATTCCTGCGGCTGCGGTTGTTCACGATCCCCGGGTTATCGATACCCGGCGCATTCGGCGGCAAGCAGCGCCAGATCATTGTCGAGGTCGATCCCGCCAAGGCCAGTTCCAAAGGCCTCTCGCAGATGGATATCGTCAACTCGCTCGGCACCACGAACGTGATCGTGCCGGCGGGCATCGCACGCATTGGGCCGAAGGAATACAACATCCAGCTTAATTCCAGCCCGAAGCTGGTCGAGCAGTTCAACTTCCTCCCGGTCGGCATCCGCGAAGGGATTCCGGTGCTGCTCGGCGATGTCGCCACCGTCAGCGACAGCTTCGCGCAGCAGACCAACATCGTGCGCATCAACGGACAGCGCGCGAGCTTCGTCCCGATCCTCAAGAACAGCACCGCCTCCACAATCGCCGTCGTCGATGCCGTTAAGACGATGTTGCCTGATATCCAGGCCACGGCGCCGGACGGCGTCGAGCTGAAGATGGATTTCGATCAGTCGGTATTCGTGCGCGCCGCGGTGGAGAACGTTGTCAAGGAAGCGATCCTATCGTCCATCCTGGTGTCGCTGATGATCCTAGTATTCCTCGGCAGTTGGCGGAACACGGTGGTGGTGGCGGTATCCATTCCGCTTTCGATCTTCGCCGGGATCACCGGCCTTTTCCTCGCCGGCCAGACCATCAACCTGATGACGCTCGGCGGTCTCGCGCTCGCCATCGGCATGCTGGTCGACAATGCCACCGTGGTGATGGAGAACATTCATCGCAACCAGACGCTTGGCAAGCCGATCACCGTCGCCATCCTCGACGGTTCGGCGGAAGTGATCCAGCCGCTCACGGTGGCGACGCTGTGCATCTGTATCGTTTTCTTTCCTGTCGTGTTTCTGTTTGGGCCGGCGCGTTTCCTTTTCATCCCGCTCGCCATCACGGTCGTGCTGGCGATGCTGGCGTCTTACGTTTTGTCATTCACGGTAGTGCCTGCCTTCGCGCGCCAGCTCATCCGGCACAAGCAGGCGCATCAAAACGACGCCCGGCCCAAAGGCTGGGGAACCCGGATAGCCGATGCTTTCGATCGCAACTTCGACCGCTTCCGCGCCGCCTATGGACGGTCGCTGGAGCAGGTGCTGCTGCGCAAAAGATTCGTCATGGGTTTGGTCGGCGTGCTCATTCTGGTGACTTGCGCGCTGTTCCCGGTGGTGGGCACCGACTTTTTCCCCGCCGCTGACGTGGGCATCATCAAGCTTCACGTCCGCGCGCCCAAAGGCAACCGCCTCGAGGGCACCGAGCAGATCATGGCCGCGGTCGAGCAGCGCATCCGCGACATCATCCCGCCGCAGGAGTTGCGCACCATCAACGACACCATCGGCGTTCCGGGCGCGCTCAACCTCGCTTTCGTGCCGAGCGATAATGTCAGCGGCGCCGATGGTGAGATGCTGATTTCGCTCAACAAGCCGCACCGGCCATCGGAAGAATATCGCAAGCTCATTCGCGAGCGGCTGGAGCAGGACTTTCCCGGCAGCATCTTTTACTTCCAGACCGCCGATATCGTCAGCCAAGTGCTGAATTTCGGCCTCTCCGCGCCGATCGACATCCAGATCCAGGACCAAAACTTCAATCGTTCCTATGCCGCCGGGCAGAAGCTGTTGCAGATGCTCAAACGGATTCCCGGCGTGGTGGACGCCCATGTCACGCAGGTGCTCGATTTCCCGACGCTGCAGATCGAGGTTGACCGTCAGCGCGCGGCCAAGCTCGGGGTGGCGCAGCGCGACGTCGCCAACAACATGCTGACGTCGTTGGCGGGAAGCTCGCTGGTCAGCCCGACTTATTTTCTCAATCCGCAAAACGGCGTGAACTACCAGGTCGCGGTGAACACGCCGCTGGACAAGCTGCAGAACGTCGGAGATATCCTTAATTTCCCGACCAATCCGCCCATCAACAATATCTCGCCGCCGTCCGCTGTGGTCACGCCAACGACGGTGCCCAGCGTGCAGGTCACGCGCCTCGGCGACATCGCCAGCGTGCGCCCCGGCTCAACCATGAATTCGATCAATCACTATACGATCCAGCGCGTCATCGACGTCGCCGCTAATGTCGAAGGCCGCGACCTCGGGTCCACCGCCGCGGAAATCAAGCTGGCGATCGCCGAGGTGCAAAAGGACTTGCCGTCCACTTCCAAGATCTATCTGCGCGGGCAGAACGAGGTGATGGAGAATTCCTTCCGCATGCTGGGCTTCGGCCTGATCCTGGCGGTGATCCTGGTCTATGCCGTGCTGGTCATTCTGTTCCAATCGTGGGTCGACCCTTTCATCATCATGATGGCGGTTCCCGGCGCGCTGATCGGCATCGTCTGGACGCTGGCCATCACCGGGACGACGATCAATGTGGTGTCGCTCATGGGAGCCATCATGACCGTCGGCATTTCGGTATCGAACTCGATCCTGGTTGTGAGCTTCGCCAATGATCTCCGCGGCCGCGATGCGAGCCTGACGCCGTTGCAGGCGGTCGTCGATGCCGGCAAGACCCGACTGCGCCCGATCCTAATGACCGCGCTGGCGATGATCATCGGCATGGTGCCGATGGCGCTCGGCCTCGGCGAAGCCGGCGAGCAGAACGCCCCGCTCGGCCGCGCCGTCATCGGCGGCCTTGCGGTTGCAACCTTCGCGACCTTGTTCCTGGTCCCGATCTTTTATGTTCTGTTACGGCAAAAGCAGCCGGCACTGCATACGCTCGATCAACGATTTGCGGCGGAAGCAGCCGGCGCATCGACCGGAGATTTCGCCCATGGTTAGCCTGCGCTCGTCGAAACTCTCTCTATTTGGTACGGGTGCGATCCTAGTCGCCGGGCTGGTGGTGGTTTATTATCACCTCGCCCGCAGCCAGGAAATTTCGGCGATTCGCGAAGCCAAAGCGCTCGTAGCCGACCGCGGCCCCCGCCTCGAAGTGGTGACGACCACCGCCGGGCCGCAAATTCGCACCATCAAACTCCTGGGCGATGTGCGCTCCGGCACCAGCGTCACGCTCTATGCCAAAGTAGCCGGTTATCTGAAGTCCATGTCGGTCGATAAGGGCGACATGGTCGAATCCGGTCAGATCGTCGCCGAGATCGAATCGCCCGAGCTCGATCAACAATATGCCGGCGCTTCCGCCGACCTCGCCAACAAGCGGCGCAACTTCGCGCGGCTCAAGGAACTGTATTCCAAAGGGAATACCACGCAGGTCGCGCTGCTGCAGGCGGAGACCGACGCGACGGTGTCGGAGAATACCGTCGGCGCGCTGGCGACCACCAAATCCTATCAGACCGTGCGCGCTCCGTTCTCGGGGCGGGTGACGGCACGCTTCGCCGATCCCGGCGCGCTCGTCACCAACGCGCAGACCAATTTCGTCAGCGCCATGCCCATGATCACGATCTCCGACGACAGCAAGGTGCGGGTCTACACCTATTTGCAGCAGGCGGATGTTCCCTTCGTGCATGTCGGCGATATCGCCGAGGTTTCCGATGCCAGCAATCCGGATCGCAAGCGAACCGCGAGCATTACGCGCATGACCGGCGAACTCGACCCGAAGACCCGCACCATGCTGATCGAAATCCACATCGACAATCAGGATGGTTTTTTTGTCGCCGGAAGCTTCGCCTATGTATCCCTGAAAGTGCCGGTGCAGAGCTATCCGCAGATCCCGGTGACCGCGCTTCTCACCCGCGGCAACGACAGCGTCGTCGCCGTTCTCGACAACGATGTGGTGCGCTTCCGCCCGGTGAAGGTTGCCTCGACCGACGGCAGCACCGTGAGTCTCGCCGACGGATTGAAGGCCGGAGAGAGGGTCGCCATCAACGTCCCCGACGAGGTGACGGACGGCAGCCGCGTTCAGGCCATCAAAACGGTGAACGCTTCCCAGGCTGGAACCTAGGACCAACAATATCTTTTCGTTGTTATTCTCCTCGCGCCGCCACCAGTGTGATTAATGCCCGTTTTTCCGGGTGTGCTTGCATACAAAGGACCGGCGATGTAATGAAAGCGCGTCTCGCGCAACAGTCGCGCTCAAATAAAGACAGGTTAAAATGCATCATTGGCTTGCCGTTTCGACGATCGGCGTGTTGCTTACCGGAAGCGCGAGTGCGGCGCTCGTCGCGCCGGGATCGTCCGCTGCGAATGCACGCGCTGCGTATGTCGGGGACAGCGCTGCCGCGCCTTTGGTCCGGCAAAGCCAAGCGCAGACGCCTCCCGGCGCGGCGACGCCGCCAGCAGCGACAACGCCTGCGGCGCCTCAGCATATCGAGACGACAGTGTACGATTCCTGGTCGGTGACATGCCAAGATGGCGCGCGCCCGGCAGCCGGCGCAGCCAAGAAAACCTGCATGGCCCTGCTTCGCGTCATGACCGAGGACCGGCGTCAGGTACTGATCGGATGGCAGATCGGAACCAACGAACAAGGACGTTACGTCACCGTGATTCGCGTGCCGACGGGATTGGCTGTCCGTAAGGATAACCAGACTACCGGCGGCGGGATTCTGGTTCAGAACGGAGTGGAATTAAAATTCGGCAACGGCACCGCGCGCAAGTTGAACTTTGTTTCTTGCAATCCGCAGCAATGCGCAGCCGAAGCTCCGGTTGACGACGCGTTCATCAAAGATGTCGGGACCAACACTACCGCGACGGTAACCGTGTACACCGTGAGCGGGCAGGGAACTCCGTTCGAAGTGCCGATCAAAGGCATCGACAAGGCGATTTCGTCGACACGCGGCAAGTAACGCGCGAGCCTTGGCGGGCATCGCCAGAAATATTTTCACGGCTGCTTAAACCTGACGCGGCTGCTTATAGGCAGCCTGCGGACGCGTTCCGCTTTCGCGTCGATCCAGAGACGCTGCTCAGTGCACCAGCTCGTTGAATCCGGTTCCATTTTCCGGCGCCCCTAACGCCGTATTCGCGCGCGCTGAGCCTTATCTGTGGCAAAAATTTCCCAATTCCTGCCGCCGCTTGGCCATATTCAGACGCGGGGCCGAGTAGGAGCAAGAAGCCATTTCCGGCAACGTCCTTTCCTCGCTCTCATTGAACTCGCCCGACCGGGCTTCGCGCCGCCCCCATTTCGGTAGGTATTCCAGGGTGTGGCGGTTTGGCCACGGTCGGCGCAAATGTAGTAGCCGCCGGATGCCGCTGTGCAAAAGATAACAAAGAGTTAATGCGAGAATATCCAAATATATCAAATGGATAACGACGACTCGGGGAGTGGTCACCTGAGTCCCCAGGGGCCTCACGAGTTATTGACTCTTCGCGGTTGATCCAGCTACCGAGAGGGACGGATCAATGTAAGGACCCGCATCAGCGGGCAAAACAGGGGTTGTCATGTCCAAGCGCACGCAGAAGCAGAAGAGCCAAGTTGTTGGTATTGAGCAGTCGGGATTGCTCGAAACGGTAGCTGCCATGCACAATCCGCCTGCAGCTCTCAACCGACCTGGCCTTATGCGCGCCTCATTGTTGGCAGGCACCGCGCTTGGAGCGGGCATCCTGGCCGGCATGATCGTGCCGCAGCCGGCTAATGCAGCCTGCGTGCTCACCGTAACCACGGAAAACTGTACCGGTCCTTTCCCCGCCGGCATCCACTACACCAACCCGCCGGTCACGATCATCAACGCCACCGCGGCGACGATCGACAACCCTGCCGGCAACGGCATCGACCTGATCAACGGGGCGGCTGGACTCACCAGCACGGTGAACAGTGACGCAGCCACTAAGATCGGTACCACACTGGTCACCGGCGACGGCATCCACGAGGCTTCCGCCTTCGCCAACAGCACCCTGGTGATAACCTCAGCGTCCGCGATCAAGGTCGGGCGCGATGGCCTCTATGCGTTTGCTACCACCGCCGCGGGCGGTAAAGAGACGGTGAGCGTCACCACCACCGCCGGCTCGATCAACGCTGGCCGCTACGGCATCCTAGCCCAGGCCCAGGTCTCCGGCGGCGTTGGCGCGAATACCGCTACCTCCACCGTTGCCAATGATGCAGTGATCAACAGCGCAGCAACCTCGATCTTTGATCTAACGATCGCAAACGCGGGCGCGGTTAATACCGCGGCGAGCGCTTCTACGACCGTCACCAATTCCGCGGCTCTGACCAGCACCAACGGGCGTGGCGTCACTGCGTCAGCAAGCTCGACTGCTTTTGGGCCGACGTCGAGCGCTAAGTCTGTTACGTCCGTCACCACCTCGGGGGCGATCAACAGCAAGGCTACCGGTATCTACGGTGCTGCCTACACTAACACCGACAACTTTGGCGCTAACGCGGGCAATTCTTACTCGAGCGTCGTTATTTCCAACAAGGGCGCGATCACCGCGACGGCCGCAGGCGGCATCTCGGGAACGTCGATTGCCTCCGCGCGCTCAAATAACGTCGTCACGGCCGCGATTGGCGGCACCGCCACGGCAAAAGGCAGCATCTACAATTCCGGCGTCATCAACAGCCGCGATACCGGCATTAACGGGTTCGCTTTGGCGAACGCCAATGCCTATGGCTTGTTGTTGGCCGGGGGCGTGGGGACCGGCGGGACCTCAGCCGCTACCCTGACGATCACCAACAAAGGCAATATCACCACGGGGGCGGCGAGTGCGTCCGGGCGCGGTATTGTTGCGAACGTGCGCGACTATTCTACCGCTAGCGGTTATGCGGCCAAGGGTGGGACCGCCACCGGCAGCAACACCGTCTACAATTCGGGGGCCATCAACAGCGGCAATTTCGCTGACGTCTATGCTGCCAACATCGTGAGTGCCAGCGCTGCGGGAACTGCCGCCGCGAAGAGCACCGCCACCGGCGGCACCGCGACTTCCAGCATAAGCATCACCAACAAGGGCGCTCTGACCAATGCGGGCACAGGGGCCGGCGCAATCGGCATCCGCGGGATCGGAATTAGCTACGCTGGCGCCGCCGGTTATTCGGCGACAGGCGGGACCGCTACCGGCACCATAACTGTCGACAATTCCGGGGCCGTCACCACCGTGAACGGGAACGACATCGACGCTGAGTCGCGCGTGGGCGCTTATGGTCTAGGGTCCTACGCCGCGAAGGGGACTGCCACCGGCGGCACGGCCACTTCCAACATCACCATTACCAACAAGGGCGCGCTGACCAATACCGCGGCGCGGGGTATCCGCGCGCAATCAACCGCTTTCGCCGGCGGTTACGGCTTTGCGGGCGCTGGCGGCACCGCCACGGCGAATGCCGGAACCACAGCCGCACCGATCTACAATTCCGGCGTCATCAATAGCCGCCTCGACGGCATCAATGTTGGTGCTACCGCCTTCGCTTACGGCACTGGGTCCTTCACTGCGGGGGGCTCGGGCACCGGCGGCACGGCCACCTCCGGCGTGGTGATCACCAACAAGGGCGCGATCACCGTCACCACTCCCAACAGCGCGGCCGGCGAGGGCATTCGCGGCTTCGCAAGCAGCGCGACCACTGGGCGGGGCTTCGCCGCCACCGGTGGAGTCTCGAGTGCGACCACGACGATCTACAATTCCGGCGCGATCCTCTCCGGAACATTTACTGGCGACGACGGCATCGACGGTTTTGCTACTAGCTCCGCCAATGCCTTCGGCAGCGGTGCCGCCAATGGCACCGCCAAGGGCGGCACCGCGGCGTCGACCACCAGCATCACCAACAGGGCGCCGATCACCGCCGCTTCCTTCGGCATCTATGGACTCGCCGGTGCTTACGCCAATGCCGGCGCTCGCGTGGCTACCGGTGGAACAGCGACCAGCAAGACGACCATTGATAACACCGCCGCGATCGTCAGTATCGGCAATAACGGAATTACCGGTAGGGCGAGCGCAACCGCCAATGGCGCCGGCATCTATACCGCCGGAACCGGCCTGGGAACGGGCGGCACCGCCACCAGCACCCTGTCGATCACCAACAAGGGCAACGTTGCCAGCGGCGGTTTCGGCAACGGTATCGTCGGCTCCTCGGTCTCCAACGCAACCGGAAGCGGCCGCGTCGGTCAGGGCGGCAAGTCGACCGCCACCACGACCATCTACAACTCCGGCCAGATCCATAGCTACCTCCAAAGCGGGGTCGTGGGCGCCGCCGTTGCATATGCCAACGGTTACGGCTCCGCGGGCGGTGCCGGCTACGCGAATGGCAAAGGCACCGGCGGCACGGCTGCGGCGACGCTTACCATCACCAACAAGGGTGCGATCACCAGCCCCTATGGCAACGGCATCTATGGCGTAGCGCGCGCCACTGCATCGGGTATCGCCTTTGTCGGCAAAGGCGGGACGGCGACGGCGTCGGCGACAATCTACAACTCCGGCGCTATCCGCAGCGATGCCGGCATCGCCGGCGGCGCGGTTGCCAATGCCAACGGCTATGGATTCGCCGGCCTGATCGGCTTCCAGCCTGGCTTGGGCACCGGCGGCACCGCAACCTCGACCCTTAACGTCACCAACAAGGGCCTTATCATCACCCAGTATGCCGGCGGCGATCCCGACGGCATCGACGTGTACTCCGTCGCCAATGCTATCGGCTTCGGCCGTACCGCCGTCGGCGGGACGGCGACCGCGACGGGCACGGTCTACAACTCCGGCACGCTTCGCACCTACGCTTCAGGCATCGAAGCCACGGCAGCCGCCAATGCAAGCGCCATCGGCTCGCTGAACATCTTAGGTTCGGCAAAGGCAGGCACCGCCACCTCGACCCTGACCATCACCAATAAGGGCATCATCGATAGCGCAACGGGCATCGGCATCTACGGCGCCGCTCAGGCTTACGCCGTTGGCGCGGGCGTCCGCGGCACCGGCGGTGCCGCGACCGCCACGCTGACGATCGACAACTCCGGGCGGGTTACGACACACGCCAATTACCAGCCGGGCATCTACGGCGTTGCGGTTGCTCTCGCCACCGGCATCTACACCGGCGGCACGGCGCTTGCGAGCACCACCGTCAAGAATGCGGGCGTGACCAGCATCCATACCTTCGGTAACTATGCGGCCGGCCTCTTTGCGCGCTCGCGTGCCGTGGCCAACGGTCAGTATTTCTATGGCTTGGCCACCTATGCCGGCTATGCCAAGGCGACCACCACGGTCACCAATACCGGCGCGATTTCGACCGGCGGCCGCGGCTCGGACGGCATTGTCGCCGCCTCGAATTCCTACGCGACGGGCTACACCACCAAAGCAGTGGCAAATTCCGGAACGGCGATCTCGATCACCACGGTCACGAATAGCGGCGCCATCGTAACAACGGGCAGCTATTCGCGTGACATCGTGGCAACTTCCTTCGCGCTCGCCGGCAGCCTGACCACCGGGAATGCCCAGGCGACGACGACGGTGACCAGCTCCGGCGCTGTCGTAACCAACGGCTACGGATCGGATGCCATCATCGCCACCTCGGCGGCGAATAGCGGCGGCACCTCCGCGGCCACCACGTCGGTGACCAACAGCGGCACCATCACCACGCTGCGGAATTACGCGGACGGCATCATCGCCATCTCCGGCGCCCGCGGCTATGCGGGCGGGTTGACCGCGTCCACCGGGGCGGCGACAGCCACCACCACGGTGACCAACTCGGGCACCATCAAGACCAACGGCTTCTACGCCGACGGCATCATCGCGCGGTCCTACGCCACGTCCTATAGCGCGGCCACGGCGACCACGACGGTGACCAACACCGGCACGATCACGACCGCCAAGGGCGGCGCCATCGGCATCATCGCGAGCTCCTACTCGACCGTGGATGCGACGGCGTCGACCACGGTGTCGAATTCCGGAACGATCTCGACCGCCGGTGCTGGCGCCACTGGGGTGCTTGCGAATTCCTTCGCAATCGACCTGCTGGCCAACGCCACCGCGACCACGGTGATCAACAATACCGGGGCCGGGGTGATCACGACGACCGGAGCCGGTGCCGCGGGTGTTGCCGCTTACGCCGATGCGATCGCATTCCTCGGGACTGCGACCGCCACGGTGACGGTGAACAACAGCGCCGCGATCCAGACCACGGGAGTGGGATCCAACGCCATCACGGCGGGCATCTTCTTCGGCTCCGCCACCAGCGGCATCAACATCAACAATACCGCGGCCGGCAGTATCATCG
>JAXDOS010000037.1:0-10626 GCA_034668785.1 Alphaproteobacteria bacterium
ATTTCACGTTGGAGCCGCAAGGCAATGCCACGCGCGTCACCTGGGCCATGCAGGGCCGGCGGCCTTACATGGTCAAGGTCATGAATACCTTCATCGATTGCGACAAGATGGTCGGCAGCCAATTCGAAGAAGGGCTCGGCAAGCTGAAGACTCTGGCCGAAAGCTGAGCCGGGAGACACGTCGTCTTCAACAGGAGTGCGTGATGCAACTAAACCCTTATCTGTTTTTCAATGGCCAATGCGAGGCGGCGTTCAAACTCTATGCCGAGGTTCTGCGCGGCAAGATCGTGGCGATGATGCCGCACGAGGGTACCCCGGCAGCCGGCAGCGTACCCGCCGAATGGCAAAAGAAAATCATCCATGCGCGGCTCAGCTTCGGCGACCAGGTATTGATGGGTTCCGACGCGCCGCCCGAGCACCAGGAGCCGGCGAAAGGTTTCTCCGTCAGCGTCGCGGTCGAGGACCCGAAGGAAGCCGACCGCATCTTCGCGGCCCTGGCCGACGGCGGCCAGATAAAGATGCCGATCCAGGAGACCTTCTGGGCCGTGCGCTTCGGCATGCTGGTCGACAGGTTCGGCATCCCGTGGATGATCAATTGCGAAAAGCCGCACTAGCTCGGGAGATTTCCATGGCCGCCGAAAATGCGTCGATGAAAGCCGAAGTTGTCATCACACGCGTCTTCGATGCGCCGCGCGCGCTCGTATTCAAAGCGTGGACCGATCCAAAGCAGATGGCGCAGTGGTGGGGGCCGCACCACTTCACCAATCCCGTCTGCGAAATCGACGCGCGGGTGGGCGGCGCGTTGCGCATTCACATGCGCGGACCCGACGGCGTCGTCTATCCGATGGTCGGCACGTTCAACGAAGTGGCTCCACCGGAGCGGCTCGTCTTCACGGCGCAAGCGCAGGACGCTGCGGGCACCCCGTTGCTGGAATCCGTCACGACGGTGACTTTCGAAGAGCAGGGCGGCAAGACCAAGCTCACCGTACAGGCTCGCGCCGTCGGCCTCGCGCCCATCGCGCCGCAGATGCTCGCGGGCATGGAAGCCGGCTGGACGCAGAGCCTGGAGCGGCTGCAACAGCTTGTGGGGCCCGCAGGCAAAGCTGCATAACTCACAAGTTCGCCGAGCATTGCAGCCGGACGGCAAATCCGTGCAGGCTCTAAGCCGGTTGATTCGATTGGCCGGGTAAATAAGTGAGTTGGCGATGCCGCGCCTTTTCACCGCCATAGAAATCCCGGCCAAAGTCGGCAGTGCGCTCTCCATGTTGCGCGGGGGACTGCCGGGCGCGCGCTGGATCGATCCGGAAAACTATCACCTCACGTTGCGCTTCATCGGCGACGTCGACGACTCAATGGCGCGCGAAGTCGCATTCATTCTCGGCCAAGTGCGCAGAGACGGCTTCGAGCTGCGGCTTGACGGGCTTTCCTCCTTTGGCGGCCGCAAGCCGCGTGCGGTCGTGGCGCTGGCCGCGCCCAGCCAGGCACTGCTGGAACTGCAAGGCGAGCACGAACGGCTGTTGCGGCGCATTGGGCTGGAGCCGGAGGGGCGCAAATACACCCCGCACGTCACCCTCGCGCGGCTGCGCGTTTCTTCCAGTCACCAGGTTGCGGAATATCTTTCGGCGCGCGGACACTTTCGCAGCCCGCCTTTTGCAGTCTCGCGCTTCGTCTTGTTCTCCGCGCGCGATTCCGTCGGTGGCGGGCCCTATGTCGTGGAGGCGGACTATCCATTGGCGACATCCGCACCTGTCGCACTGCAGGCGCGCAGATCCTAAGCCTGCCTTGATCCCGGCCGGGTGAAGCTCGACTGCATCTCCAGCATAGCCGCGGCGACGGCCTGTCCGTCGGCCACGACTTCGCGCATCACCGAAAGCGGCGTTGGGCGTGCAGCCTGAACCGTCCCCACGGCGCTGTCGAAATCGAAGCTGAGATCGGCGTCGAATTTGCGCGCGAGCTGTTGCATGCGCGTATTGTGGGCGAGACATGCCATGTGCAGCCACCTAATGCGCCGATTGCGCGCGGTGAGCAGCATGCGCTCAAGCAGCGCGGAGCCGATGCCGTGGCTTTGCCACGACCACTCGACACTGAGCGCCGCATCGGCCCGCCTGGACAGGGCGCTTCCTAAAGGCCGCAGCTCAGCAGCGCCGCGCAATACGCCCTCGACAAAGAAGCCGTGAATGATGGTGCCGGCCACGGGGGAGGCGACGTATTCGCGCAGGAATTCGTCGGGCGCGGCCTGCCCAAAGCGGTTCTGGCGGCTGGCCGGATCAAGACGCAGCAGATGGTCGCGATAGATATCGGTCTCACCGACCCATAATTTGCGGATCATGCTTCCGGAGGGGAGGAGATTATTCTTCAGCATTTCTTGGCCGCCAATTTGATTGTGCTTTGCAGCATACCGCTGTAAGTCCACTGCTGTCTAATGTTCGCTAACCGTCTTATAACTCACGGTATTTAAGGAGAGTCATGTCTTAATCAGGGTGCAGCCAAGCACTTGCTGCATTGCACACAATCTATTCAGCAGCGAGCAATTGCGCGATGGTCATTGCGCCATGGCTTGCCCCTGTCCGCCTCAGGCGGCTATGCCTCGCAAGCTCTCCTCCCGCCGCGTGCGACATCACCCATGGTTAACTCTGTAAGCGCTCGTTACGCGGATCTGGTGGCCGCAGGTGAGATCGAGCGCGATGCGGCGCAGGAGGCGGTTCTTTCCAAGCTAGCACGCCTCGAAGCACAGGTGGCCAAGCGCCGCCGTCAGAGGAAATCATCGCCGCTCGCTCGGCTGTTCCGCATCCAGGCGGCCGATCCGGCCCCGATCAAGGGACTTTACCTTTTCGGCGATGTCGGGCGCGGCAAGACTATGCTGATGGACCTGTTCTTCGAAACTAGTCCGGTTGTGCGCAAGCGGCGGGTGCATTTCCACGAGTTCATGACCGAGGTTCATGAACGCGTACACGTGCATCGACAGCAACTGAAAGCCGGAAAAGTTATCGGCGACGATCCGATTGCTCCGGTCGCGGCGGCGATCGCAACGGAATCCTGGCTGCTGTGTTTCGACGAATTCCACGTCACCGACATCGCCGATGCCATGATCCTTGGCCGCTTATTCACCCAGCTCTTCGAACAGGGAGTGGTGGTCGTTGCGACTTCGAACGTCGCCCCGGACGATCTCTATAAAGACGGGCTGAATCGCAGCCTGTTCCTGCCCTTCATCGCGCTTCTGGAAGAACGAATGGAGGCGGTCCGGGTTGATGCCCCAGTCGACTTCCGGTTGGAGAAATTGGCGGAGGTGCCGGTCTGGCATGTCCCCGCCGACGCCGCAGCCGACGCGGCCCTGGATGCCGCCTGGCGGCGGATAACCCGCGGCCAGCGCGGTGCCGAGCATCAGCTTCGTGTAAAGGGGCACGTCATTCGGGTGCCGTGCGCTGCCATGGGCGTTGCCCGTTTCTCCTTCGCTGATCTATGCGGGCAGCCGCTCGCCGCCGCCGATTACCTCAAGATCGCCCACGAATTCCATACGATCCTCCTCGATCATATCCCGGTGATGGATTTCGACCGGCGCAACGAGGCCAAGCGTTTTATTATCCTCATCGACACGCTTTATGATCAGGCAGTGAAGCTCGTCGCCTCGGCCGAAGCCGAACCCGATGCGCTCTACAAGGCGAACGACGGGTTCGAGGCACTCGAATTCCGCCGGACCGCATCGCGTCTCATCGAAATGCGTTCGCAATCCTACTTGGCGAAGCCTCATGGCCGGCAGCATTCGCCGGCGGGCATGCGCGAGGGCATCGTAGAGACTTGACCGATTGTCGACCCAGCAGATAATGACCCCACTGCCTGGCCTTCCAGCCCGCTACTTCAAGGAATTTCCCACCATGGCGCGAAACAAGATTGCATTAATCGGCGCAGGCCAAATCGGCGGAACGCTCGCTCACCTTATCGGCCTCAAGCATCTCGGCGACGTCGTGATGTTCGATATCGCCGAGGGCATTCCCCAAGGCAAATCCCTCGATCTCGCTCAATCCTCGCCAGTGGATGCTTTCGACGCGCGCTTTGTCGGGGTCAATTCCTATGAGGCGATTGAAGGTGCCGACGTTTGCATCGTTACTGCTGGCGTGGCGCGCAAGCCCGGTATGAGCCGTGACGATCTTCTCAGCATCAATCTCAAGGTGATGGAGCAAGTCGGCGCCGGCATCAAGAAATACGCGCCTAAGGCTTTCGTTATTTGCATTACCAACCCACTCGACGCCATGGTCTGGGCGCTGCAAAAGACCTGCAGCTTGCCGAAGCAGATGGTGGTCGGCATGGCCGGCGTGCTCGATTCCGCGCGCTTCCGTTATTTCCTCGCCGACGAGTTCAACGTCTCGGTCGAGGATGTCACCGCTTTCGTGCTGGGCGGCCATGGCGATACCATGGTGCCTTTGCCGCGTTATTCCACGGTGGCGGGCATTCCGTTGCCCGACTTGATCAAAATGGGTTGGACCACGCAGGCGCATGTCGACGAGATCGTCGATCGTACCCGCAATGGCGGCGCCGAGATCGTCAACCTGCTGAAGAGCGGCTCCGCTTTCTATGCACCTGCGGCCTCCGCCGTTGCGATGGCCGAAAGCTACTTGCTGGACAAGAAGCGGGTTCTGCCCTGCGCCGCGTGGCTCAACGGCGAATATGGCATCAAGGACCTCTATGTCGGCGTTCCGGTGGTGATCGGAATGAAGGGCGTCGAACGCATCGTGGAGATCGAGCTCAGCAGTGCCGAGCGCGACATGTTCGAAAAGTCCGCCGCCTCGGTGCAGACCCTCGTGGATGCCTGCAAGAAGATCGCTCCGGATCTCGACAAGAAATAAATCTTCGTATTTAGGCGCAGCGGAGCGTTGCACCTGATATGAATGCAAGAGTTGCGGGGCGAGCTTGAATGAACATCCACGAATATCAGGGCAAGGCGCTGTTGCGGGAATTCGGCGTGCCGGTGCCGCGCGGAATTCCGGTTTTCACCGTCGACGAGGCGGAGGAAGCTGCGCGGGCGCTTGGCGGTCCGGTCTGGGTGGTGAAGGCTCAAATCCACGCCGGCGGCCGCGGCAAGGCTGGCGGCGTCAAGGTCGTCAAATCCATCGATGACGTGAAGAAGGAAGCCGCGCGCATCCTCGGCTCGACACTGGTCACGCATCAAACCGGTCCGCAGGGCAAGAAAGTTCAGCGGCTCTATATCGAAGAAGGCTCCGCCATCGACCGCGAATTTTATCTCTCGGCGGTCGTCGACCGGGAAAGCTCGCGGGTTTCGTTCGTCGTGTCGACCGAAGGCGGCATGGAAATCGAAGAGGTGGCGAAAAACCATCCGGAGAAAATCGTCACTTTCGCAGTCGATCCCGCCACCGGCTTCATGCCACATCATGGCCGCCGCGCGGCGAAGGCCCTCAAGCTAACCAACGATCTCGCCAAGCAGGCTGAAAGCCTGCTGGCCAAACTCTACGCGGCGTTTGTCGACAAGGACATGAGCCTATTGGAGATCAACCCACTTGTTGTCACGAAGGACAACAAGCTGATTTGTCTCGACGCCAAGATCGGCTTCGACGGCAACGCGCTTTACCGGCATCCGGACGTGGTCAAGCTGCGCGATCTCACCGAAGAGGACGAGAAGGAGATCGAAGCGTCGAAATACGATCTCAACTATATCGCGCTCGACGGCTCGATCGGCTGCATGGTCAATGGCGCCGGCCTAGCCATGGCGACCATGGACATCATCAAGCTCTACGGTGCCGCGCCGGCGAACTTCCTCGACGTCGGCGGCGGCGCGACCAAGGAGAAGGTGGCGGCGGCGTTCAAGATCATAACTTCCGATCCAAGCGTGAAGGGAATCCTCGTCAACATCTTCGGCGGCATCATGAAGTGTGACATCATTGCCGAAGGCGTTGTCGCCGCGGTGAAGGAAGTCGGATTGCAGGTGCCACTCGTGGTGCGGCTCGAAGGCACCAACGTCGAGCTCGGCAAGAAAATCATTTCGCAATCCGGCCTCAACGTGATCTCCGCTGATGATCTCGACGACGCGGCGCAGAAGATCGTCAAGGCCGTGAAGGGCACAGCGTAATGTCCATCCTTATCGATAAGAACACCAAGGTCATCTGCCAGGGCTTCACCGGCAAGAACGGTACCTTCCATTCCGAACAGGCGATTGCCTACGGGACCAAGATGGTCGGCGGCACCTCGCCCGGCAAAGGCGGCTCGATGCATCTCGGCCTGCCGGTGTTCGACACCGTCGCCGAGGCGCGCGAGGAAACCGGTTGCGACACCAGCGTCGTCTATGTCCCGCCGGCTGGCGCGGCGGACGCGATCTGCGAATCCATCCAGGCCGAGATTCCGCTGATCATCTGCATCACCGAGGGCATTCCCGTGCTCGACATGGTGAGGGTCAAGCGCGCGCTCTCTGGCTCGAAGTCGCGGCTGATCGGGCCGAATTGCCCGGGCGTGATGACCGCGGGTGAGTGCAAGATCGGCATCATGCCCGCGAATATTTTTAAGCCCGGCAAGATCGGTATCGTCTCGCGCTCAGGCACGCTGACCTATGAGGCTGTCTTCCAGACGACGCGCGAGGGCCTGGGTCAGACCACCGCTGTCGGCATCGGCGGCGATCCGGTGAAGGGAACCGAGTTCATCGATATGCTGGAGATGTTCCTTGCCGATAAGGCCACCGAGGCGATCGTTATGATCGGCGAGATCGGCGGTTCGGGCGAGGAAGACGCTGCGGAATTCCTGCGTGACGAGGC
Source organism: Alphaproteobacteria bacterium (assembly GCA_034668785.1). Lineage (GTDB taxonomy): Bacteria > Pseudomonadota > Alphaproteobacteria > Rhizobiales > Xanthobacteraceae > CANKHA01. The sequence goes on from JAXDOS010000037.1 coordinate 6,755, forward strand.
TAAGCGCGGCCGCAAGAAGCCCATGGTGGGCTTCATCGCCGGCCGCACCGCCCCGCCGGGGCGGCGCATGGGCCACGCCGGCGCAATTATCTCGGGCGGCAAGGGCGATGCCGAATCCAAGATCGCTGCCATGGAAGCCGCTGGCATTACCGTTTCGCCGTCCCCGGCAAGGATCGGCAAAACGCTCCTGCAAGTTTTAAATTCCTGATTCACTCTTTGCCCCTTTCGAAGTTCTGCAAGCGCCTTAAATAGGGTAGAGAACCGCTTGCCGGTCACCTCGCACGCGCTGAGCGCGATCGAGTCGCTATCAGGATTCCCAAGGATGTCCCGCCAAGACGCCAACGCTACCTTTGCCCTCACCTCATTTCTTTATGGCGGTAACGCCGGTTACATCGAGGACCTCTACGCGCGGTACGAGGCTGACCCGAAATCGGTCGATGCCGAATGGCAGGTGTTTTTTCAAAGCCTGAAGGACGACGCCGGTGAGGTGATGAAAACCACCCGCGGTCCGTCCTGGAAAAAGCCCAACTGGCCGGCTTGGGAGGGTGGCGAACTGGTCTCCGCGCTGACCGGCGAATGGGCGGAAGCCGAGAAAACGATCGGCGACAAACTTAAGGCCAAGGCGCAAACCCGAGGCATCGAACTCTCCGCCGCGGAGGTGCAGCAGGCGACACGGGATTCCATCCACGCGCTGATGCTGATCCGCGCCTACCGCGCCCGCGGTCATTTACACGCCAAGCTTGACCCACTCGGGCTTGAGGCGCCGCGCAGCCACGAGGAACTCGATCCGCGAACCTACGGCTTCACCGAAGCCGACCTCGACCGCAAGATATTTCTCGACAAGGTATTGGGCCTCGAATTCTCCTCAGTGCGTGAGATCGTCGCCATCCTTGAGCGTACCTATTGCCAGACGCTCGGCGTCGAGTTTTTGCACATTTCCGATGGCGCGCAGAAAGGTTGGATACAGGAGCGCATTGAGGGCAAGGACAAGGAAATAACCTTCACCCGTGAAGGCAAGCGCGCCATCCTCAACAAACTTGTCGAGGCGGACGGTTTCGAAAAATTCTGCGACGTGAAATTCACCGGCACCAAGCGCTTCGGTCTCGATGGTGGCGAGTCGATGATCCCGGCGCTGGAGCAGATCATCAAGCGCGGCGGCGCGCTTGGCGTGAAAGAGATCGTGCTCGGCATGGCCCATCGCGGCCGGCTCAACGTGCTGTCGCAGGTGATGGGCAAGCCGCATCGCGCCATCTTCCACGAATTCAAGGGCGGCTCGACCATGCCCAACGAGATCGAGGGATCGGGCGACGTCAAATACCATCTCGGCGCGTCGTCGGATCGCGAGTTCGACGGCAATCAGGTGCATCTGTCGTTGACGGCTAATCCGTCGCATCTGGAAATCGTCAATCCGGTGGTGCTCGGCAAGGTGCGCGCCAAGCAGGATCAGCTTGGCGCCACGCCGGAAGACCGCAGCATGGTGATGCCGTTGCTGATTTCCGGCGATGCTGCTTTCGCCGGGCAGGGCGTCATCGCCGAGTGCTTTGGCCTGTCCGGATTGCGCGGCCACCGCACCGGCGGCTCCGTGCATTTCATCATCAACAACCAGATCGGCTTCACCACCTATCCGCGCTATTCGCGCTCGTCGCCGTATCCCTCCGATGTCGCCAAGATGATCGAGGCGCCGATCTTCCACGTCAACGGCGACGATCCGGAGGCAGTGGTATTCGCGGCCAAGGTCGCAACCGAGTTCCGGCAGAAATTCCAGAAGCCGGTCGTCATCGACATGTTCTGCTACCGCCGCCATGGTCATAACGAAGGCGACGAGCCGGCCTTCACCCAGCCCTTGATGTACAAGGCCATCGCTGCGCATCCGACGACGCTCGACATCTACGCAAAAAAGCTCACGGCCGAGGGCACTGTCACCGCGGGAGAAGTCGAGAAGATGAAAGCGGACTGGCGCGCCCGGCTCGATGCCGAGCTTGAAGCCAGTCAGGGCTACAACACCAACAGCGCGGATTGGCTCGACGGGCATTGGGCCGGCATGAAGGCGGCGCGCGATCAGGACGATCCGCGCCGCGGCAATACCGGAGTTCCGGCTGAGAGGCTGAAGGAGATCGGCCAGAAAATCACGGCGGTGCCGGAAGGCTTCCACGCACACCGTACCATCCAGCGATTCCTCGACAACCGGCGCAAATCCATCGAGACCGGAGAAGGCATCGATTGGTCGAGCGCCGAGGCTCTGGCCTTTGCCTCACTGTTGCTCGACGGCAATCCGGTGCGGCTGTGCGGCCAGGATACCGAGCGCGGCACTTTCTCTCAGCGTCATTCGGTGTTGATCGACCAGGAGAACGAGAGCCGATTTGTTCCGTTGAATCAGGTCGGTAACAAGCAGGCCCGCTTCGAAGTCATCAACTCGATGCTGTCGGAAGAGGCGGTGCTCGGATTCGAGTATGGCTACTCGCTCGCCGAGCCCAATGCACTGACGCTGTGGGAGGCGCAGTTCGGCGATTTCGCCAACGGCGCCCAAGTCGTGTTCGACCAATTCATTTCGTCGGGGGAACGTAAGTGGCTGCGCATGTCCGGCTTGGTCTGCCTCTTGCCACATGGCTACGAAGGTCAGGGGCCGGAGCATTCCTCGGCGCGGCTCGAACGCTTCCTGCAGATGTGCGCCGAGGACAACATGCAGGTGGCGAATTGCACAACGCCCGCCAACTACTTCCACATTCTGCGCCGGCAGCTTAAACGCGAAATCCGCAAGCCGCTGATCCTGATGACGCCAAAGTCGCTGCTGCGTCACAAGCGAGCGGTATCGCGGCTCGATGAAATGGCGAACGGGACTTCCTTCCATCGCTTGCTGTGGGACGACGCGCAACTACTGCAGGGCGAGAAGATTAAGCTGGTGTCGGATGATAAAATCCGCCGCGTCGTGCTGTGTTCCGGAAAGGTTTATTACGATCTTTACGAAGAGCGCGAGAAGCGCGGCGTGGACGACATCTATCTCCTGCGTCTGGAGCAACTCTATCCCTTCCCGACCAAAGCGCTGGTGACGGAGCTTTCGCGTTTCAAGCAGGCGGAGATGGTGTGGTGCCAGGAAGAACCGCGCAACATGGGCGGCTGGTTCTTCGTCGACACCTTCCTGCAATGGGTACTCAATCAGATCGGCGCCAAGCAACGCACCGTGCGCTATGCCGGGCGGCCGGCGTCAGCCTCGACCGCGGTCGGCCAGAGCTCTAAGCACCTTGCCCAACTCAAGCAGTTCCTCGACGAGGCGCTCGGCTGAGCGAAGTTTTCAAGGACAGGCGACATGACGGAAATTCGCGTTCCCACGCTCGGTGAATCGGTCACCGAGGCGACCATCGGTAAATGGTTCAAGCGCGCCGGCGATCCCGTCGCGGTGGATGAACCTTTGGTCGAACTGGAAACCGACAAAGTCACAATCGAAGTTCCGGCGCCTGCTGCGGGCGTGCTGGCCGAGATCGCCGCCAAGGATGGCGAGACCGTCGCCGTCGGCGCCTTGCTCGGACAGATCAAGGAAGGCGTGGCCGCGAGCCCAACAGGCCGGCCCAATCAGAAGACCGACACCACCACTCCCATTAATGCCGGCCCGGAAGAGCCGAAACTGAAAGCAGGCGCCGACAAGCCTTCGCAGCCAGTGTCCACCGATATGCCGCTGGCGCCTTCGGTACGGAAGCTTGCCGCCGAAAGCGGCATGGACGCTGCGAATGTCGGCGGGACCGGCAAAGACGGCCGCGTCACCAAGGGCGACATGATGGCGGCCATCGAGCGTGCGGCGGCGCAGCCGACGCCGGTCGCGCAAACCGCCGCCGCCGTCCAGGCGCGCGGGCCCTCGGCTCCCGATGATGCCGCGCGCG
>JAXDOS010000038.1:0-8087 GCA_034668785.1 Alphaproteobacteria bacterium
TGGCGGTTTGTCCGAAGGCACCCTGTACCACTAGCGGCTTGGCGCCTGCGTTATACGTAACGGACATTAAGCTAATGCCATTGGCGCTATTATTCTCAAACAGGCCGCCATAGGTGCTGCCGGTTGCACTGGTAGCGCTGCCATGAACGGCCGTGCCATTAGTGGAGTCTGTTATACCGACAACTGCGCTTGCCGCAGAACCAATAACGAGCAAGCCGCCGTCAGCGGCAACGTGAGACAGCGCTGTGCCGTTGGAGTCTTGAAATTCGGCAAGATTTTCGAATTGCGGAAAAGCTCCTTTTACCACCAAGGCCTTACCGTTGGGATCACCGCTGGTTATGGTAACGCTGCTCGTGCCCTTGGGTGCCAGCGTTATACCGATATTGGTATCCGAACCCGCCGCAGCAATGACAGGCGCGCTGCTGACCGCCGCGCCGTTGACCGCGACGTAATTGGCAAGATTGCTGCCGAGATTAATCGTGCCCGTGCCTTTGGGCGAAAGCGCGATGCCGATATCCGTATCCGTACCCGCCGCTAAAATTCTGAGCGGGCTGGTTGTAACCGACGAACCGATCGAGAAATAATTCACCGCCGAGGTATCACCGGCAAAGCGCGCGACGTCGTTGCCGCCTGCCGAAATGCCGAATACATCCGCGCCGGGACGATAGATGCCGGTGTTGGTATCGCTGGTGAAATACAGGCCGGGAGACGCAGCCGATCCATCCGACACACTGATGGCGCCAGAAATACTGCCGTTCACATTACCGGTGAGGTTGCCGATAAAGGTCGGCGCCGTGACCGAACCCGCGAAGGCCGCGGCGCTGTTCGAGCGCGTGATCGAAAACACATTCGCCAGCGCCGTGCCGTCGTCCTTGAACGTGCTGATGACAAGGTCGGAGCCGGCATTGCTGCCCGCTTCCGCCGTGCCGTTGGTCAAAATCGCCCAGCGCTTGCTGGTGTCGGTGCCGTAAAACAGGTTACGCGTGCTGCCCGCGGCACCTTGAATAATCACATCGCCGTTGACCGACAGGCGCTGCGTGCCCGCCACCGTGCCGATGCCGACATTGCCGGTGATGTATGAAATATCGCTGCCGGTCGTGGTCCACTGGCTTGAACCACTATTATTTGCCGACGTAACACGACCTGTACCATCAACCGTAACGTTATTATACGTACCGGGCGTCACGCCGCTGGCGGGGAGTAACAGTGCGCTCAAGGTGCCCGTGGTCAGGTTGCTGGCATTGTTGGCGCCGATGTTGGCGCGCGTGGTGCCGGCATTCGCCACGTCCGATAAATTGTTGGCGATGGCAAGATCGAGCGCGGCATGGCCCGCGATATTGCCGCTCACGCTGCCGCCCGAAACCGTGCCGCCGGTGATCGTTACGCCGCTGATGGTACCGCCGGTGATGTTAACGTTGCTGGCATCCTGCGTCGCCATGGTGCCGAGTCCCAAGGCTGTGCGCGCGCCTGCTGCCGTGTTCGCCCCCGTACCGCCCGAGCTAATCGCCAGCGGCGTTGTCAGCGTCAGGTCGCTTATCGTCGTCGCGCCAAGCGTTGTCGCACCCGCCGTTAATTCTGCGAGGGTCGTGGCGCCGGATACGCCAAGCGTGCCGGTGACCTGCGTGTTGCCAAGTCCGCTTGCGCCCGCCGAAACGGAATTCAAGGTCGCAAGGCCGCTGGTGGTAAGCGTCGTCGTGCTTACGCCGCCGCCGGCCGTAAGCAGGCTGGTAACGCCAAGCGAACCGCCAACACTTGCATTTCCGGTTACGCCCAGCGATCCGATCGTAGCCCCGCTTGAAACCGTGAGCGAGGTGAACGCGCCCGTGTTTGCCGAATACGAGCCCGCACTTGCCACACCGGCGTTCGACACCGTGAACACCGTGACGCCGTTTTTATCCTTCACGATGAACGGCGTAGCATTACCGGCCAAAGGCTCGGTGATGGTCATGCTGGAGGCCAGCAGCGAACCATCCTGGTTGACGCGAACCGCGCTGCTATCAAGGCCGAATTTCACCTGGCTGCTGCTGGAAACCTGCCAGACATTGGCGCGGTTGATGGTTTCGGCCACCGTGGAGGTGATGATGCGGTCGTCCCCCTGCGCGGTGGTGTCGCCGCATTTCGTATCAAGGGTGCCGTCGGGACCGGCCGAAATTACCGTCAGCGCAGGCGCGCTTCCCGTCGTGGGCGGATTTTCCCAGCGGCAATAGATATAGTACTTGCCCCAGGGATCGAGCTGGCGCACGCCGCTCGAAACGTCGATCACGCCGACATCGTGCGGCGTTCCGGTATTGCCTGCATTACCGTAATTGGTGGGCAGGCGGGCGGCATCGGCGCCCGAGGCGACCGTGACGGCGGAATAGACTTGCGGCGGCACGACGACATTCGGTGATGCGCTGGTATCCAGGGTTGACGACGCCGAAAGAGTCTGGCCGGCCGACTGCAGCTGCGAGCGCACGATATTGATCGCCGTCATCTCGGCGTTGCTGCGCAGGATTTGCGAGTAGCCGGAAAACATCACGGCGGCGCCAATGCCGGCAAGCGCCAGCATATATAGGAGTGGCGCGAGCATAAAACCGCTAGAAGTGCAGGGTCGCCTTGCCGTCATTCCCCTCGTTTCGTGGCCGCTCGGCTGGCCACAAGCCCAACTTCTTTCCTCGTTTCTCCCTTGCCGGCGCGCAGCTGCGACAAGCGCCAGCCTTTCAATCCTTCTTCCAGAAGAATGCGCAGGAAATCGCTCTTGCGATGCAATGCGCGCGCAGCTTCGGCCTCGATCTCGCCGTTCATCTCAAGGCTCACATTAAAGCCGAGAAAAGCGTCGAGCCGTTCCTTCCTGTACATCTCGCGTCGGGCCATGGCAGTCCAAGCAGGGCAACCTTGTGAATATCTAATTATTAGATATTTATACGCAGGGATTTATTAACAAATATCTAGTTTCCGGATAACGGGGATTTGATGCTGATTCGATCTACTTTTTAGATATCCAACTTTCGGATTTATGAGGTTTCTTTTGCTTAACCAAGCGGTACCCGGTGGAAAAAGCTCTACATTCGAAGCGGGGGGTCCGGTTTCGCGCCCTGCTGATCGACGCCCGGGAAAAGGCTGGCCTGACGCAAAACGAGGTGGCCGTCCGCTTGCACAAGGCGCAATCGTTTGTTTCGTATTATGAGAAAGGTCTGCGTCGACTCGACGTCGCCGAATTCCTGCAGGTCGCCGAAGCTCTCCGTGCTGACCCGGTGAGAATCGTCCGCCAGCTGCTCGAACCTCACAAGCGCTGAATGTCCTTCATCTGATTAGTCGCGCAAAGCTTCTTCGGGAAATAATCTCGGCGCTTGAGGACGCATGGCCACCCTTCAGCGGTGTTTTGGTTTGTTGTCGTCGCGATAGCGTGGCGGCAAGCCATTCACGAGGTTGCTCGCGACGCGATAGAGTTCGTAGGTTCCTATCTTCTCAAACCGCTCACCGATCGGCTCGGCCCAAAAGCGTGCCGCCGGAAATCCCAGATCGTGCCAATATTTTTCCAGTTGCTTGGCCAGGGCCAGGGCGCCCTTATGGCTCAGTGTCTCGGGTGGCGGCGGCTTCGCGGAGACTTGGACGGTGCGCCCCGTTTCGGAATGTGTACCACCCCGCACGTCCCGTGCCTCGCCTTCAAAAGATTGCGAAGGTGGCCGCAGTGCGGCTTGTTGGTCCGGCCGGGCGCTCTGCGGCGCACAAGGGCGCGCAGGGCCCTGCTTTCGCCCTTGCTTGGCCCGCCTTGACTGGCGGGTCCTCCCGGCCGGTGTTGGGCCGCCGGCTGCGCTGCGGCGCCCGCCCGACGGCTTTCGTGTGTCTCGTCCCATCGCTACCCTCCGCCGCTTGTCGCGGTCTTTTTGTCGGGCGCGCGCCCGGCCTGCCGGAACGCGCTTAGTGCTCATCGCAAAATTTCATCGTTGAGATCAGCGCAAAAGGCGGATCCCGCGCAAGCGCATGGTTTCTTTTAAAAAAGTTTTTGTAGGGCTGATGGTCCCGCCGAAGCGGGCGCTTGCGAACATGCCTTGATATGTTCACCACTTCCGGTAATTCGTTAACGACGCATCGGGCGTCGAACTTGAAGAAAGCCTGCAATTCAGTTCTCGGTAAGTGACCTGCCCATCTTGCCGCATCGTGCTTAAAAGGCTCCGAATGTTGTGTAAAATTGCGATCAGTCCCGCAGACGCAGCCTTCAAGAGATTCAATGATTTGGCTGCTTAACGGGCTTTAGCCGTTCACAAGAGTTGCGAACGGAAGAAGTAGGCGCGTCCGGCTGCGCCGGTCGGGCTCTCGTAAACCGAGCCGCAAAACAGCGTCTCGGCCTTCGGCTTCGATCACCTCGCGCAAGCAAGCAGTAGTGAGGGCGGCAAGCCGCTCGCTTTTCTTTTAGAGCTAAGAGGCTCCGCCTCTCGCGCCTGCAAGGCATCCAAACACGTCGCCCCGCATCCACACGTATCCCCGAAGACGGGGCCCCTCGTGCGGAGCCTCGGCGCGCCGCGTTCGGAGCCTCCTTGCAGTTGCTACCTCCGCTCTCGGCGATGCCAGGGGTTATGCGGCGCGTTTCGCTTCGCAAACCCCTGTCCAAAGGAGAGCATCATGACCAAAAGAAAAAACGCCTCATCCCCCGCAAGCGGCAGCGTCCTTTTTATCCCGCTCAACAAGCTCAAAAAATCCCCGCGCAACGCCCGCAAGACCCCGCACACCAAAGCCGAGGTCGCCGCGCTCGCGGCTTCCATCAAGGCCAACGGCATCCTGCAAAACCCGGTGGTTGAGCCGGAGACAAACGCTGGCGGCAAGCCGACCGGGTTCTATCTTGTCACCATCGGCGAAGGGCGGCGTCAGGCGCAACTGCTTCGCGCCAAGAAGAAGGAGATCGCCAAGGATGAACCGATCCGCTGCGTGATCGACACCGCGCACAACGCTCTTGAAATCTCCCTTGCGGAAAACGCCATCCGCGCCCCGATGCATCCCGCTGACCAGTTCGAAGCCTTCTTCGAGCTTCACCGCGATCACGGCATGAACGCCGAGGATATCGCGGCGCGGTTCGGGGTCACCCCCGCCGTGGTGAAGCAGCGGCTCAAGCTCGCCACCGTCAGCCCCAGGCTGATCGAGCTTTACCGCAAGGAAGAAATGAACCTCGATCAACTGACCGCCTACGCCATCACCGACGATCACGCCAAACAGGAAGCGGTATGGGAGGAGTTTGGTGCCAGCTACGAGCGCGAGGACATTCTTGCCACGCTGAACGGCGAGAATGTTGCCGCCGATGACCGCCGCGCGGTCTTTGTCGGGTTTGAGGCCTACCAAAAAGCGGGCGGCACTATCATCCGTGACCTGTTTGATGAGGAGCATCAAGGCTACCTCACCGACCGCTTCCTGCTTGACCGCCTTGCGGCGGAAAAGCTTGAAGCGCTTGCCGGGAAGGTTCGCGCCGAGGGTTGGAAATGGGTCGAGGTCGCGCCGCGTTTCGACCACAGCGCCACCGCCGACATGCGCCGCGTCTATCCGCAGCCGGTGCCGCTCACCAAGAAGCAGATGAAGCGGGTGGAATCGTTGGAGCAGGAATACGAAGCAATCGACCCGGACGCCGACAATGCGTTCGAGGAAGGCGAGCGCATCGAGCAGCAAATGGCGGCCCTGCAGCAGGGCGCGTTCGACCCCGCCGATGTCGCGCGGGCAGGCGGTTTCGTTTCGCTCGGCAGCGACGGCGAGCCGCGCATCGAGTGCGGCTTCATCCGAATCGAGGATGACGACGCGGCCCCAAAGCAGTCAGCGGCCAAAGCCGCCAAGCAGAATGGCGAGGTTGCCCCGCTTTCTGAAAAGCTGGTTGCCGAACTCACCGCGCACCGCACACTGGCCTTGCGCGATGCACTCGGGGTCGCGCCTGATCTGGCGCTCAGCGCAATCGTTCATGCGCTCGCGGCGGCGACGTTCTTTCCGCACAGCGGGCGGGTTTCCTGCATCAAGGTCTCTGCGCACAGCCAGTACCTTAGCGGACACGCTCCGGGCATCGAGGAAACGCCTCCGGCGCAGCATCTACAGGCGCGGCACGAGCGTTTTGAATCGCAGATGCCGGAAGGCCCCGACGACCTTTGGGCGTTTGTCCGCGATATGGAAACGGTTCAGCAACTGGCGCTGCTGGCGCATTGCGTGTCGCTCACGGTCGATGCGGTCAAGGTGCCGAAGCGCGATGACACTGCCGAGGCCCACGCCGACCAGTTGTTTCAGGCGCTGGACTACGACATGGCCTCGGTGTGGACGCCCACGGCAGCGAACTATCTTGGCCGCGTTTCCAAGGAGCGCATCCTTGAAGCCGTGCGCGAAGGCGTGTCCAAGGAAGCCGCCGCGAACCTTGCCAGCATGAAGAAGCAGGCCATGGCCGAAGCCGCCGAGCAGCGGTTGAAGGACAGGCGCTGGTTGCCGCCCGTTCTGCGGACGCCAGCCGTCCTTGCGATGGCCGCCGAATAATGCCGCGCGTCAGCGACATCCTGATCGTTGACGGCCATGCCTTCAGTTGGAAACGCCTGTGCGAATTGCGGCGCGACCAGCTGGAGGCCGCGCGCAAGGCCGAGGCGGCGCAGCTTGCACTGTTCGAGGCGCGGAAGGATTGCCGCCCCGCAGCCGAGCGCACCGCTGCGGGTCGCTACCTGGAGCCGGGCCTGCTGGAGCTAATCCACCGCTGAGTGCCGGGCAGGGCGGGGTGTTTCCAGCCCTGTCCCTCGCCCGCAGCGGGAAGGCGCGGTTTCAGCATGGGGCATTCCGCCGGAGCGCACGGCGGCGTCAAGCCCGCTCGCTTCCGCCTCCGGCTTTGCCGGAGGACGTGCAGCTCCGCGCCGCTTCGCGGTGCTGCGCAGGTTTTGACGCCCCCGCTCAACCGCTCCGCCTCCCTTGGCCCCATGCGCCGCGCAATCCCGTGCGGCCCATTTGAGGGAACAGCCATGAAAACAGAATCCACTCCTGCCGTTACGCGGCGTGATCTTTACCAGCGCATCACCGACCGGATCGTGAGCGAGCTTGAACGCGGCGTCGCGCCGTGGCGCAAGCCGTGGGATGCCGGGCATCTTGCCGGACGTATCACGCGGCCGTTGCGGCATAACGGCGTGCCCTATAACGGCATCAACGTGATCGTGCTGTGGTGCGAAGCGATGGAACGCGGCTTCGAGGCTCCGCACTGGATGACCTTCCATCAGGCGCTCGAACTTGGCGGTCATGTGCGCAAGGGCGAGAAAGGCAGCCTGGTCGTCTATGCCAACGCGATGAGCCGCAGCGAAACCGACGAGGTGACCGGCGAGGAAGTGGCCCACGCCATTCCCTACCTGAAATCCTACACGGTGTTCAATGTCGCGCAGATCGAGGACTTGCCCGAGCAGTACCGTGCGAAGCCTGCGCCGCGCAGCGAATCTTTTCCGCGCATCGAACGTGCCGACCGCTTCTTCGCCGCGACCAAGGCGGATATCCGCCATGGCGGTGACCGCGCCTATTACGCTGCCGGGAGCGATCATGTGCAGATGCCGCCGTTCGAATGCTTCCGCGATGCCGAAAGCTACGCTGCTACGCTGGCTCACGAACTGACCCACTGGACGAAGCACAAATCCCGCCTCGACCGTGAGTTTGGCCGCAAGCGCTGGGGTGACGAAGGCTATGCCATGGAAGAACTGGTCGCCGAGCTTGGCGCGGCATTCCTGTGCGCGGACCTGGATCTTACGCTTGAGACCCGCGAGGATCACGCCGCCTATCTGTCGCACTGGCTGACCGTGCTGAAGCGCGACAATCGCGCGATCTTTGCCGCCGCGGCGCATGCGCAGCGCGCCGCCGATTTCCTGCATGGGCTACATGGCGCCCCGGCGCTGGCGGAAGCCGCCGCGTGAGCCGGGCTCGGCGGGAATGCGTCCCGCCGGAATCTTCTGCAACATTTGGCATGGCGTCGCAGCGGCCACTGTGTATGACCGCTGCGATCCCTATCCTCTGTACCCAACGAACGCGATGATGCTCGGTGACCCGTGATTCAAATTGTGCGGAAGCCTTCTGATTGGACACCTGTAGCGCGGCACATCGTTTGCCATGATCCGAGCGGGCTTCTG
>JAXDOS010000039.1:0-7684 GCA_034668785.1 Alphaproteobacteria bacterium
TATCTTTTCACTGGTTAACGGCCCTGGTTCCTCGAAGCGCTGCTTACCGACCAGCAAAGCACCTCCAACCGCCACCGTGAGCAGAATAAAGATGGTGATCACAGCATTGCCGGCGATCACGAGCGGATGACGCGCGCGTTTCGAACGACGCGTCGGCACCGGCACATGTTCCGGCTCGAGCGCGACGCGGGGGCTGCGGGGGGTAATCCGTTTTTGCTCCATCAGCGCTACGCCAGATCCATTTAATTGGCCGCGCGATAGCGGCGTGTATTCGTCGGCCCGCTCCTGCGGTTAGTTAAACCCCGGGACCAGGCGTATCGGGCACATTCCCAGCTCGACGCGCCATAGAAGTCCCCGAGGACGGCGGATTCATGACCGCTTGACCCACGTCGGTGCTCCGTTCAGCGGGATAAGCATATTATACCGCACCGATGATAGGTTGACCTGAAAACGTCTAAAAGGGTGAAGCACCGTTCGCGGGTCCTAGTTGGTCACGCGCCGGAAAACTAAGGAGGCGTTGGTGCCGCCAAAGCCGAAGGAGTTCGACAGCACGACGTCGATGTCGCGCTGGCGTGCTCGGTGCGGAACGAGATCGATCGACGTCTCCACCGAGGGATTGTCGAGATTGATCGTGGGTGGCGCTACGCGATCACGAATCGCAAGTATGGAAAATATCGCTTCCGCGGCCCCCGCCGCCCCGAGCATATGTCCAATCGAGGATTTAGTCGAAGACATGGAAATCCGCCCAGCGGCATTGCCAACAAGTCGTTGGACGGCGCCAAGCTCAATTTCGTCGCCGAGGGGCGTCGAGGTGCCGTGGGCGTTAATATAGTCGATCTCGGATGGCGTTATCTTGGCGCTTCGAAGCGCCGCTTGCATGCTGCGGAAGGCGCCGCTGCCGTCGGGCGCAGGCGCGGTGATATGATAGGCGTCTCCCGACATTCCGTAGCCGATCAATTCGGCGTAGATTTTCGCACCACGGCGTTTTGCATGTTCGTATTCCTCAAGAATAACGACCGCAGCCCCCTCGCCCATGACAAAGCCATCGCGATCCTTGTCATAAGGCCGCGAGGCGCGCTCAGGCGTGTCGTTGAAATGCGTGGATAGCGCGCGTGAGGCGGCAAAGCCTGCCATCGAAAGTCTGCTGATCGGAGACTCGGTTCCACCGGCGACCATGACGTCGGCATCTCCAAGGCTGATGAGACGTCCGGCGTCGCCAATGGCGTGCGCACCGGTCGAGCAGGCCGTGACCACCGCGTGATTGGGGCCTTTCAACCCGAACTCGATGGAGACGTAACCCGACGCCAGGTTGATGAGCCGGCCCGGGATGAAGAATGGCGAAACACGTCTTGGGCCCTTTTCCTTCAGCACAATAGCGGTATCGGCGATACCTTCGATCCCGCCGATACCCGAGCCGATCATCGTTCCGCTCGCGATCTGATCCTCCTCGGCTGTCGGCCTCCATCCGGAATCCTCTACGGCCTGGCGCGCCGCGCACATCGCAAAGATGATGAACTGATCAACCTTTCGCTGTTCCTTCGGCTCCATCCACTGGTCGGGATTGAAAGTCCCGTTGCTGCCATCGCCGCGCGGCACAACGCCCGCAATCCGGCTTGGCAAATCTGAGACATCAAATGTTTTGATTGGCTTGACGCCGCTTTCGCCGTTGATGAGGCGTTGCCACGTCGTCTCGACACCACATGCCAGCGGCGACACCATGCCGAGCCCGGTGACTACAACACGTCTCACAATTCAACTCTCCGGCCGTCGCCAGCCTGTCCCGTTCCGATGCAGATGCAACGGACCGCCGCTTGCTTCCGCACAATCCGGGAATTACCGACGGTGACGGCGGGCGTCAGCTTTTGGCATTCTTCTCGAGGAATGTAACGGCGTCGCCCACGGTAAGGATCGTTTCGGCGGCGTCGTCGGGAATCTCGCACCCGAACTCCTCCTCGAAGGCCATTACCAGTTCGACGGTATCGAGACTGTCTGCGCCAAGATCGTCGATGAAGCTGGCCTTCTCGGTTACTTTTTCCGGCTCGACGCCCAAATGCTCCACGACGATTTTTTTTACCCGTTCGCCAATTTCACTCATCGTTAAACCTCATGCCTTTCGGAGGAGACTCGATCGGCTAAGCGATGCGAGTCGCAGCGATATGGCCTCGTCGTGGTAGACGTTGGCGGGGTACAAAACGGCTCCGGATGGATCGCGCGACGCCACTCCCGCCCCTCCGGTTGCCCCCGGCCGAGCCAAGGTTCGGTTACCATACTTCGAAAGCCTTGGCCAGCGCACCCGATAGCCGTCAAGCCGCCCATGGTAGCTCAGATCATGGCCATTCCGCCGTTCACATGCAGCGTCTGCCCGGTAACGTAAGCGGCTTCTTCCGAGGCCAGATAAACGACTGCGCCGGCAATCTCGGCCGGGGTCCCAAGACGCCCTGCCGGCACGCGGCCCAGAATTGCCTCGCGCTGTTTGTCGTTCAACTTGTCCGTCATTGGCGTGCCTATGAAGCCTGGCGCGATGCAATTCGCTGTCACTCCGCGCTTGGCATACTCAGCCGCGACCGATTTCATCATCCCGATCATGCCCGCCTTGGCCGCGACATAGTTGCTTTGCCCGGCGTTGCCGGTGACTCCCACTACTGACGTGATGCCAATGACCCGGCCAAATCGGCGGCGCATCATCCCCCGCACCGCCGCGCGTGTCAGCCGGAAGGTAGCAGTGAGATTAATGTTGATGACTTGATCCCAATCTTCATCGCGCAGTTGGACCAGGAGATTGTCCCGCGTAATGCCGGCATTGGCGACCAGAATATCGAGTTGCCCCATCAGCTCTTCCGCCTTTGGCACCAGGCGCTCGACCTCGTCCTTGTCGGCGAGATTGCACGCCAGCACGTGCGTGCGGGCACCAAGTTCGGCAGCGAGTCCATCCAAAGCCTCGCGCCGGGTACCGGACAGGGCCACGACAGCACCCTGCTGATGAAGCGCCCGCGCAATCGTGTCACCAAGCCCGCCACTGGCGCCGGTGACCAGCGCCGTTTTGCCGGTCAGGTCGAACATAACTTTCCTCCTAGGCGACCGCGTCAGCGGCGCGTGGCCGCGAATGTAGCTATGTCATCCGGTGTACTAATGGCCGCGCCCTGAGCTCCCTCGGCAATCCGTTTGACAAGACCACTGAGTACTTTTCCGGCACCCACCTCATAAAAGTTCGTGACGCCCGCACCAGTCATAAAGACCACCGACTCCCGCCAGCGCACGGTGCCGGTGACCTGCTCGACCAGCCGGCGCACGATTTCGACTGGATCCCTGATCGCCGACGCCGACACATTAGCGACAACGGGAACGGCCGGCGATTTGATCGCCACCGCCGCGAGGGCTTGAGCCATGACATCGGCGGCAGGCTGCATCAACGCGCAATGGAACGGGGCGGAAACCGGAAGCATCATGGCTCGCTTTGCGCCTTTCGCTTTGGCGATCTCGACGGCGCGCGCCACGGCGGCCTTGTCACCCGATACCACGACCTGGCCGCCACCATTGTCGTTTGCTGCTTGGCAGACCTGGTTCTGTGCCGCTTGCGCGGCGACGGCGACTACCTGCTCGAATTCGAGGCCAATCAAGGCCGCCATCGCGCCGGTTCCGACCGGCACCGCCTTTTGCATGGCGAGGCCGCGGGTGCGCAACAAACGGGCGGTATCGCTCAGAGAGAGCGCGCCTGCAGCTGCCAGTGCTGAATATTCACCCAGGGAATGACCGGCCACGAACTGCGCATCGCGCTTAAGATCAACGCCTGCTTCCGCTTCAAGGACGCGCAAGACTGCGAGCGAGACTGCCATCAACGCCGGCTGGGCATTTTCGGTCAGCGTTAGCTTCTCCGCCGGGCCATCCCAAATAGTTTCGCTCAGTCTCTCGCCAAGTGCATCGTCGACTTCGGCAAACACCAGCCGCGCCGGCGCAAAGGAATCGGCCAGGCTTTTGCCCATGCCAACAACTTGACTGCCCTGCCCCGGAAAAACGAATGCGACCGACATTTCCCTGCCATGCCCCTCGGATCGAGGCGGTAAGACACTGCGATATCGGCGGTGTCAACTGTCCGTAGCTGGCCGACGGCGGCTGACGTTCTCGTTAGCCGGATTGGACGGGGTGTCGCGGACGATAGGATGGCCAATTCCAAGCGGCTTGGCATCAATCAGAATGAAGGCTATGCGCGCCATTTCGCTTCCGCGATTTACCCAGGAATGGTTGGTGCCGCGCTGGATCACCACATCGCCTGCCCGGAGCTTGACCGTCGAGTCATCCATATCCATGTCGATCTCGCCAGAGAGCACGATTGCGTAATCCAAAGTCTCCGTCCGGTGCATCCGGCCTGGCCGCCCGGGCGGGATTTCATTGATCGCGAACCTTGTGCCGTTTGCCGGTGGCGGCGTTCCCAGTATGCGCGCAGCCATATCCTCGAAATGTTCGCCGACCGAAATATCGGCTGGAGTTGCGTCGGTGGACCACAGCAGTGTCGATAAGCTGCCAGGACGAGTTTGTTTTTCGTTCGTGGCGCGTCCGTCAATGATCACCTTGGCCACGTTGTTCGCGTCATGCCCCGTCACGATACGACGGATCGGTGTGTGGGTTGGACTAGACGCTGACATGTGCTCCTCCAAGCAGATCATCGGGATACGAAAACAGTTCTCGATACTTCCTAGCAGCCCTCACTGGTAAGGAAACAACAACCTATCCGTGCATAAAGTGCGCTCCTCGACTAGATGCGGGCGTTCGGATGCCGGATTTTGTTGCTGTGACAGACGACACTCTCGCGCGTGCCAGGCGGGATCCGATATTCCGGCACAAGCTGCTGGCCGAAAATCTTGATTTTCTGCTGATAAAACTCAGCAGACTACGCAACCCCTGTAGCGCAGCAGACCGCTCCTGCGCTCGCCACATTAGCGATGGCATGGAGCTCGCGGTGAAGCTTGCCAATCTGCTGCGCGCAGAGGCGGAAAATGGCGCATCCCGCGGAGCGTAAACGGTCACCCTCGCCTTGCCTTTTGGCCGGAAGCGGGTATAAACCGCGCATTCCGCTCGATCCCGGCTGGGAGCTGAACGGACGGCCGCTTTGCGGTAGGGCCACTTGCCCGGCGTCCCGTGTTCCCACCTTCAGAGCATTCGAGCCTTTCCGAGGTTCGAAGGGCTAAGCGCCGGGACGCGCGACCGTGAAACAATGAAAGGCACACTCATGCCCCTTTACGAGCACGTCTTCCTTGCGCGCCAGGATCTTGGCACGCAGCAGGTCGAGGAACTGACCGCCCAATACAAAGGCATCGTCGAACAAATGGGCGGTAAAGTCGCCAAAACCGAATATTGGGGCGTTAAGTCACTCTCCTATCGGATGAACAAGAACCGCAAGGCGCACATGACGTTGATGAACGTCGACGCGCCCGCAGCAGCCCTGACCGAAATCGAGCGGCAGATGCGGTTGAGCGAGGACATCCTGCGCTACATTACCATCCGCGTTGACGAGCACGAGGAAGGTCCTTCGGCAATGATGCGCAAGGTCGATCGTGACCGTGATCGCGATGACCGGCATGGCGGTGGTGGTGGCGGCGGCGGGCGGAGTGATCGCGGCGATCGTGGCGGCGGGGATCGCTTCCGCGATCGCGAGCGGCGCCCGCACGACGACGCAGCAGCGGTGGAGGAGTAAAAGTCATGGCCTTTTCTTCTCAAGGTGGCGGCGGCGGTGGTGGCGGAGCACGACGGCCGTTTTTCCGCCGGCGCAAGACTTGCCCATTTTCCGGAACCGGTGCCCCGAAGATCGATTACAAGGATGCAAGGCTGCTTCAGCGCTATGTGTCCGAGCGCGGCAAGATCGTGCCGAGCCGCATCACCGCGGTGTCAGCGAAGAAGCAGCGGGAACTGGCGCAGGCGATCAAGCGGGCTCGCTTCCTCGGGCTTCTGCCCTACGTGATCCGCTGACAATAGCGGTTCAGCGCGGCTAAAACGCCGCGCTGACGATACAATTCGGCCGTCGGATGGTCCGGCGGTCCATGGTTGGGACGGACTCGATCCGTCTCTAACCGCCCGGTAACGGAGCGGGACAGCTCGGATGGCGCAGACAATTCTTATTAGTATCGGCGCGGGAGTAGCGGCAGCTTTGCTGTTTGCATCGCTTGCGTCCGGATCGCTGGTCGCGATCCTGCTTTTCTATCTTGCGCCACTCCCGATCCTGATCGCCGGGCTTGGCTGGAGCCATTGGGCAGGACTGATCGCCGCGGTTTGCGCCGCCGCGAGTCTCGCCTTTGTGTTCGGCACATTCTTCTTCCTGGCATTCCTCGTTGGGATCGGTCTGCCGGCGTGGTGGCTCGGCTATCTCGCGTTGCTGGCGCGTCCCGCTGAAGCGCCGTCGGACCATCTTGAATGGTATCCGATGGGGAAGATCGTTCTTTGGGCCGCCGTTATCGGCGCCCTGATCGTGATCGCTTCTATTCCTTATTTCGGCACCGATGCGGAAACTTTCCACGCTACGCTGCGCAATGCCATTGAAAGCGCCCTTGGCCTAACGAAGCCGCCGTCCGAGGGCGCGGATGCCAATGCCAACAGGCTGATCGATTCCGACCTTCTCGCGGCCCTGGCTCCGCCGATGGTCGCTTCGCTGACCACGATCATCCAAGTGGTCAATCTCTGGCTCGCGGCACGCATCGTGAAAATCTCCGGCCGGTTGCCAAGGCCGTGGCCGGAATTGGCGGCCATCAGTTTTCCGCCCTTCACATCGGTGCTACTTGCCGCCGCCGTCGCGGGCACTTTTCTGCCGGGCATCGTTGCGATCATTTCCGGCGTCCTCGCCGCAAGCCTGATGATGGCCTACGCGTTTCTGGGATTCGCCGTACTTCACGCCGCCACCCGCGGAATACAGAGCCGTCCCTTCGTGCTCGGCGGCGTCTATGCCGCCGTCCTTATATTCGGATGGCCTGCGCTGATTTTGTCGGTGCTCGGTCTTGCCGATACCGCCTTGGACTTGCGCGGCCGTGCCGCGAGAAAACGCGGTCCACCACAACTTCGCCCATGATGCTGATCAATCGATCAAATAGAACCGAATCGACGGAGAAAGACAATGGAAGTGATTTTACTCGAACGTGTCGCCAAGCTCGGACAAATGGGCGAGGTCGTGCGCGTTAAAGACGGTTTTGCGCGCAATTACTTACTGCCTAAGGGCAAGGCACTACGTGCCACCGAAGACAACAAGACCCGCTTCCAGGGCATGAAGGTCGAGCTCGAAGCGCGCAATGTGGAACTTCGCGGCGAAGCCGAGAAGATCGGTGCCAAGGTCAACGGCAAAAGCATCGTGGTGATACGCCAAGCCGCGGAGACCGGACAGCTCTACGGCTCGGTGTCGACCCGTGACATCGCCGTCCTCCTGGGCGAGGACGGCTTTACCGTGAGCCGCACGCAGATCGCACTCAATGCTCCGATCAAGGCGATCGGAATGCATAAGGTACCGCTCCTATTGCATCCGGAAGTCGAGGTAGCGATCACGGTCACGGTGGCTCGCAGTGCTGATGAGGCCGCCCGTCTCGCGCGCGGCGAGGACGTCACCATTCGCCGCGACGAAGCGGATGAAGCGGAGCCCGCCGTCGCGGAAGAGGCTTTTTTCGAACCGGAAGTGGTCGAGGCGCGCCACGCCCAAGAGGCAAAATCCGAC
>JAXDOS010000040.1:0-20534 GCA_034668785.1 Alphaproteobacteria bacterium
GGGCATCCGATCTTCTCCATGTCGGTTTCGTTTCATGCCGACGAGCCGGGGTTCGATCACCAAGCAAAAATGCCGAACGTGCCGAAGCCGGACCAACTGCCCGGCGAAGCCGAGATCAAGCAAAGCACATTGCCGATGATGCCAGACCCGGTACGCCGATATTTCGAGCGCGAACGTCCGATCGAGTTGCGCCCGGTGGAATTCGAACGCTACCTCGGAAAAAAATACGAGGATGGACGGTTCCATGTGTGGATCCGTACCACCGGAAAACTTCCTGACGATCCGGCGATCCATCAATGCGTGCTCGCCTATGCCAGCGACATGACACTGCTGGACTCGGCGCTGATCCCGCACGGACGCACGGTGTTCGAGAAGGAAATCATGGCGGCGAGCCTCGATCATGCGCTTTGGCTGCATCGCCCGTTTCGTGCCGACGAGTGGCTGCTCTATGCGCAAGACAGCCCGAACATGCATGGCGCGCGCGGATTTTCCCGCGGGCTGATTTTCGCCAGCGACGGCACCTTGGTCGCCTCCGTGGCGCAGGAAGGCTTGGTGCGCGAGCGCCGCCCTAATCCTTGAAGTTGCCCAGGACCTGAGCGCCTAGCCGCGTAATTAGGCATTTCTCTGCAAATAAATTAATCAGATTGCCGCTGTTTCAGGCACGTCGCGGCTTTGCCTGTGCCGGGATTTCTGGAAAAACCCAAGCATCTTCAAAGGTGTAGCTTCGCTAAGGAGCGCGGCACGAAGCTTGAAAAGAAGCCGGTAGCGTCGCCGGGACGCTAGGCCCGAACCCTCGAAGGTTCTGCGGGCCGCGTTATGCTTGTGGCCGGCGACACTCAAGGGGGAGTCCGGTCATGAAGCTCGTTATTGCCATCATCAAACCTTTCAAGCTCGACGACGTCCGCGACGCGCTCACGGCGCTCGGCGTCAACGGAATGACGGTCACCGAGGTCAAAGGTTACGGCCGCCAGAAGGGCCACACCGAGATCTACCGCGGTGCCGAATACGCCGTGAATTTTTTGCCCAAGGTGCGGATCGAAGTCGCCATCCCCGCCGATCAAGCAGATCGCGTGGTGGAAGCCATCACAGCGGCCGCGAAAACCGGACAGATCGGCGACGGCAAGGTTTTCGTTCTCGACGTGCAGCAGGCCGTGCGCATCCGCACCGGCGAGACGGGGAACAACGCGTTGTAACGCTCCGTCACCGGCGGGGCGCCAAACAAAAATCTCGGGGCGAAATCAAGAGGGGGAGACAACATGACTTGGGCACTAAGGCGCATTCGCGCGTTCGTCACCACACTGGCGGCAATCTTCACAGCAACACCAGCTTTGGCGCAGGCGTCGAAGATCGATACCGGCGACACCGCCTGGATGATCGTCGCCACCGGACTGGTGCTGATGATGACGCTTCCGGGGCTGGCGCTGTTTTATTCCGGAATGGTGCGCAAGAAAAACGTCCTTGCCACCATGGCGCAAAGCCTCGCGGCAACCATGCTCGTCTCTATTTTGTGGGCGGCGATCGGCTACTCGCTGAGTTTTTCCGGCGATGATCCGATCATCGGCACGCTCAACCGCGCCTTCCTCAACGGCATCGGTATGGATACTGTAAGCCCACTCGCTAGCACAATTCCGGAAATACTGTTCATGGTCTATCAGATGACCTTCGCGGTGATCACCGTCGCGCTGGTTGCCGGATCGGTCGCGGACCGCATGCGTTTCTCGGCCTTTCTCTGGTTCGCGGTCGGCTGGCTATTGTTGGTCTATGTACCGATCGCCCATTGGGTATGGGGCGGCGGCTTCCTGCAAACCGCGGGGCTGCTTGATTTCGCCGGCGGCACGGTGGTGCATCTCAATGCCGGCGTCGCCGGGCTGGTCGCCGCCTATGTGCTCGGCAGCCGGCGCGGCTACGGCTCGGAGAATCTCGCGCCCTATGATTTGTCGCTGGCGGTGATCGGCACCGGCCTGTTGTGGGTCGGCTGGTTCGGCTTCAACGGCGGCTCGGCGCTGGGCGCCGGTTCGCGCGCAGTCTTCGCCATTGTCGCCACGCATCTTGCCGCTTGCGCCGGCGCGCTCACCTGGATGGCGATCGAGTGGTGGACGCGCGGCAAGCCTTCCGTGCTCGGCATGATCTCCGGCGCGGTGGCCGGATTGGGCACCATCACGCCGGCCTCCGGCTATGTGCTGCCGTGGCACGGCGTCGTCATCGGCATCATTGCGGGTGGCGTGTGCTTCTGGGCTTGCACCAAGCTGAAGCAGAAACTCGGCTACGACGACTCGCTTGATGTGTTCGGTGTCCATGGCATCGGCGGCTTCACCGGCACATTGTTGACCGGTGTCTTCGCCGCCGCCGCGGTATCTGTCAGTGCGGATACGCCGAACGGGCTTCCCGGACTATTGGAGGGCAACCCGCGCCAGGTACTGATTCAGCTTTACGGCATCGCCGTCACGCTGGTCTGGTCGGGCGGCCTGACCTGGGCGCTGCTCAAAGTCATCGACGTATTCGGGCCGGCGCGCGTCAGCATGCAACAGGAGGTCGAGGGTCTCGACATCAGCCAGCACGGCGAAGCCCTGCAATAACCAATTGTCTTGTCATCCCGGACGGCCCGAAGGGCCGATCCGGGATCCTTTATCTGCTACATGGGTCTTGGCTCTCGTGCGGAGAGCCTGTCGTCGGGCCCCGATCTGTGGCATTCGGCCGGGAATGACAACCCGCCAGCTGCCCATCAAATCGGCATCACCAAAGCCCTAATTAAATTACTGCCTATGTTTTAAGCAGCAATGGATTCCGTTTGTGCGTTGCGGCGTGTGATTTTAGCGCCACCACCGCCAGGTTTAGAGAAAATTAAGCCATTGCAGCCGGTTACCCCCGCTGCGGCGAGTTGGCACGGGGCTTGATTATAAGAGCCTGGCAAAGGCCCGCGGACTGCCTTTCGCGAGCGGAAGCTCAGCTGAGTTGCCTGGCTGCATCAGGCATGTACGAGCCACCAGGGGGGTAACCCATGAAAATTGTCATGGCCATCATCAAGCCATTTAAGCTCGACGACGTCCGCGACGCTTTGACCGGCATCGGTGTCCACGGGATGACCGTCACCGAGGTCAAGGGATACGGCCGTCAGAAAGGCCACACCGAAATTTACCGCGGCGCTGAATACGCGGTGAACTTTCTGCCGAAGCTCAAAATCGAAGTCGGCGTGGCCGCCGATCAAGTCGACAAAGTCATCGAAGCCATCACCACGGCCGCCAAGACCGGCCAGATCGGCGATGGCAAAATCTTCGTTCTCGGTCTCGAGAGCGCCGTGCGCATCCGCACCGGCGAAACCGACGCCGCCGCCCTTTGATCCCCGCGCCCATCCCTTTTGCGAAACGGAGTTCGACCATGAAGATCAAGATACCCTATGGCGCGGGACTAACGGCGCTTGCCGCCCTCGCGATCGGCACTCTCTTTGCCGAACCGGCCTTCGCTCAAGCGGCAGCCGATGCCGCCGCGGCGCCCGCCGCTCCCAAGCTCGACACCGGCGACACCGCCTGGATGCTGACCTCGACAGCGCTCGTGTTAATGATGACCATTCCCGGTCTGGCGCTTTTCTATGGCGGCATGGTGCGCAAGAAGAACGTGCTCGCCACGGTGATGCAGAGCTTCGCTATCACCTGCCTGGTGACGATCCTATGGATGGTCGTCGGCTACAGCCTCGCCTTCACCGAGGGCGTGCCCCAGTGGGGCGACACCATCGGCGGCTATGTCGGGGGGTTGAGCCAAGTCATGCTCAACGCGATGACCGGCAGCAGCGTGAACGGCCTCGCCAAGACCATCCCTGAGTCGGTCTACATGACCTACCAGATGACCTTCGCCATCATCACGCCGGCCTTGATCTGCGGTGCTTTCGCCGATCGCATGAAGTTCTCGGCGCTGCTGTGGTTCATGGGCGCCTGGCTGATCTTCGTCTATTGCCCGATCGCGCATTCGGTCTGGGGACCCGATGGCTTCCTCGGCGGCGCTGGCGTGCTCGACTTCGCCGGCGGCACCGTGGTGCATATCAACGCGGGAACCGCGGGCCTTGTTTGCGCCCTCGTGCTCGGCAAGCGCCGCGGCTACGGCGCCGAATCTTTCGCGCCGCATAACCTCGTATTGAGCGTCATCGGTGCGTCGTTGCTATGGGTCGGCTGGTTCGGCTTCAACGCCGGTTCGGCCGTGGCTGCCAATGGCACGGCCGGCATGGCCATGGCGGTGACGCAGATTGCCACCGCCGCGGCCGGCCTCGGCTGGATGTTCGCGGAGTGGATTGTTCGCGGCAAGCCCAGCGTGCTCGGCATCATCTCCGGCGCCGTCGCGGGTCTCGTCGCCATCACGCCGGCCTCGGGCTTCGTGGCGCCTGGCGGCGCGTTGGTGATCGGCATCGTCGCCGGCGTGGGCTGCTTCTGGGCATCGACATCGCTCAAGCACATGTTCGGCTACGACGACAGTCTCGATGCCTTCGGCGTCCATGCCGTCGGCGGCATCATCGGCGCCATGCTGACCGGCGTCTTCGCTCGTGAGTTTCTAAATCCGGCGGTGCCCGCCGATCCGGCGACGGGCACTGCGGCGGTCGCTGCCAAGATGGGTCTGCTCGACGGCAATGCCGGACAGGTACTGACCCAGGCCTATGGCGTCGCTTGCACGCTCGTCTACTGCGCCATCGCCACCTTCATCATCCTGAAGATCATCGACGTGATCATCGGGTTGCGGGTGTCCGACGAAGTGGAGCGCGATGGGCTCGACCTCAACCTGCATGGAGAGGTCGTTCCCTGATCGCAGGCTGAAACCCCCAACGGTTGGGGCGGACACCCGGCTTCCGCTCCTGCCGTTAGAGAGGCCCCGGTTCACGCCGGGGCCTTTTTATTGAGGTGCCGTCTCGTGATGCGAGGAAAATGTGTTATAATAATTTTATGAGCAAGTTGCTTGACCAGGCTATAGCGAAGGCGCGCGAACTTCCGGACGATGTTCAGGACGCAGTGGCAGACGCGCTGTTTGCTCATATCGTCGGCGAGGATGAACGCTACCAGCTCAGCTCCGAGCAAATGGACGACGTGAAGCGCATCCAGCAGGATTTACGTAACGACAAGACGCGTCTCGCCACCGATGAGGAAGCGGCTGCCGTTTGGACGAAGTGCGGCCTTTGAAGGTCCGCTACACGATAGACGCGCTAACGCATATTGCCGCCATCTACGCCTCATTAAAGAGCGAAATGCCGCATCCGCTACTCGCGTGGCGGCTCGGATACAGGCGGCAGCAAACCGATTGGGCGACTTCCCCGAAATCGGGCGTGTTGGAGCTGTTTCGGGCACGCGCGAGTGGGTAGTAAAGGGGCTGCCTTACATCATCGTGCACGAGCTGCGCTGGGAGGACGATCAAGTCGTCATTCTGGGCATTTATCATGGCATGCAGCTGCGCCCAGGCCAGGCGGAGCTTTAGGGTGGCTCCCTAGAAGATAACCGGTTCGCCCGCCGCCCCCCGATGGTTAATCGTGTCTTAACCCCGCCCGACTTAAGGTGACTCTCCGCTACCGGGGCCCCGCTGCCAGTGTTGGCGTCGATGACCAATACCGATATGTCTTCCGCCCCCTCCACCGGGGCCTCCGACGCGCGCTCGCCGTTCGTGCGGCTCAATGAACTATTGGCCGACAGCAAACCGGGGAAGCCGCCGATCGCCCTGTCCGTCGGCGAGCCGCAGCATCCGATTCCCGACTTTGTCGGCCCTGTACTCGCGGCGCATCTTCCCGAATTCGGCCGTTATCCGGCCAACAAGGGCATCGAGCCGTTTCTGCGCGCGGTGGCGACCTGGCTCGGCAAGCGTTTCAAGCTCACGCGCCCCGTGGACCCACTGACGGAAGTGCTGGTGCTCAATGGCACGCGGGAGGGCCTGTTCCTCGCCGCCATCACGGCCAGGCATTGGGTCGGCAAGCGCAGCGGCCGCCCTGCGGTACTAATCCCGAATCCGTTTTATGCCGCCTATTCCGCCGGCGCCTTAGCGGCGGATTGCGAGCCGGTCTATATGCCGGCCGCCAAAGAGACCGGATTCCTTCCCGACCTCGATGCGCTGTCTGACGATCTCCTCGCCCGCACCGTCGCCTTCTACCTGGCGTCGCCGTCCAATCCGCAAGGCGCGGTGGCCGACGCCGCCTACCTGGCGCGTCTCTGCGCCCTGGCGCGGCGTTTCGGCTTTCTTGTCTTTGCCGACGAATGCTACTGCGAGATTTATAGCGACCGCGCGCCGCCGGGAATGTTGGAGGCCGCCGGTCCCGACTTTGCCAATGTCGTTGTCTTTCATTCGCTGTCGAAACGCTCGAGCCTTCCCGGAATGCGCGTCGGCTTCGCCGCCGGCGACCGCCGTTTCCTCGCGCCCTTTCTTGAATTGCGCAACGTGGCGGCGCCGCAAGTGCCGATTCCCGCGCAACATGTCGCCATCGCCGCCTATGCGGATGAGGCGCATGTGGCGGAGAACCGGCGGCTCTATAAAGAGAAGTTCGATCTCGCCGATCAGATCATCGGTGATCGCTACGGCTACCGGCGGCCCGCGGGCGGATTTTTTCTCTGGCTCGATGTTTCCGCCAAAGGCGGCGACGAGGCTGTGGCGCTGAAGCTATGGCGCGACGCCGGACTCCGCGTCATTCCCGGCCGCTATCTCGCCCGCGATCAAACCGACGGGCGCAATCCCGGCGCCGGCTATATCCGCGTCGCCATGGTCCACGACAACAACATTACGGCGGAGGCGTTGCATCGCCTCGTCGCCGTGCTGGGCTGATGATGATGAAACAGGATTGCCCCTCGCTTTTCCTTCATCTCTTTTACGGGGAGAGGCCGGCGCATAGCTTATCGAGACGACTTACCCTCTCACCCCGGCCGCAATCAGGCATGTCCGACATAGGCCATTTCGATTCTCGAACTCCGGTAAACCGCGTTTGGCCTGGGGAAGAAGAAAGCCTCGCCAAAGGGAGGCGCGCGCATGTCGGTGATTGAACGCGGCCTCGATACCATCGCCATCCTCTCCGATCATTTTCAGGAGATTCTCCGCCGCCGTTTGCGCGAATGCTGCGGGCTGGCGTTGATGGCGCTGGCATTTGTCGGCGCCGTCGCGCTGGCAACCTGGTCGGTGCAGGATCCGAGTCTGAGCCACGCCACCAATGCGCCGATCCGCAATCTCGTGGGAGCCCCAGGCGCCATCGCCGCCGATCTGATGATGCAGCTTCTCGGCCTGGCCGCCGTGGTGCTGGTGCTGCTGATCGCGATCCTCGGCTGGCGGCTGCTCACGCACCGCCCGCTCTATCGCGAACGCCTGCGCATGTTGTTTTGGATCGTCACCACGCTGCTCGCCGCCGCGTTCCTCTCCTGCCTGCCGAAAACAGCATCCTGGCCGCTGCCGAAAGGTCTCGGCGGCGTTGTCGGCGACGCGCTGCTGCGCGTGCCGGCCTTCCTGCTCGGCCCGTTGTCCGGCACGAACCGCATCGCATTCGCTTCCGTCACCGGAATTCTCGCCCTCGCCATCTTCACCGTGGCGGCGGGAATGATCTGGCGCGACCCGCTGGCCAAGATCGCCGCCGCGCGCGATTACCAACGAGACGACGATCCGGACGAGGAAGAGCGCGCGTCGATTTCGCTCGGCCGCCTGGTACATGGCCTGCTCAGCCTCAAGGCCCGGCTGCGGCGCCTCTTCACGTTTAAATGGCACGCGCGGCCGGCCAGTCCGGCGATCAGCGCCTACGCAGGCACGGATTCGCGCGGCCGGTTGGAGCCGAGGTTCGGCGACTTCGATGGAATGGGAGCGGAATCCGGCGACGAGGACGAAGAGGAGGAGACCGAGGCCGCGCCGAGGCGCGCAGCACGCAAGCCTGCCCGCGTTGCGCCCCGAAGATCGTCCGGCGGTTACGTGCTTCCGGCGTTGGGGCTGCTCACGGCGCCCAAAAGCTCCGAGCGTTCGACGCTCAGCAGCGAGACTATCGAGGAAAACGGCCGCGCGCTGGAAAGCGTGCTGGGCGATTTCGGCGTGCGCGGCGAGATCATCAATGCCCGGCCGGGCCCGGTGGTCACGCTCTACGAGCTTGAGCCCGCGCCCGGTATCAAGTCCTCGCGCGTCATCGGTTTGTCCGACGACATCGCGCGCTCCATGAGCAAGCTCTCGGCGCGCGTCGCCGTGGTGCCGGGCCGCAATGCGATCGGCATCGAATTGCCGAACCCGACGCGCGAAAAAGTTTACCTGCGCGAGTTGCTCGACGATGACGATTACAGCGACAACACCGCGAAGCTGCCGCTCTGCCTCGGCAAGACCATCGGCGGCGAATCCGTCATCGTCGACCTGGCGCGCATGCCGCATCTGTTGATCGCCGGCACCACCGGCTCCGGCAAGTCGGTCGCCATCAACACTATGATCCTCAGCCTGGTCTACCGGCTGCGTCCGGATCAGTGCCGGCTGATCATGGTCGATCCGAAAATGCTCGAACTCTCCGTTTACGACGGCATCCCGCATTTGCTCACACCGGTCGTCACCGATCCGAAGAAGGCGGTGGTGGCATTGAAGTGGGCCGTGCGCGAGATGGAAGAGCGCTACAAGAAAATGTCGAAGCTCGGCGTGCGCAACATCGACGGTTACAATGCGCGCGTGGTCGAGGCCAAAGGCAAGGGCGAGACGCTCACCCGCACCGTTCATACCGGCTACGACAAGGAATCCGGCGAAGCCATCTATGAGAAGGAAGAGTTGGAACTCGACTCGCTTCCGTATCTCGTCGTCATCGTCGACGAGATGGCCGACCTGATGATGGTCGCCGGCAAAGATATCGAAGGCGCGATCCAGCGCCTGGCGCAAATGGCGCGTGCCGCCGGCATCCACGTCATTCTGGCGACCCAGCGCCCCTCTGTCGATGTCATCACCGGCACCATCAAGGCGAATTTTCCGACCCGCATTTCCTTCCAAGTCACGTCCAAGATCGACAGCCGTACTATCCTGGGCGAGCAAGGCGCCGAGCAACTGCTCGGCCAGGGCGACATGCTTTACATGGCCGGCGGCGGCCGCATCAGCCGCGTCCACGGACCCTTCGTGTCGGACGAGGAAGTGGAGAAAGTCGTCCGCCATCTGAAGTCCCAGGGCGTGCCGCAATACCTCGAAGCGGTTACTGCCGAGGATGAGTTGGGCGAGGACGGCAATCCGATCTTCGATGCCACCGGCATGGGCGCCGGCGACGCCACCGATCTCTATCAGCAGGCCGTTCAGGTGGTGACACGCGACCGCAAGGCATCGACGAGCTACATCCAGCGCCGCCTGCAGATCGGCTACAATCGCGCCGCCTCGCTCATGGAGCGCATGGAACACGAAGGCGTCGTCGGCCAGCCCAACCACGCGGGAAAACGCGAAATCCTGGTCGGCGAGGACGGCAATGCCTATTGAGAATTGCCGGGTTGCCAATTAACTCCACTACACATCTAATGAGCCGCGAAATCGCCACAGGGCGTGATTAGCGAATTACCCACAGGCAGCGCAAAGCGGGGTTGGATATGGCCGGAACAAGCCTCGGGGCTTTTCTCGGGACTCTGGTCTGGGTGTCCGCGATCTGGGCGTCGATGTCGGCTGACGTGCACGCGCAGGCGGCGCCTGCGGCAACTGCACAATCCAGAAGCACCGTGCGGCCTCCGGGCCAGACCGATGTCAGCCGGGTCGCCCCCGTCCTGCCGAAGGGAAATGCGGTCGGCAAATTCGCTAAGCCTGGCGAGACGCTCGCTCCCGATGCCAATCAGCGATCACTGGTCGACCGCGTCAGCCTCTATTTATCCACCATACAGACGCTAGTCGGCGACTTCGTTCAGGTCGGCTCCGACGGCGGTCGCAACGAAGGCCAGTTCTATATTCAGAAGCCCGGCAAAGTCCGCTTCGATTACCAGCCGCCGAGCCCGATTGATGTCATCTCCGACGGCCAATCGGTGGTCGTGCGCAATCGCAAACTCGGCACCCAGGATGTCATTCCCTTGTCGCAGACGCCGCTGCGCTTCCTGCTCTCCGACCGTATCGATCTGCTCCGCGACACCAACGTGGTTGGGATTTATGCCGACGACATTTTCGTCACCGTCGTCATCGAGGAGAAGCAGCCGTTGATCGGCACCAGCCGGCTGATGCTGATGTTCGCCGCTAAGGACCTCCAGCTGCGGCAATGGACCGTCACCGACCCGCAAGGATTTGACACCACGGTCGCGGTCTACAATCTCGACACCAACAAGCGGCCGGACCCGAGCATGTTCAAGATCGATTACACCCAATATCGAAATTAAACGACACAGCCTCACCCGAGACGTCATGCCCGGCCTTGTGCCGGGCATCCACGTCTTCAGGAACTTTTCATTGCATTAGACGTGGATGGCCGGGACAAGCCCGGCCATGACGAATGGAAAATCCGTGCCGCCCGTCCTAAGTTTCGGCCATGCTCCTTAAAATCACGACATGGAATATCAACTCGGTGCGTTTCCGCATCGATCTCGTCGCCCGTTTCATCAAGGCGGTGCGTCCGGATATTCTCTGTCTGCAGGAAACCAAATCCCCCGACGATAAATTTCCGCTCAAGCGTTTCAAGCGCCTCGGCTACGAGCATGTCGCGCTCAATGGGCAGAAGGGCTATCACGGCGTCGCCGTGCTCTCGCGGCTGCCGTTCGAGACCTTCAACATCCAGAGTTTCTGCGGCAAGACCGATTGCCGCCACATCTCCGCGGTGATCGGCGAGCGCGCCGGCTTACGCGATCCGTTGACGCTGCATAATTTCTACGTGCCGGCGGGCGGCGATACTCCCGATCCGCAGGTCAATCCGAAATTCGCCCACAAGCTCGCCTTCCTCGATGAGATGCGCGACTGCGCGACGCTGCGCCCGGCCTCATCCGAGCGATCCATCCTGCTCGGCGACCTGAATGTTGCGCCGCTTGAGCACGACGTCTGGAGTCATAAGCAAATGCTGCGCGTAGTCTCGCATACGCCGCTCGAATGCGAGAAGCTGGTCGCGGTGCAGAAGGCCGGGTCCTGGTTTGACGCCTTGCGTCACTTCGTGCCGGAGCCGGCCAAGCTCTATACTTGGTGGAGTTATCGCGCGCCGGACTGGAGAACCGCCGATAAAGGCCGCCGGCTCGATCACATCTGGGTGGCCCCGGCACTCGCGGAGCAGCTTCGTGACCTGAAGATTTCCAAGGAGCTGCGCGGCTGGATGCAGCCGTCCGATCATGTCCCGGTGACGCTGACGGTGGAGGTTTAGTTCTTGCTGTCATCCCGGCCGAGTGCGAATGCACGAGAGCCGGGACCTATCTCATGAAAGCTTTGGTCCCGGATCGGCCCCTCGGGCCGTCCGGGATGACAAAGAAATAACGTGACGCTTATTTCGGCTTACCGTCGCTCCCCACCAACCGCGCCCGCACATTATCCATTTCTCGCGTCCATTGATCGGTCCGCGCCGCCATGCTGTCGCGCAGCTTTCGCGCGGTGTCCGGATAACCTTCGAGCATTTTCAGGAAGAGCCCGCGCGGAATGCGGATCACCGTCGAGGGTTCGAGCGCGGTCGCGGTCGCCGGACGCGTGGTGTTGGTGATCATCGCCAATTCGCCGAGCAACGTGTGCGGCCCGGCAACAATCCCTTTGATCTTGCCGTCCTCATCCGGCGGCTCGAGGCGGAACGATCCCTGCTGGACGACGTAGCCGCAATCCGCGGCATCGTCGGCGTAAAACAAAATCTCGCCGTTCTTCACCTGCCTGCTCTCCGCGCCGATGGCGAGGATGCGCAAGGCAGCGCGCCCCAGCAGCCCGAGCGTCGGCACCTTTTCCATGAAGGCGATGTCGTCTTCGATGCTCATGCTACATCCTTGTCATTCCGGGGCGCCGCTCGGCGGCGAGCCCGGAATCCAGAAGACAATCCGGCGGTCGCATCTGGACCGGGTCCACGCGCGTCGCGCATGTCCCGCAATGACAAACAAGCGCGGTAAATTGCTCACGGCACCAGCTTATAGCCGCCGGCCTCGGTCACCAGGATGGCGGGATTCGCCGCATCCTCCTCGACCTTCTGACGCAGCCGGTAAATATGCGTCTCCAGTGTATGGGTGGTGACGCCGGAATTGTAGCCCCAGACTTCCTGCAGCAAGGTCTCGCGCGACATCGGCGCCTGGCCGGCGCGATAGAGAAACCGAAGGATCGCGGTTTCCTTCTCCGTCAGCCGGACCTTTTGTCCCTTCGGGTTGAGCAGCACCTTGGAGCTCGGATGGAAGGTATAGGGGCCGATGTTGAAGATCGCGTCTTCGCTCGCCTCATGCTGGCGCAATTGCGCGCGAATGCGCGCCAGCAGCACGGCGAAGCGGAACGGCTTGGTGACATAATCATTGGCGCCGGATTCCAGCCCGAGGATGGTGTCGGAATCCGTATCATGCCCGGTCAGCATGATGATCGGCGCCTTGAAGCCATCCTTGCGCAGCATGCGCACCGCTTCGCGCCCGTCGATGTCGGGCAGCCCCACATCCATGATGACGAGGTCGGCATGCTCCGTTTTGGCGGCGCTGACCGCCTTCATGCCGTTCTCCACCGCGACCGCCGCGAATTCGTCATGCAGCGCCAGCTGCTCGACCAAGGCCGAGCGCAACTCGGCATCATCCTCCACGATCAGGATCTTACGCACATTCGGCATCGGTCACGGCCTCGCACGAGGCCCCTTTATTCCAATCCACAACATTCCGGAGAAAGCCTGCCCCCGAACGTGATCCGGGGCGGAAATCCCTTCCCGGTAGAACACTTCAGCCCAGCGAAGTAGAAACATTCGAGGGCAAAAGGGCAAGCGACAACTGGTATTTAGTCCCAAAGCGCCCGCTGCCGACGTAATGTGCAAAGCTCATGCGAACAACGTCCTTACCTATCCTATACGTCCGCGCCGCCGCCGGGTTTCGCGCGCGCGGCTGGCTTGTGGCCGGTCCGCTCGGCATTCCCGTCGCGCTCGGACGCGCAGGCATCCGCGCCAACAAGCGCGAAGGCGACGGCGGGACTCCCCGGGGCCGCTTCAAACTCGTGCGCCTGTTGTGGCGCGCCGACCGGACGCCGCGCCCCCGCACTTTGCTCCCGGTCCGCCGCATCGGGCGAAACGATGGTTGGTGTGAGAACCCCGCAGACCGGCTGTATAATCGCCCGACTGTCATAAAAGGTTCCGGTGACCGCCTGTGGCGCGATGACCGGCTCTACGATTTCATCATCGAGCTCGACCACAACACCCGCCCGCGCGTCGCCGGCCGCGGCAGCGCCGTCTTTATTCACGTGGCGCGGCCCGGATTCGGCCCCACCGCCGGCTGCGTGGCGCTGGAGGCCGGACGCCTGCGGCGGCTGCTGGAGCGGCTGGGGCCAAACACGCGAATACAGATTGGGTAACTCTTCCCCCTCTCCCCCTTGTGGGAGAGGGTGCCCGAGCGCGAGCGAGTGATGAGCCGGGTGAGGGGTCGGCGTTTCCGATCGAATTGATCGTCATGCCCGGGCTTGACCCGGGCATCCGTCTCCTTGCGAAGAAACTGGATTGCCGGATCAAGTCCGGCAATGACGAAGAAGCTGGGCGGGTGTCTTGCACTGACCCCTCACCCGGCTCGTTGCTCGCGCGCTCGCAACCTCGCCACCCTCTCCCACAAGGGGAGAAGGGAAGGGAGTTCACACTCACTGTCATAGCCGGGCATAGCTGTTGAAGACGGGAATGTTGGTCCTGTGCTAAGGTACTTGGGGGCTAGGAGGAGGAGGGGTCAATGTCGAAAACATCCACCCATATCGTGCTGAAAAAATCGGGCACCGAGCAAGTTATCCTGCACGGCTCGGTCCAGACCACGAGCATATTCGCCTTGATCGAAAACGTGGGGGAAGTGGGCGCCCAGGTAGTAGCCGATATTCTGGCTCCGCTTCCCAATCCTCCCGCCAATACTCCTGCCACCCCCGTGGTGATCGATCCGCATTGTTCGCGGTTCTTTTTTCTGGAGAAGGGCATCGTCAAAGCCAAGCTGGTCTCCACGGCGACCGCCACTGACTACACAGTGCTGCATGTGCAATATTTTTTCCCCGGCCACGACGACTGTTGTAAGCCGCAACCTCCGCGTTGACAGCGGTCTTTAGCTGCGGCTGCCGAAAATCGCGCTGCCGACACGTACATGCGTCGCGCCGAACGTCACCGCCAAGGCGAAGTCGGCGCTCATGCCCATGGACAAGAGCTTCAGCCCATTGCGCTGCGCGATCTTGGCGGTGAGCGCGAAATGCGGCGCCGGCGCCTCCGTCAGCGGCGGAATGCACATCAGGCCGGAAATCTCCAACCCATAATCCGCGCGGCAGCGCGCGATAAAGGCGTCCGCATCCTGGGGCAGCACGCCGGCCTTCTGCGCTTCCGCCCCGGTATTGACCTCGACGAACAGCAAAGGCCGCCGGCCTTGCTTGGCGATCTCTTTGGCCAAGGCTTCGCAGAGGCTCGGCCGGTCGACGGTGTGGATGGCATCAAACAAAGCCACTGCTTCCTTGGCCTTGTTGGATTGCAGCGGCCCGATCAGATGCAGCGCGATGTCCGGATGCTTGGTTTTGAGCGCCGGCCATTTGCCCTTGGCCTCCTGGACCCGATTTTCGCCGAACACGCCCTGCCCCGCCGCGATCGCCGGCTCGATCGCCTCCGGCCCGAAAGTCTTCGACACCGCGATCAGCGTCACCGACGCCGGATCGCGCTTGGCCTCGCCGCAGGCGCGTTCGATCTCGCGTTGTATCTCCGCCAGCGCGGCGGCGATATCGGGGGGAGGATGGGTCATGGGCGCGATTGTCTACAGCCCTTGTTGCTCAAGAGCAAAAGGTGCAAAGCCGGTGACGCAGCAACGCCCGCGCGGCCGAGGCCCGCCGGCAGGTTTAGGACAGCGCGACGCGGGAGCGTGCTTTGCCGCGCGACGGTAACCCAGGGAACATGTGCCGAGCATGAAGGCGACAGGCGACGGCACTGAAAACCCGGAGATGGCGACACCGCCGCGCGGCGTGTCCAAGGCGATCTCGTGGGATGCGCTGCTCTCGACCTATCTTCCGGCGTTTATGCTGGCATTGGGCGCCGGCATCGTGCTGCCGGTCATTCCGGCGCTGGCGCAATCCTTCGACGTCAGCTTCGGCGTCGCCAGCGGCGTGATCACGGCCTTCATGATCGGCAACCTCGCCGCCACGCTGCCGTCGGGATGGCTGATCGACCGCTTCGGGCGGCGGCCGGTGGCGATCGCCGGGCCTTCGCTCGCGGCCATCATGTCCCTGCTTGTCATCTTCGCCGAATCCTTCACCCAGCTTCTGGTCCTGCGCTTCTTCGCCGGCTGCGCGACGCAGATGTGGCTGATGGCGCGCTTGGCCGCGATCTCGCACGGCGCCGCCGCGGGCCAGCGCGGGCGGCAGATCAGCTGGCTGTTCGCCATGGACAGCGCCGGCAAGCTGGCGGGTCCGGCGATCGGCGGCGTGCTGGCCACAGCCTTCGGCATCCGCGCGGCCTTCGTCGCCTATGCCGTGCTGGCTTCGATCGCGCTCATTCCCACTTTGTTGTTCGCGGAAGACACGCCGCGCCACGCCGAGGCCAAGGCAAAAGGCAATGAGCCCGCGCCACGCAAGCTGTCGCTGAAGGAGATCGTGCTGCCGCGGCTGCCCTATTTCGGCGTGGCGCTGTTCGCGGGCCTGGCGCGCGGGCCGATCTATTCCGGCATGCTCGACCTTTATGCCGCCTTCGCCTATCAGCTCGGCCCGGCGCAGATCGCCTTTCTTGCGACCGGGGCAAACCTCATCAATCTGCCGATCGCCTTTGTCGCCGGCTGGATGATGGACCACTTTGGCCGCAAGCGCACGATGGTGCCCGGATTTTCCGGCGTGGCGATCACCATGGTGGCGCTGGCCGTCTGCGCCTTCATCCCGCTGTCTTATGCCTGGTACGTGGCGCTGTTCTTCGTCGCCGTCACGGCGCAGGCCTTGACCGGCAGCTCGATCCAGACAGTCGGCGCCGACGTCGCGCCGCCGGAAGCGCGCGGCATGTTCCTCGGCGTCTGGCGCCTGACGGGCCAGAGCGGATCGACCTTGAGCCCCGTCCTCTTCGCGGTGATCGCGGAGATGTTGGGCTACGGCTCATCCTTCCTGTTCGTCGCCGCCTCGGCCGCGGTGGTGGCTTTCTTGCTGATCTTCTACGTGCCGGAGACAAGGACGACGATGTAGATGCGGGCGGATCGCGCTTCGCCGCGCGGCACGCGCGTTCGATCTCGTGTTTTACGTCCGTAAGCGCGGCGGTGATGTTGAAGAGTGATCATGTGGGCGAGGCTTCAGGCCGTTACGCCGCCAGCGCCTTGAGCGCGGCCTTGGGATTTTTGGCAACGATGGCCAGAAGCGAACGCGCGGCCGGATCAGGCAGCACCCGGCCCTGTTCCCAGTTGCGCAAGGTCGACAGCGGAATACGCAGAGAGCGCGCGAATTCGGCCTGTGTCATACCAAGCTGTTTGCGCAGCATCTGCGGCGGGATGACCGGAGCAAAGTCCGCAAGGCTGCCCGCAGGATCTTGACCATCCTCGATCATGTGCCGGCGGATGTCTGCTTCGGTCGTCGCGGCAATCTTGGCGCGGTCGATGCGAGGCTTCACCCGGCGGATGTCGTCCAGTGTTCGGCGAACGAGTGCCATAGCTTGCGTTCCTTCCTGTTGGCGAGCCGCGCCGAGATAAGGTGGCGGACATCGCCCCGGTCCGTGTAGGCGACAAACAGGATGTCGTCGCCGACGCGACCGATAGCCTGCATGCGTACTTCGCCGTAGTCGCGGCGATCGTCGCGCCGCTCTAGCGTCGGACGTGCGAAAATGCCCGCCGCATAGTCGAAACCAAAGCCTCTTTCGCGCAGGGTGCGCCGGCTCTTGGCTTCGTCCCACTCGAAGAGCATGATGACGGTATATACGCTTTAAGCGTAGTCGGGTCAATGCTACTCATAGACTGTCGACAGGAGTCCCCGAACAAATTTACGATTTCGTTGAACGAATTCACTCCTGTGGAGGCCGAATACATCACGGCCCTTCCGCAGGCTAGAAAGCACGATTCGTGCGAATCACCTTGCCGAGGGTGTTCATCCCTGGGAACTGCCGGCAGCACAAACAGCAAAGCAACTTGCGTCCACTATGGCCCGAATCGCCCGCCTAGAAAATCAATAAGTCCAAAGGCGCGCGGAAACGACGACCGTCATTAAAGCCGCTGTTGTGGACATTATGCATGCAGAACAAGAGTTTAGCTGTAATCATACCCATTTGGGTTGGAATATTGACTGTCGTACTGTTTTGGGTCTAAAAGTATTCATGCCCCGACCACGCAAAGACCCGGCCGACCTGTTCAGCTACGCGGAACTCTCCATTGGGCCTGGGAATATGACCAAACGCGAGGTTCAACATCTTATGGAGGCGAAGGACCGGAAAGAGCGACTCATCCCGCCCGGCCGCGGGATCGGAGCGCTCCACACGATCACGTTGGCAGGTGCATTAAAGGGCGGGGGATTCTCACTGTTCACGGCAGGTCGTCTCGCTAAGGTAATTCCCGGCGAATTCAAATATGGAGAGCTCCCGAGCGGCCTCAATTTTATAGCTCGCGATTTGCCACACGACGAAGCGCTAGCGCTGCCTGAAAAGGTGAATGACTTTCATTACCACCGTGCTTTGTTTCGATATCCAAACATATATCCGAAAGGTAAAGCTTTGGGGTCGG
Source organism: Alphaproteobacteria bacterium (assembly GCA_034668785.1). Classification (GTDB taxonomy): domain Bacteria; phylum Pseudomonadota; class Alphaproteobacteria; order Rhizobiales; family Xanthobacteraceae; genus CANKHA01. The sequence continues at coordinate 17,724 of JAXDOS010000040.1, forward strand.
ATGCGATCATAGAGATTGTCGATTCAAGATTCATCTTCACACGCAGCATCCAGTTTCCTGAGCCGAGATTCTCCGGCTGGATCGAGGGCTTGGATCGCGGCTCTCAAGCTCAAGTAATTCATGTCGCTGAAAAGATTGAGGCCGTTCCTCCCCCTCTCGCGCAATGGCAAGAATCTGACATTGAAACTTGGAACCGGGAAATAGCAAGGCTCGAAGCCGAGCCACATGAAGCGCGGAAAAATGCAGTGAGCATCCTGACGGTCAACGTTTCTCTCGCCATCCGCAACGCGTTTGACCGAATCGCCGAACACCGCGCCGACAAATCAGGACAGCCCGCCAGGGGACTCAAATGAGCTCGATCACAGGCGCCGGCGCGATCGGCAAGGTATTCATACGATCCGGCAATCATCTTCCCTTTTGAGGAAACATGAATGGCGCGCAGGCGCAGCTTCGGGCGATCGAAGAATCGCTGGCATGACTTCCACCAGCACGGCTGCTGGCCGACTAATTACACCCGGGGCCGCCCGTGACTAGCAATCGAGACCGGTTGAGATTCAGAGTGTTCCGACTGATCGAAGGCGAATCATAAGGCCGCTTCGCTATCATAGCACTGGTCATTATTGCTCTGGCCGTCCTGTGGTGGAATGACCACGCGCTTTCTGTGATCCCACATCCGCCCGTTGACCCCGCCTCGGCTTTTATGTCCTAGTCGGCTCGATTTTTTGGCCGAAAAACTGCGGATCCAATGACCACCGACCGCTACAACCCCCGCGAAGCCGAGGCCCGCTGGCAGAAGATTTGGGACGAGCGCGGCATCTACGCCACGCGCAACGACGACCCGCGCAAAAAATACTACGTGCTGGAGATGTTCCCCTATCCGTCCGGGCGCATCCACATGGGCCACGTGCGCAACTATGCGATGGGCGACGTGGTCGCGCGCTTCAAGCGCGCCATGGGTTTCTCCGTGCTGCATCCCATGGGCTGGGACGCCTTCGGCATGCCGGCGGAAAACGCCGCCATGGAGCGCAAGGTGCATCCGCGCGCCTGGACCTATCAGAACATCGAGGCGATGAAGGCGCAGCTCAAGTCCATGGGGCTGTCGCTGGATTGGAGCCGCGAGATCGCCACCTGCGACCCGGCCTATTACAAGCATCAGCAGAAGATGTTCCTGGATTTCCTCAAGGCGGGGCTGGTCGAGCGCAAGCAGTCGAAGGTGAACTGGGATCCGGTGGATCAGACCGTGCTTGCCAATGAACAAGTGATCGACGGCCGCGGCTGGCGCTCCGGCGCGCCCGTCGAGCAGCGCGAGCTGACGCAGTGGTTCTTCAAGATCAGCAATTATGCCGAAGACCTGCTGACGTCGCTGGACCAGCTCGACCGCTGGCCGGAAAAGGTACGGCTGATGCAGAAGAACTGGATCGGCCGCTCCGAAGGGCTGCTGATCCGTTTTGCGCTCGACGCGGCGACGACGCCAAACAAAGACAGCGAGCTGGATATTTTCACCACGCGGCAGGACACGCTGTTCGGCGCGAGCTTCGTCGCGGTGTCGCCGGACCATCCGCTCGCCGCCGCGGCAGCGGCGAAAAATCCCGCGCTCGCGTCCTTCATCGCCGAATGCAAGCGCATGGGCACCGCGCAGGCGGAGATCGAGACCGCGGAGAAGCTCGGCTTCGATACCGGCATCAAGGCGCTGCATCCGTTTGATGCGGCGTGGAAGCTGCCGGTCTATGTCGCCAATTTCGTGCTGATGGACTACGGCACCGGCGCCATCTTCGGCTGCCCGGCGCACGACCAGCGCGATCTGGATTTCGCGCGCAAATATAATTTGCCGGTGACGCCGGTGGTGTGCCCGCCGGATCAGGACCCGAAAACCTTCGTCATCGGCAACACCGCCTATGACGGCGACGGCCGCATGATCAACTCGCGCTTCCTCGACGGCATGAGCATCGCCGAGGCGAAAGAGGAAGGGGCAAAGCGGCTGGAAAACTGCTCCTTACCTCCCCTTGAAAAGGGGAGGTCGGTTCGCGAAGCGAGCCGGGTGGGGATCAACGGCGGAAATCGACCCCCACCCCAACCCTCCCCCTTGCAGGGGGAGGGAGAAGACAGTGCCCGCCCCATCGGCCAGCGCCAGGTGAATTACCGCCTGCGCGACTGGGGCATTTCGCGCCAGCGTTATTGGGGTTGCCCGATCCCGATCATCCATTGCGCGCATTGCGGCGTCGTGCCGGTGCCGGACCGGGATTTGCCGGTCGAGCTGCCAGAGGATGTGAGCTTCGACAAGCCCGGCAATCCGCTCGACCGCCATCCGACCTGGAAGAATGTCGCCTGCCCGTCATGCGAGCGGCCGGCGCGGCGCGAGACCGACACCATGGATACCTTCGTGGATTCGTCCTGGTATTTCGCCCGCTTCACCGATCCGTGGGACACCGACGCGCCCACCGATCGCGCCGCCGTCGATCGCTGGCTGCCGGTCGATCAATATATCGGCGGCATCGAGCACGCGATCCTGCATCTGCTCTATTCCCGCTTCTTCACCCGCGCGATGAAGGCTGCCGGCCATGTCGGCCTCGACGAGCCCTTCGCCGGGTTGTTCACCCAAGGCATGGTTGTGCACGAGACCTATCGCGCCAACGGCGAATGGGTGATGCCGGCCGACGTGAAGATCGAGGCCGTCGGTGATCAGCGCCGCGCCACGCTCGCCGCCACCGGCGCGCCGGTCGAGATCGGCCCGATCGAGAAAATGTCGAAGTCGAAGCGCAATACTGTCGACCCCGACGACATCATCGGCGAATACGGCGCCGACACCGCGCG
>JAXDOS010000041.1:0-7802 GCA_034668785.1 Alphaproteobacteria bacterium
TACGCGCCTCGTATGCGCTGCCTGGGATTTTTCCGCCGGTCTGTATCGGCGACCGTTGGCTGGTGGATGGTACGCTGGTCAATCCAGTGCCGGTTTCGGCCGCCCGCGCACTCGGGGCGCGCGTGGTCATCGCCGTCAACCTGAATGCCGATCTGTTCGGTCGCAGCACCACCATCGTCAATTTTGGCTCCGATGAGGCCGAAGAAGCCGCAGCAGAGGACGTGCCGAAAGCGCAACATGGTATCGGCGCCTTGTTCACGCCCGAGCGCGCGCTCAAGCGTCAATTTCTCGGCGCCGCCGGCCGGCCGGGCATCTCGACGGTGATGGTGGACGCCTTCAACGTGATGCAGGACCGCATCTCCCGATCGCGTCTTGCGGGCGATCCGCCGGACGTGTCGATCAATCCTCGGCTTGGCCGTATCGGCTGGTTCGATTTTCATCGCGCCGATGAAGCCATTAAGCTCGGCAGCGAAGCGGCGGAAAAGGCAGTAGAGACGATCGGCGAGGCGATCGCCGCGCTGGCGTGATGCTACGCAGTCTGGATGTAATCCCGCATCGCCGCCGATTCCTGCTCCATCTCTTGAATGCGATTCTTCACCACGTCGCCAATCGAAATAATGCCGGCGAGCCGGCCCAGCTCGATGACTGGGACATGGCGGAACTTTCCTGCGGTCATCCGCTCCATAATACTGTGGATGGTTTCGTCATAGGTGCAGGTGGCAACTTTGCGCGTCATCACCTGCCCAACCTGGTCGTCAAAGGCAGCCGCGCCGCGTTCCGAAATCATGCGCACGATGTCGCGTTCCGACAGGATGCCGACGATCCGCTGGTCGGCCCCAAGCACGACCAATGCGCCAATCCTGCGTTGTGCCAAAAGCTTGGCCGCGGTGGCGAGGTTCGCAGTCGGTTCTATGGTGACAACGTCGCCGCCCTTGGCGCCGATGATGGCTTTGACGGTCATGGTTAGCCTCCCTTGCACCACGAGCGGCCCGCTCACAGCGCGGGTCAATCTTATATAACGGGAAGAGCGTTACACTGGTTCCGCCGCAGCCCGCTCAGTGATGATCGGCCTCGCACGCGGAACCCGCAAGAGCTAAAAGTTATCGCCGGGTGACCTCTGTTCCTCCCCGCCTCCGTCCAGCGGAGCCGGCTTCTTAATTGAATCAAACGCCGAAAACAGGACGAGGCCGGCGAAAAACCCGCCCATATGGGCTTCCCATGCGACGGTTTGTCCTGCGCCGATGATCGGCAAAGAGCCGAGCCCGAACAGCAAATTGAGGCCGAACCAAACAATCAGGAAGGCGAGAATACGCCGATCGCGCAAAACTGTTCGCAACGGCGCCGCCGGGATTTGGTACGCCTCATTGTCTCTGTCTCTATGGCGCCAGCTCGCGAGCGGACCGCCGGGCTGAAAGGCAAAGCGCATCGAGGCCGCCATCATTCCTGAAACGGCTGCGGAGGCGCCGATCACCGGCACCATTTCGCCTGTGTGGAAGGCAAGATGCGTCGCAGCTCCGCATGCCGCTGTCGCGGCAAAGAACGCAAGGAAACGCAGAGCACCAAATCGCCGCGCTACGGCGCTACCGAAGGGAAGAAACCAAATGGCATTCATGCCAATATGGGCAATGTCGGCATGGATAAAAGCGTAGGTGACGAAGGTCCATATTTGTGCGCCGAAGCCGCCGGGCACCGCTCCGCCAAGCAACAGAGCAACGTCGTAGCGCGCGGGAATGAACGAGAACAAAAGCAGGAACTCAAGATCTGCTTCGGGGCTCAACACGTAGACGCGAGTAACGTGGACGATGACGAATATCGCGAGTGTCGCGAGGACAACCGCTGGCACGTTGAAGATCGGCTCTCTGGATTGTCTCACGGCGGGCCCTGACTTTGATGCCCACATAAGCCGATCAACGGCACTCGGCAAGCAAAGGCGGGGCGATAAAAAAAAGGGAGGGCGTAAACCCTCCCTTTGCGCCCCTTGCGGGTGGTTTGCGTCGGCGTTGTTAGCGCCGGTCACGTCTCCACCCTCCCCGAGTTTCAGAACTCAGTCGCCGACGCAAATATGAGGCCAGCGCAACCTGTGGATCAACGGCGACGCTATCCGATCAGAGGCGGCGCGCCAAGTTCTGTCGCGGATTAAGACTAATTCACGTCCCAGTTAAGCCCGGCGGCCAAAAGTGTAAGTACGGCACGGGCTCTGCACCGCCTGTCGCGAAGCATCGAAGATCCGGACGAGATGTCTCACTGCGAGACACGAGAAGCCGGAGGGTGCGCAACAACGAGACAGGGGCGGCCATGAAACACGCGTCCACCCGCGAGGTGTTTGATTATTGGAACGAGCTGCGCGGCAGTCGTATTGCCCCAGAGCGCGGGGACATTGAACCTGGTGCGATCCGGCGCGTCCTCCGGGACACGTTCATTCTCGCTCTGGATTCCTCCGGACATCGTTTTCGCTTGGCGGGCACCCGTGTTTGCGCATTATTCTGCCGCGAGTTGAAGAGCGAAACCTTTATCGATCTTTGGGCAAAGTCTGAGCAGGCCGCCGTTTGCGAGCACATTGCCGTCGTCGCCGATGAATCGGAAGGGTTCGTCGCTGGCGTGGACGGCCAGAACGCCGCTGGTTCGCGTATTGATCTCGAGTTGCTGTTGTTGCCGCTTGTTCATCGCGATCGCAGCCAAGCGCGCTTGCTGGGCGTGCTCGCACCGGTCAGCACCCCGTATTGGCTCGGTACTACTGCGGTCGAGAACCTCAGCGTCCGAACGGTGCGGCATCTGGGCATAGCAGCGCAAACTGCGGCGGCTCCCCGTTTGGTGCCCGCGTCGGAGGCTCCGCCGTGGGAGCCTACGGCAGATGGCGGTCAACCCCGGCGCGGCTTCGTCATCTACACTGGCGGACGGTCATAACCGGCATACGCGCACCATCAGGGATAACGCGCCGTTAAGGATAGCTGCCTAGTCTGCCCGGGTTAGCTGCGGTACGGCGCGGCACTAGGGCGGCAGCATGTCGATGGTGCAAACACGACGAATTCTGCCGTTGAGCGAAGAGCGCCGGCGGCACCAGCGGGTCGGCATTGATTTGCATGGCCGTCTCATGTTGGAAAATCGCCAGGAATATCCCTGTCAGGTTTTCAACATGTCACCCGGCGGCATGGCGTTAATCGCGACGACGCCCGGCCAAATGGGCGAACGCGTGATTGCTTATGTCGATCACCTTGGTCGGCTTGAAGGCAAGATCACGCGCCAATTCGAGGGTGGTTTCGCCATGTCGATCGGCGCCACGCCACGAAAGCGCGACAAGCTCGCCGCCCAGCTCACCTGGCTTGCCAACCGGCAGATCCTGAATCTGCCGGAAGACCGCCGTCACGGCCGTATGATTCCGCGCAAGCCGCTGGCGCGGCTGATCTTGCCGAACGGCACCAACGTAGCTTGTCGCGTCATCGATATGTCCCTTTCCGGTGCGGCAGTGGCAATTCCACCCGCGCAGCTGCCCCCCATCGGCGCGCTTGTCACCCTCGGCAAAACGACGGGCCGTGTGGTGCGTCACATCGAGGATGGCTTCGCGGTTGAATTCACCCGCATGCAGCATCCGGATTTCCTCGAAGAGAGCGTCACCGGCGAGTAAACGCCAGCGGCATCTCTAAAGCCTCGGCGCGCCATTCCCGCCCCCGTTCAAGCCCATCCCGGCTGCCATCACCTGCCCCAGCTAAAGTTAACAGCTCGCCCTCCGCAGCTGTGCGCGCGCTGATATCCTCAGCGTCTGAGTAGTTAATGTTACAATTTTAGATAAATTGAGATATTTCAAATTTTAACAGTATTTAATTCGAATCTATACTGCATTAAGCGCGTTATTTATTTGAACTCTATTTAAACTTACTTGGTCGATTTAGCGGCGATTCAAAGACTTTGTGGGAAATGTGGCCCTCGTCACGGGGGAGGGGCCACCAATGAAGTGGTTTTCAAAAAGAATACTGATGATCAGCGCCGCCGCAGTTGTCTGCATGGCACTGGGGACACCGACCGCGGTCGCGGGAACTGAGCGGCCGACGTTTATTTCCATTGGCGAGGACACGCGGCCGCCGATCGGATGGCTTCAGTTCTGTAACGAGCATCGGGGCGAGTGCGACGTCTCCCCGGCTCCGCCGCGCGACGTGGTGCTTTCGTCCAAGGCTTGGACGGACCTCGTGCGCGTCAACAGATCCGTCAACGACAACATTAAGCCGATGACCGATCTCGATCATTGGGGCGTCGTCGAGCAATGGAATTATCCGGACGACGGCTACGGTGACTGCGAGGACTACGTACTGCTCAAGCGCAAGATGTTGATCAAGGCAGGCTGGCCGCGGAGCGCGCTGCTGATCACCGTGGTCCGCGACAAGAAGAACGAAGGCCATGCCGTGCTGACGGTGAAGACCGACAAGGGCGAGTTCATTCTCGATAATCAGAACGAGCAGATCGTGCTCTGGTCGGAAAGCGGCTACCGCTTCGTGAAACGGCAATCGCAGTCAAATCCAAATTCGTGGGTTTCGCTCGGCGATCCGCCGCCGACTGTTGCCACCGCCACGGCACGTTGAAGACGGTGCAACGATAGAGATCGCGCCCCGGTCACGTCCCCACCCTCCCCGTCCCCAGACCGGGCGTGAGCGGCCGGCCTCCCCCAAGGCCGGCCGCACCCTTTTTGGGTCTCTGAAGCTCAATCGATCCGCTTCAATCCCTTGGCGTATTGCTTCCAGCGCCGCACATAGATGTCGGCGCCGTCGCGGATCATTTCCAACGCTTTCTCATCAAGCTTGCGGATCGCGCGCGCAGGGGCGCCGACGATCAATGAGTGATCCGGGAATATCTTGCCTTCGGTCACGAGCGCGCCAGCGCCGACCAGCGAGTTGTTTCCGATCTTGGCGCCGTTGAGCAAAATCGCCCCCATGCCGATCAGGCTGTTGTCGCCGACCATGCAGCCATGCATGACGACGCGGTGACCGATGACGCAATTGCTGCCGATGATGAGCGGAAATCCGGGATCGGTATGCAGCGTCGCGTTGTCCTGGATTTGCGAGCGCTCGCCAAGTTCGATCCATTCATTGTCGCCGCGCAGCACGGCGCCAAACCAAACACTACTGTCAGTCTTCAGCCGCACGCGTCCGATCAGCACCGCGGTATCCGCGACGTAGCAGCGCCCATCGCCCGGTAACTCCGGCGCCTGCCCATCGAGCTGATAAATCGGCATCCGTCTCACGTCCTCAGCACGAGCTTGCCATGACGCCCACCGATTGGCGAGGCGGGAAGGATGTCACGCGTTGAGGACGCCGACTGCCTGTAGTGCCATCACCATGACGGTGCCGGACATCAGGCTCCAGAAGCCGGCGAGGATGGTGGACAGCATGACAAATTCAAACCGCCGCCGCCTCACGCGCCGGGCGCGCAGCGTGTTGCGCATGATGATGAATGGCGCGGCGAAGGCGAGAAATGGCACTGCGGCGAAGGCCGATAGCTGCCTTTTGTGCTGCAGCAGGCGGAAGCTCGCCGGACGCTGGGTCAAATATTGGTAGCCGGTGGCGCAGAGGCCGGCGAAGGCGAAGCCCAACACAAGCGCAAGAAAGGACTGCAACTGCTCAAGAGACACGCAACGCCTCACTGATACGCGGACAACAATGGCAATCCTGAGCAGACCCGCCTCGGCGGCGCCAGCGCATCATTAAGAAAGGGTTAACGGTCGCGCTCCGATAGTCGGCCGCCCGCGATTCGAACGGTCGCCGCAACGGGGGACTACAGGGATGCGACCATGAGCTATGCCATCGCCAGCTGGAGATCGGGCGGCAGAGCGCGCCATACGGCACGAAGTCTGCTCATGCTTCCCTTCGCGATTTTTTTCGGCGTGACAGTTTTGGCGGCCACGTATGTCGCTTACGTGCTCTGGCCGCGCTGGCCTGGACCGCCGGTGGACGCTAACGCGGCGTCACTGCCGATTGTGATCGCCGGCGTCACTTTCAAGGTGCCGCCCGGATCGGTGCGCAGGGCGGTACAACGCCGCCCGGGAGCGCAGGAGCGCGTTGACCTCGTCTTCCTATGGCCCTCGCTCACACCGCCTGACGCCACGGAAGCTCCGTCCGGTGCGGTGGCCGCAACCGCCGCCGCGGCAAAGGCGCTCGACCGGATGTTCGTGACGCTGGCGAGCGGTGACAGCACATTGGCGCCTGCGGAACGGGTGAACACCATCTATCCGCGTTATTTGGCCAATGAGCCCGTGCCCGGGCCGAACGGCCTGGTCATGCTCCCGTTCCGCAATGACACACCCTACCGCGGTGAGGATCTGCTCTACCCACCCCAGGCCTCTGGGCGTTTTATTCTACGCTGTACGCGGCAGGGCGCCGGTCCGACACCCGGCACCTGTCTCTATGAGCGGCGCATCGCCAGCGCGGATATCACGGTCCGCTTCCCGCGCGATTGGCTCGACGATTGGAACGCAGTTGCAAACAGTATCGATCAGTTGATCGACGGCATGCGCCCGCAGCAAGGCTAGAGCGCGCCCTCCCCTCAAATAGACAAGGCCCCGCCAGGTTCCAGATCGATGCCGAGAATGGGCATCTCGAAAATATACGAGCGGCCGTCCTGCTTATCGTCGACGAACAGGACGCCAATAAATTCCTCGCCCATATAAGCTTCCACTGAATCCTGCTTTTTCGGCCGCGCGACGACGCGAATGCGCTCGTTGTCGAACTTGCGTTTGAGATGGGCATCGAGCCTTTTGATATCCTGCATTCCCGCCGACTCGCCGAGTGGAATTTCCATGCGCAGGTTATATGAGCGCTCGTCGTCGTCATCGTCGACAGACAGGTCACCGATATTGTCTTGGCCGACAAAAACGTTGGCGGCGTCGGCGCTCTGAGGCACGACGCGAATACGCGGATTGCCGAACAGCCGCTTTAGATAGCTCTCGATTTTTGCGATTTCTTGTACGTCCACTCGTCCTGCTCCCAATTCCAATTGCGGCGGACTTGCATCGCGCCTGCGGATAATTTCAACGGCAATGCACGTTCTTACCGGCCGGGTCAAATCCCTGCGTCATAGAGCATTTGATCCATGGCGCGCGAAGGCTCGGCGCAGCCCGCGGTGCCGACGATCTTAGCCGGCACGCCGGCAACGGTAACATTGGGCGGCACGGGTTTGACCACCACCGATCCCGCGGCGACACGGGCGCAATGCCCCACTTCGATATTGCCGAGGATCTTCGCCCCGGCTCCAATCATGACGCCGCGGCGGATTTTTGGATGACGATCTTCGTGCTCCTTGCCGGTGCCGCCGAGTGTCACGTCATGCAGTAGGGATACATCATCTTCGATGACTGCCGTCTCACCGACCACCAGTCCGGTGGCGTGATCGAGGAAAATCCCGCGGCCGATGCGCGCCGCCGGATTGATATCGACCTGGAAAACCGACGATGCCCGGCTTTGCAGATAATAGGCGAAATCCTTGCGCCCCTTGCCCCAGAGCCAATGCGCGAGACGATGGGTTTGAATGGCGTGAAAACCCTTGAAGTAAAGTACCGGCTCCAGGACGCGGTGAGCGGCCGGATCGCGGTCGATGACAGCGGCGATGTCGGCGCGGAACGCGTCGCGAATCTCCGGTTGGTCCTTCAGCGCTTCCGCATAGGTCTGACGGATCAGTTCGCCCGACATGTCGGAATGAGCGAGCCGCTCCGATAGGCGATGGATAATGGCCGCCTCAAGCGAGTCCTGATGCAAGATCGTGGAATAGATAAACGTCGCGAGTTCCGGCTCACGCCGCACCACGTCTTCGGCCTCGCGGCG
>JAXDOS010000042.1:0-2858 GCA_034668785.1 Alphaproteobacteria bacterium
CATGTTGATCAGAACCTGCTCGCCGTTCTGGTTCGACTTCTTGTCGACGGCATAGCCACAGAGATTGGCGCCGCACGCTTCGATCCGCACCTTGCCTTCCTTTTCCTCCGTCAGCCACACTCCGAGCGGTGAGTTCGCAGACGGAAGGGTCGAAGTTGCGGGAGCGGCGGCCTGTTTCTGTTGCGGCGGTGGGGGCGCTGGCGCGGCAACGGGAGCAGGCGCCGGCGGGGCGGGAGGAGCGGCTTGAGGAGCAGGGGGCAGTGCTGGCGCAGGCGCATCGGCCGGCGCAACGGCCACCGTCGCGGTCGACGGCTCGCTCCTCGACGTGGTGGCTGGAGCAGGGGCGGGCGCGGCCGCCGGAGCGGTAGCCTGTTCGGCCGGTGCAGGTGCAGGCGCAGCCGGGGCTGCCGCCTCGGGCGCGGCCTGCGGGGCGGACTTCGCCTGCTGCGGCGCCTTCCTGGTCGGGCGATCAAGATCGCCTTCCTCGCCACGCGGGCGCCTGGCCTTCTTGCCGGTGTTATCGTAGACGCCGGGAATCTGAACCGAGCCGCGATCAGGATCGATGGTGATGGTGCGGCCGCCATACTCGAAACTGTACTGGGCCTGCGCGCTGGTGAGGCTGCTCGCCAGCAACAGCACGGCGATAGCGAGACACTTCTTCATTGTTGCGACCTCCTGAGCAGGGAACCCCATTCCCCCAAAGCTATTACGCAGCAATAGCTTCACCCAACGTGATCCAGATCACTTTCCAAGTATAAGTCGTGTACTAGCGGCTTTGGTTCAAATTCGGTCCTGGCAGTCTAAATGGCGTCCAATGGACGGTCAATTTCCTGCGAAAACAGGCTTGTCCACCCCCAAGAATCAATCGAACCAGGCTGCATAGATGTTCTTGAAGCTGCCGTCCTCGGTGGCGATGTGCAGCCACTGATCGACAAAGGCTTTCAGCGCGACGTCGCGCTGCAACCAATAGGCCTTCTCGGCAAAGTCGAACGGCTTGTCCGGATGCACCGCGCAGAGCACGCCCGGGTGCTGTTTCTGCTGGTAGCGGGTCTCGGAAGAGTCCGTCATCATCAGGTCGGCGTTGCCCTTGGCGATCTCGTCGAAAATCGTGACGTTGTCGTTCCACATCTTGATCTCGGCGTTCTTGATGTTCGCCTTGGCGAAGCGTTCATTGGTGCCGCCGGGATTGACGATGACGCGCGTGCCGGCCCTGTCGATATCGGCGATGGTTTCATATTTGCCCCGGTCGGCACAGCGGGCGATCGGCGTCTTGCCCTCGCGCATGATCGGCGTCGAGAACATTCCCTTCTTCTGCCGGTCGAGCGTGATCGAGACGCCGCCCATCGCGATATCGAAATTGTCGGCTTCGAAATCCTTCATCAGCTGCGGCCACGCCGTCTGGACGAACTCGACCTTGACGCCGAGCGCCTTGCCAAGCGCTTCCGCCATGTCGACGTCGAAGCCGCGGAATTTCGACGTGGCCCCGTCGAAATAGGTGAACGGCTGATAGTCGCCGGTCATGCCGACCCGCAGCGTGCCGCGCTTGATGATGTCGTCGAGACGGGAATTTGCCGGTTGCTGCGCGTGGGCGACAACGGTCCAAAGGACAGCCATTGCAAGACTAACGAACACTCGAAACATCAGGTCTTCTCCGCCGGCAAATTAGATGACACTCTGGAGCGATGGCGCCGATTTAAACCAGATATCGCGGTGGTGCCAGTCGGAGAAATCGAAACGTGACCATCTCGCTCCACGAAGCTTCTGTCGGCGTGTTCGTGCCGTATCTCGGGAATCTGTCCAGTCTGCTAGATCAGGCTTCGGCCCATGCCGAAGCGCGAAAGATCGATCCCGCCGTGCTTCTGAACATGCGGCTCTCACCCACCATGTACAGCCTGAAGCAGCAGGTGGGAGAGGCCAACCGGCATGCGGTCGTTGCCGGCGCGCTGCTGGCTGGCCGCGCGCCCCACACATTTTCAGACACCGAGGCCGACATCGGCGAGCTCAAGGTGCGCATTTCAGCGGCGATCGATTTCGTGCTTGGCCTGCCGCGTACCGAGATCGACGCCGCAGCCGACAAGGAAGTCGCTTTCACTTTCAAGAACGGCGCCCAGCGAAAATTCTCCGGAAAATCGCTGCTGCTCACGTTCAGCGTTCCGCAGTTCTTCTTTCATGTCACGACGGCCTACGACATCCTGCGCCATGCCGGTGTCGATATTGCCAAGAAGGATTTTCTGGGACCGCCGAGATGATGCCAAGGGCACATTCAAGATGATGCCCAGCGGGGCATCCGGGGGACGCTCAGAAGTACATCGGCCGTTACACCACGCTGGCGTCTTTGCGCACCGAATTGGCGCCCACGCTTCGTTCGCTCATTTCGCTCTTCAACTGCTCGAACCGCCGGCGAGCTTCGCTTTCGCGACGATCGACAAGCTGGATCGCGGCGTCACGGTCAAGCGGCCCGGTGACGAGCGGACTTGAATTCTCGCCGATGGTCTCATCGACGTAGTAGTCGCCACTTTCGAGGCGCACCGTCCATTTGAAACGGATCGCGGCCATCGGTCCGGGACCAATTTTTGAATAGCCGGCGGGCTCGATCGGTTGCGGGTCCGCAGGCCTATCCTCAGCGGGCTTGTCCCCGGCAGACTTGTCCTCAGCAGGCTTGTCCTCAAACGTGAACTTTTCCGGACCGCGATGGGAGTCCGGCTGATCGAGAATGCTGGCAATGGCCGCCAGTGCGCTATCGGTTGGATCGCTCTGACTCAAAAGTTTAATCCCCGGATTGGGCGTGGTTAACGGAAGAAAGGCACCGCCACCAGCGCTAATACCCTTTCCTCGCTCCGGATTAAGGCTGAGTTTTG
>JAXDOS010000043.1:0-8634 GCA_034668785.1 Alphaproteobacteria bacterium
TAGGCAAAGGGAATGCCGAGCCGTTCGCAAAACGGCCGCGTGATGAAAGACAGCTTCGACCAGCACGCCGGGCATAATCCATCGCCGCCCACCGGTTCGCGGCAGGCTGGACACAGTGGCGGCAGCGCGAGGTCAAGGGCGAAACGAAAGCTGCTGCGCAGCGCGCCCGTGAAGCGGGTCAGGCGACCAGACGGTGCTGCTGTTGTAACTTCAGCGTCCATGCACCAACGCTACCGCTCCCGGCATAGATTGTCATCGTCCGGCTTAAATCGTCATGCCCGGCCTTGTGCCGGGCATCCACGTCTTACGTCTGATTGCAGCCAAGACGTGGATGGCCGGGACAAGCTCGGCCATGACGGATGATGGTATGTAGCGCAGGCCAAACGTTCTAAAGAAGGCATCGCCACTTGGCGGATATGGCAGGAGAGGTGATGCCAGAAGCTCCTATCCTCTTCGATCGCGCGCTGCTGCGCGCCCGCCGCCATCGCGCGGAGACGCTCGGGCCCGCAACCTTCCTGCTCGATCGAGCGGCGGCGGAGTTGAGCGACCGGCTGGGAAGCGTGCTGCGCCGTTTCGACGTCGCTATCGATCTCGGCACGCCCGGCACTCAGTTGCATGAAAGCCTCGCCAGCAACAAGATCGGCACCTTGATTACGGTTGATCCGGTAGCGCACGAGCCCTCCCTCCCGGGCTTGCGCGGAAGCGCCGGGGAGGGCGTGCGCGCCGCCAATCTTGCCATCGCCGCCGACGAGGAAGCGCTGCCGTTCCGCGATGCGTCGCTCGATCTCGTCGTCTCGGCGCTGGCGCTGCATCTCGTCAACGATCTGCCCGGGACGCTCGTGCAGATCAGGCGCGCGCTGAAACCGGACGGGCTTTTTCTCGCGGCGCTTCTCGGCGGCGATACGCTGACCGAGTTGCGGCAAGCTTTTGCCGAAGCCGAAATCGACATCGAAGGCGGCATGTCGCCGCGTGTCGCTCCCTTTCCTGATCTGCGCGATTTGGGCGCCTTGTTGCAGCGCGCGGGCTTCGCTTTGCCGGTGACCGACATCGACCGGGTGACCGTGCGTTATGCCTCCGTATTCGCGCTGATGCATGACCTGCGGCGCATGGGGGCGGCCAATGCACTCACCGAGCGCCGCCGTCTGCCGCTGCGGCGGAAAACTTTGATGCGGATGGCGGAGATTTATACCCGCCGCTTTGCCGATGTCGATGGACGGCTGCGCGCGACTTTCGAGATCGTCTTGCTATGCGGCTGGGCGCCGGATGAGAGCCAGCAAAAGCCGCTGGCGCCAGGCTCCGCGAAGATGCGGCTGGCCGACGCGCTCGGCACAACGGAGATTCCGGCAGGAGAAAAAGCCGGCAAGTAGCGTCTTAATGCATTAAGTCCGCGACCGACTGAAACATGCCCTGGACGGTGACGCCCATGGCATTGACCGCGACGGCGATGACAATGCTCACCATCGAGGCGATCAACGCATAGTCGATCGCGGTGGCGCCGGACTCGTCGGCCGCAAGCCGCCGCCCGTTGGCGAGAAGGACGCAAACCGGGCTAGCTTATCGATGATCGTCCTCATTGCGCCGTCGCCTTGCGTTACAACAGTGTCATCAAGTGCGACACCAGCGGCTCATCCGCCGGCGGCATCGGATAATCCCGCAGCCGATTGGGCCGCACCCAAGCGAGCTGTTGGCCCTCCTGAGCTACCACCATCCCCTCCCAGCGCCGGCAAACATAGAGCGGCATCAGGAGATGAAAGTCCGCGTAAGCGTGACTGGCGAAAGTAAGCGGCGCCAGACAGGGCTCCTCAACCGTAATTCCCAGTTCCTCTTTCAGTTCGCGGATCAGAGTCTCTTCCGGCCGTTCGCCTGACTCGACCTTGCCGCCGGGAAATTCCCATAAGCCCGCCATCGGCTTTCCGGCGGGACGTTCTGCGAGCAACACGCGTCCATCGGCATCAACGAGGGCGCAAGCGGCAACAAGGACGAGTTTCACCTAAAGCTCTCCAAGGTAGAGAATCTCAGGTTAAGGGGCATTCAATGTCTTTAGGAACAAGAAATCCGGCTGCGGGACCGGTTAACAAGGCGTGAATGTCCGGGCAGAGCCTATTGTGAGTGGGGGGAAAATGGCCGTATATACCCGCATTACGGGTATTTTCAGGGGAGCGGGGCTATGGCCAAGATTGCAAGCTCAGTGTTGTTTCTCGTTGTTATCTTCGGCGCGGACACCGCAAGCGCGGCGCGTGATTGCGGTCGCCAGGTCCACTTCGTCAACGGCGTGACGAAGACGCGCGACATATCGCTCGCGCCAGGGCAACGATGTAGTTATTCACTGACCGGCTCTCTCGGTCCCATGGCGGGCATCAGGATCATTCAAAAGCCGGCCCATGGCCAAGCAATCGTGAAAGGCCACCGCGTCTCCTACGTCGCGCCGCGCGGCTATTTGGGGCCAGACACCTTCATCTATGAACGCTATGGGCTCGACAATCGCAACAACCCAATGCATGCGCCGGTCCGGGTGATGGTGAGCATCGAGAAGTAAGACGTAGGCCGGCGCTCGACTCGCGCGCCGGTCAACCATCCGCCGCGGGATTGCCTAGGACCGGTAATCGCCGTTGATGGCGATGTATTCCTTGGTGAGGTCACAGGTGAGCACCCGGTCGCGGCCTTTGCCGAGACCGAGCGCGACCTTCAACGTGATCTCCGGCTTCTTCATCACCACCGAGACCGCGGCTTCGTCGTAGGACGGATCGCGCGTGCCTTTGTGCGCGACGCGAATGCCGCCAAACCAGATCGAAAGCTTGTCGCGGTCGGCCGGCTCGCCGGCCTTGCCCACCGCCATGACAACGCGACCCCAATTGGCGTCCTCGCCGGCAAAGGCGGTCTTCACCAGTGGCGAGTTGGCGATCGATAGCGCGATCTTGCGCGCGGAACGTTTCGACACCGCGCCTTCGACGATGATCTCCACCAGCTTGCGTGCGCCCTCGCCATCGCGCGCCACCTGTTCGGCTAGATTGCCCAACACGTTGTCGAGCGCGGCGCGGAAGGCTTTGAGCTGGGGATCACTCGCTCGCGTAATGCGCGGCGCCCCAAGAGCTACCGCGGCGCCCGTTGCGAAGGCGAGCAGCGTGTCCGATGTCGAGGTGTCGCCGTCCACCGTCACCGCATTGAACGTGTCCTCGACGCCTTCCTTCAGCAGCTTCTGCAGGACGCCTGCGCTGACCGGCGCATCGGTGAAGACAAAGGCCAGCATCGTCGCCATGTCGGGCGCGATCATGCCGGCGCCTTTGGCGATACCATTGATGGTGACGGTGGCCTTGCCCAGGCGCGCGGTCGCGGTGGCGAGTTTTGGGAAGGTGTCGGTGGTCATGATCGCCTTGGCGGCGTCGAGCCAAGCGCCCGGCCGCGCATCGGCGACGAGCTTATCCATCACGCCGTCAAACCGTTCCGCCTTCAACGGCTCGCCGATGACGCCGGTGGAAGCAAGGAACACGTCGTCGATCTTGCAGCCCACCGCCTTCGCCGCCAGCGTGGCGGTGAATTTGGCCGCGTCGCGCCCGTTGCGTCCGGTGAAGGCGTTGGCATTGCCGGAATTGACGACAAGCGCGCGCGCCTTGCCGCCGCGCAGCTTGGCGCGGCACCACTCGACCGGAGCGGACGGACATTTGGAGCGGGTGAAAACGCCGGCAACTGCGGTGCCCTTGTCGAGCACGGCGAGCAGCACGTCGGTGCGCTCCGCATAACGGATACCCGCCGCGGCCGTGGCGAGCCGTACGCCGGCAATATCCGGCATGTTCGGGACCGACTTCGGCGCGAGGGGGGAGATGGGGGAGGGCAAGGCATAGCCTCTTGATGCCATGCCCGGCCTTGTGCCGGGCATCCACGTCTTCACACTGCATCGGCATAAAAGACGTGGATGGCCGGGACAAGCCCGGCCATGACGAAGAAACTACTTCTTCTCCGGCTCGGTTGGCGCCGCCTCGGGCTTCGCCTCAGGCTTCACGTCGAATTTCTCGATCTTGGCGTCGGCGCGCAGCTTGGCGACATAGTCGGATTGCGCCTTGCGCACCACGAAGGTCTCGATCTGACCACGCACCTTGTCGAATTCCGGCACCGGCCGCATGCGCTTGTCTTCCAGCTTGATGATGTGCCATCCGAAGGCCGACTTCACCGGACCGGACAACTGACCCGGCTCCATCTTGAACGCCACCTCGGCAAATTCAGGAACCATCTGCTCCTTGGTGAAATAGCCGAGGTCGCCGCCTTCCGCCGAGGTGTCTTTGGATTTCTGTTTGGCCAGTTCGGCGAAATCGACGCCGTCCTTCAGTTCGGCGAGAACCGCCTTGGCCTCGTCCTCGGTTTCCACCAGGATATGGCGGGCGCGAACTTCCTGCTCCGCCGTCATCTGCTTGGTGGCGTCGTCATAGACCTTGTGCAGCGCCGCGTCGGAGATCGCCGCCCTGGCTTCCGACTGCAACAGCGTCTCCATCAGCAGCTTGTTGCGGATGAAAGCCATCTGCCGTTTGAAGTCGTCGCTGTCGGCGACCTTCTTCGCCTCGGCGGCCTGAGCGATCAGGATCATGTCGGAGACATAGGTGATCAGATAGTCGCGCTTGGCCGCTTCGTTCGCCATCGGCGGCATGTTCTGGCCGACGTCTTCCGCGGCGATATCGAGATCGCCCTGGGTGATCGGGACGCCGTTGACCTTTGCCACCACGGGTTCGCTGCTCTTGCTGTCCGTGATCTGCACGGTGGTCGTGGTCGACGTGGCCGTCTGCGGCGCGGGAGAGCAGCTGCTGCCGATAACCGCAAGCGCGAGCGCGGCGGCAAAGCGGAAACGGTACGATATGGAAGTCATAACGCAGTCCTTGCGATGGGAGTGGCCCCCGCTCACTTGCTAGCCGGCGCACGATCCTTCGCGGATCAGGGCGCGAGCGCGGCGGACACTCGCGCAATCGGTTGCCGTTGGCAATGGCCGAATATGCGCGGTTATTGACGAGCCCGTGAGCCACCTTCGGCCTCCGCGACGAGATGACCGCGGCAATTGACAAGGGTCCGACCCCCTCCTATCTCTCCGCCATCTCGTTGGCCCGCCCCGTGAGGCGTTTTTTGTTGCCCGCTTCGTAGAAGCGTGAAAAGTGCCGCAATTCCAAATAGATCGGGATTGTGCTGTCATGCTTCGGCGGCGTGGCACGGAGCGGTTTTGAGGGATTGTGCCGTGCATTGACGCGCGGCGCGCGAAAGGACTCTGAATGATCGGCGCAATCGCCCGCAAGCTGTTCGGCTCCGCGAATGAACGGCGCATCCGGGCGTATCAGCCTCGAGTCGACGCCATCAACGCCTTGGAGCCCGAGCTTGCAGCGCTGTCGGATGAGGCTTTGCGCGCGCGCACCGACGACTTCAAGGCGCAGCTCGCCGACGGCAAGACGCTCGACGACATCCTGGTTCCGGCTTTCGCGACCGTCCGCGAAGCCGCGAAGCGCACCCTCGGCCAGCGCCATTTCGACGTCCAGCTCGTCGGCGGCATGATCCTGCATGAAGGCAAGATCGCCGAGATGAAAACCGGCGAGGGCAAGACCCTCGTCGCCACGCTTCCGGTCTATCTCAATGCCGTTGCCGGCCGTGGCGTCCACGTGGTCACGGTCAACGATTATCTTGCCAAACGCGACTCCGAGTGGATGGGGCAGATCTACAAGTTCCTCGGCCTCACCGTCGGCGTCATCGTCCATGGCCTCGACGACGAGCAGCGCAAGCAGAATTACGACTGCGACGTCACCTACGGCACCAACAACGAGCTTGGCTTCGACTATCTGCGCGACAACATGAAGTACCGGCTCGAGGACATGGTGCAGCGCGGGCATATCTACGCCATCGTCGACGAGGTCGACTCCATCCTGATCGACGAAGCGCGCACGCCGCTGATCATCTCCGGTCCGCTCGAAGACCGTTCCGATTTCTACAACACCATCGACAAGTTCATTCCCGCTCTCGACAAGACCGATTATGAGGTCGACGAGAAGCAGCGCGCGGTGTCGTTGACCGAAGCCGGGATGGAGAAACTGGAGCAGCGGTTGCGCGATGCCGGCCAGCTCAAATCGGAATCGCTTTACGACGTCGAGAACGTCTCCGTCGTCCACCACGTCAATCAGGCGCTGCGCGCGCATAAGCTGTTCCAGCGCGACAAGGACTACATCGTGCGCAACGGCGAGGTCGTCATCATCGACGAGTTCACCGGCCGCATGATGCCGGGCCGGCGCTATTCCGAAGGCCTGCATCAGGCGCTGGAAGCGAAAGAACATCAGCCCATCCAGCCGGAGAACCAGACGCTCGCCTCGATCACTTTCCAGAATTATTTTCGCATGTACGAAAAGCTCGCCGGCATGACCGGCACGGCGCTCACCGAGGCTGACGAGTTCCTCGACATCTACGATCTCGAAGTCTTGGAAGTGCCGACCAACATGCCGCTGGTTCGGCTCGACGATGACGACGAGGTCTATCGCACCAACGCCGAAAAATACCGGGCGATCATCACCCTGATCGAGGACTGCAAGCAACGCGGGCAGCCGATGCTGGTCGGCACCACCTCGATCGAGAAGTCGGAACAGTTGGCGGAAATGCTGCGCCAGGCCGGCTGGGAGCAGCACGACTTCACCGATCCCAACGCCTTTGCCGCGCTCTATTCCGGCGACGACGGCGCCGCCAAGGTCAAGGTCTTCGCCATTCTCAACGCCCGCTACCACGAGCAGGAAGCCTATATCGTCTCGCAAGCCGGCGTGCCCGGCGCCATCACCATCGCCACCAACATGGCGGGCCGCGGCACCGACATTCAGCTCGGCGGCAACGCCGACATGCGCATCCGCCAGGAGCTTGCCGATATCGAAGACCCCCGCGCCCGCGAACGCGATCCGCGCGCCGACACCATCCGCACCCAGATCGCGCGGTTGAAGGAGAAGGCGCTGGGCGCCGGCGGGCTATTCGTGCTCGGCACTGAGCGTCATGAAAGCCGCCGCATCGACAATCAGTTGCGCGGACGTTCCGGCCGCCAGGGCGATCCCGGCCATTCCAAGTTCTTCCTGTCGCTGGAAGACGACCTGATGCGCATCTTCGGCTCCGACAAGCTTGACGGCATGTTGCAGAAGTTGGGCCTGAAGGAGAACGAGGCGATCATCCATCCCTGGATCAACAAGGCGCTGGAAAAGGCGCAGCAGAAGGTCGAGGCGCGCAACTTCGATATCCGCAAGAACCTGCTGAAGTTCGACAACGTGATGAACGATCAGCGCAAGGTGATCTTCGAGCAGCGGATCGAGTTGATGCGCGAGGAGGCGGTGGCGGAAACCATCGGCGACATGCGTCATGCGGTGGTCGAAGATCTGGTCGCCAAGCATGTGCCGGAGAATGCCTATCCCGAGCAGTGGGACGTCAAGGGCCTGAAGGAAGAGCTTGCGCGCGTGCTTTCGCTTGATCTGCCCGTGGACGAATGGGCGAAGGAAGAAGGCATTGCCGACGAGGAACTGCTCGCGCGCGTCGAACGCCGCGCCGACGAGCATATGGCGTCGAAGGTCGCCAAGTGGGGGCCTGAGGTCATCCGCTACGTGGAGAAATCCATCCTGCTGCAGACGCTCGATCAGCTATGGCGCGAGCACCTGCTCATGCTGGAACATCTGCGCCAGGTGATCGGCTTGCGCGGCTACGGCCAGCGCGATCCGCTCAACGAATACAAGGCGGAAGCCTTCAACTTGTTCGAGGCCATGATCGCGAGCCTGCGCGAAGGTGTCACCGCTCAGCTCATGCGGGTGGAGATCGTCTCCGCGCCGCCCGAGGAGCAGCAGGCTTCGCAACTTCCCTATATGGAAGCCCACAAGCTCGATCCGAACACGGGCGAGGACGAGATGGGCTTCGCGGCGGCCCGGCTGGCGCCGGCGATGGCGGGCAACGGCGCACAAAGCGCATCGCGCGATCCCAACAATCCCGGAAGCTGGGGCAAGGTCGGCCGCAACGAGAATTGTCCCTGCGGCTCCGGAAAGAAATACAAACACTGCCACGGCAGATACGCTTAGCCGTGCTGCGGCTCGCTTCTGGCGCATCCGGCTGAAAACGCGCGAGAAAAGACGAGAAAAAATAAGTTATCCCCGCCTGCGAAACCGGCCTTATCCTGCTTATGCCTGGCTCGTCGAGGGGCGCCTTCTAGGGGCGCTAGTTGGCGGAGCCGGGTGCGGCGCCTGCGGGCGTGGGTTTAACGCAAACCCATGCGCTCGGGCGGCGCCGGACTCCGACCCTCGGGCACTAGGACCCGAGCGCGGGAGCACGCAGCTGGCAGGCCTCAGACGATCGTACCCCAGTGAGCGCGGACCGGTGCAGTAAGGAAGACGCCGCAGTGGAGCGCCGAGAGGCGAGACGGGCTGATCGCAAGGCCCGTGCCGCGCCTCACAGCGCGGACCTTTGTTAAAGCGCCTTCTCGGCGCTCCGCTCCCCTCGTGTCGGGGAGCAAAAAGAGGAGACCGGCGCGCCCGCGCCGCCAACAACAGGGCCGGCGGAGCTATGCTTCTCCGCCCTGATCCTGAGGAGCGCAGGCAGTGCGCGTCTCGAACCATGCAGGCCGTATTGGAACTCACCCACCCTTGACGCCTTGGCTCGCCGAGG
>JAXDOS010000044.1:0-11057 GCA_034668785.1 Alphaproteobacteria bacterium
GAGGGATTGTGGACGAGCTTTGCCAAGCGTGAATTCAGCCAAGAGCCGCCGCGCCTCATTGCGCGCTTGGCTCAGCCCGATAACTCCGAACTTTCCTAGTGAGATAAAATTATTGTTGCGGTTGAGAATGAAGGTCTTGGAACCGCCTTGGGATACGCGGCATCCGAAGCCCGGAAACTTGGCATCCCAATAGCAAACCTGTCCGCGTTCCGGCGGCTTGAGTGATCGAAGCGATACGTCCGAAAAGGCGACTTTAGCCATCTGCTAGCCATTGACCGGCGCGTGGTGATGCGAGCCGGTATGAAAAGCGCTGTATTGAAGTAACCCATACGGAACAAGGGGGTACGGTCAGTAAGCGCGATATGAGAAGCTGTGCAGATGCAAATAAATCTGATTACAAATCAGGTGCTCTACCAACTGAGCTAAGCCGGCGGCGGCCAAGAGCTATCAGTCTCGCTGGCGGCGAACAAGAACGTAACGGACAGCGTGACTGCCCCACTGGGGTGCAGCGCCTATTCATTTTGGCACTAAGCTGAAATCTATTGGCGCTGAGCAAAAAGGGCGGCCCGAAGGCCGCCCTGGTTTTTAGGAAGGATGGAAGCGATCGGGGACTATCTGCCCGCTCTTCCTTGGATCGCAACACCTGATCCGGTCACGAGGTCGACTCCTTTAGTGTCGCGCAGCCATATGGTCCCGACAATCACCGTCATGATCGCGACGACGATGGGATACCAAAGGCCGTAATAGATATCCCCCGTCGCGGCCACGACGGCCGTTGCCAGCAGGGGCAACATACCTCCGAACCAGCCGTTGCCGATGTGATAGGGCAGCGACATTGAGGTGTAGCGAATCTTGGTCGGGAACATCTCGACCAGGAAGGCCGCGATCGGGCCATAGACCATGGTGACATAGATCACCATGAGGACGAGGATCGCTTCGGTCATCAGCCAGTTGATTTTGGCGGGATCCGCGGACTTAGGATAGCCGGCGCTCGCGAGCGCTGCTGTCCATTTGGCATTGTCCCAGCCCTCGACCTTGGTCGCCCCGAGCGAGAGATCGACCGACTTTGCACCGGGGACGCTGACGATCTTGAAGGACAGGCCGGACTTCGTCAGGAAGTCTTGCGCCCGGTCGCAATCAGAGAACTTCGTAAAGCCGGTGACGAAGATGTGCAGCTCGCACGTCGACTGGTCGGCCGAGACCGTGATGGGGTTCCTTTGCTGGAACGCCTCAAGATCGGGGTTGGCGTAGTGGGTCAGCGCCATGAACAGCGGGAAGTAGGTTAGCGCTGCAATGAGACAACCGGCCAAGATGATCTTCAGCCGTCCGATCTTGTCTGAGAGCCACCCGAAGACGAGGAAGAAAGGCGTGCCGATCACGAGCGAAAGGCCGATCAGCTTATAGGCGGTCAGGTAGTCCACCTTCAGCGTGATGATCAGGAAGAACAACGCGTAAAATTGGCCCGTGTACCAAACCACGCCTTGACCCGCCGTCGCGCCGAGCAAAGCCAACAACACATATTTATTGTTGGGATAGTGGAAGAAACTCTCGGTCAGCGGCTGACTCGAGCCTTTACCCTCTTCTTTCATGCGTTGAAAGATCGGCGTTTCGCTTAACTTGAGCCGGATATAGACGGAGAATATCAGCAGGAAGACGGAGATGAGGAAGGGAACGCGCCATCCCCAATCTGCGAAGACCGCGGCGTCCATGTAGCCGCGAGCGAGCGCTATCACGATCAGCGCCAGCAAGAGGCCGAGCGTCGCCGTGGTTTGAATATAGCTGGTCGCATAGCCGCGCCGGTCGGGACGAGAGTGTTCGGCAACATACGTCGCCGCTCCGCCGTATTCACCGCCGAGCGCAAGACCCTGAAGCAAACGCAGCGACACGAGCAAGATGGGCGCGAGCCATCCGATAGCGCTGAATGTCGGCAACAGGCCGACGAGGAATGTCGAGGTGCCCATCACCATGATGGTGACAAGGAAGGTATATTTTCGTCCAACGAGATCGCCGATGCGGCCGAAGATGATGGCCCCGAAGGGGCGTACCAGGAAGCCCGCCGCGTAGGTGGCGAAAGCCGACAACAGCGCGGCGGTGTCGTTCCCCGGAGGAAAGAACAGCGCCGCGAAGAATGGCGCCAAGACCGCATAGAGATAAAAGTCGTACCACTCGAAAATGGTGCCGAGTGAAGAAGCGAAAATGACGAATTTCTCGTCTTTCGACATCCCTCTCCCAACCGTGGAAGTCGCTGTCATAGTTGTCATGGCGTTCGTCCCTACTTGTTAGTTACCGGGACGGCTAACATCCGCTTATGCGGGTTTTTCTTTCGTCCATCCCCAGACCAGAATAAAGCTTGTCCAGGCTATCATGTCTGTCCGCCAAAGGTCTAATAGCTCACCTCTGTACCAAATAGGCAGCGCTACCTGCCGCGCGCCTCAATGCATTAATGTTACCTTGCAATTCCCGCTTGCACGCCGCGCCGGACGCCTGGATTTGTTCTAAAATACTTCCAAGTTCAGGTTGGAAGGCAGCGGCAATGAACTGTGTTTCACGTGTAGCAATGGCGGTCATAGCTGGATGCGTTTTCGGCGCCGCGTCCGCGCGCGCCGACCATGCGCCGGTCCTTGTTGTGCCGGATAAGCTCGGCGCTCCCGTCATAATCAACGGTTATGATGCGTCATGGGCAGTGGTGGACGGCGACTGGGGCCTTGACCGGCCGGTCCGCACTCCGGCTGTCATTTATCCTTATCGCGCGGTTGGGCCCTACCGGCGTCCACCGGGCTATTTCCCGGCGACGGGCAATCGTCCTCGCCTTGGCCGCTATGAGATCGTGCCGCCGGCAAATCGCCGGTTGCCCGAGCCGGCGGAGAGCTTTCATCGCTTTTGGTCGAGTCAATCCGAACAGACCATCCCGGTCACCGAATATCCCGGCTTAAATCCGCCTCCTGTGATTGAAGCGCCGAGGCTGGATCTACCGCCACAGCGTCTGCTTCCGCGGTTGAAGAGCCTGGATTAGCAGCCGCATCAACCATCAACCCTTTCCTCACACGAGGAGAGAGCAACAACACCGAGGGGAGCTCATGTTTTCTTTTGTTCAGCGCGTCATCATCGCCGCCTGTCTTACGACAGCGGTTACGGTCTCTGCCGCCAGCGCCGATTGCGGCGTATGCGGCTCGTCGACGCAACCAGGCCTGCTGGCCTATTTGTTCGGGACGACCGGTTGCACGCCGTGCCCGGCGGGGAGCGGCGACTATATGGTGAACCAGGGACCGGTCTACTCCGGCCCCGCGGTGATCGCGCCGCCACCCACTTACGCGCCGACGCCCACCGCGTCCGGCTACCCATATGTTTATGCACAAGGTGAGAGCGAAGCTCCCGCCTACCAGGAAAGTCCCGTCTACCGCGACCCGCCGCGCCGCCGTGTCAGTCGCGTGGTTCCGGTGCATCGTAACGTCTATCGCCATGCGGCAATCCGCCGGGTGGCGAGCGCGCGCAAGCACGTTCCGGTGAAAAAGGGTGGCCCGCAGTTTATCCGCGCCCGGGCCGAGGTGCGGATTTACAATCCACAGCGCATGGACATCCGTCTCTTTCGCTGAAACAGCAACTGATGAGCAGCTTGAGTTAAGCGCAACGGCGGGCCAGGGCCCGCCGCTTTGCTTTGTTCACTGCGAGCGCAGGCGGGTTGTTGCCACATAAAGCGCCAGCGCGGCGGCATTCGACACGTTGAGGCTTTTGATCGCGCCCGGCAGATTAAGGCGTGCAATCCGATCGCAAGTGGTCCGCGTTAACTGGCGCAGGCCTTTGCCCTCGGCGCCGAGGACGAGCGCCAGCGGTGCCGATAACGGCGTAGCGGCCAAGTCGGTATCGCCGCTGCCGTCGAGTCCGATCAGCAAAAATCCGCGCTCCTTAAGAGCGGCGAGACCGCGCGCAAGATTGGTCACCGTGACCATTGGCACAAGTTCAAGCGCTCCCGACGCGGATTTTGCCAACACGCCGGTTGCTTCTGGACTGTGGCGCGCGGTGGTCACGATGGCAGACACGGCGAAGGCTGCTGCCGAACGAAAAATGGCGCCGACATTATGTGGATCGGTGATCTGGTCGAGCACAAGCACGATGCCCTCCGGCGCAAGCTCTTCGATTGCCGGGGAGGGCAGGGGATCGGCCTCAATCAACAGCCCCTGGTGCAGCGCATCGGCGCCCAGCCGTGCGGCAATGGCGTCGGGCCGCACTATTTCCGCTTCAATCGGCAGCGGCACATGGTCGTCCGCGAGCCGCCGGGCCGCATTCTCGGTCGCCCACAGATGCAAAATTCGGCGCGCCGGATTTTCCAGCGCCGCCTTGACCGTATGCCAACCATAAAGAATTGCAGGACCGCCGGTTTCACCCAGCCGTTTGTTCGACGCTGATTTGTCCGACCGTCGCGGGTTCCATTCGCCCTTGCGCATCCTCGGTTCTTGTCATGCCGACCCTGCTTTGGCAATTTGCCGCGGCCTGGTGACAGTTCGGATTGACTCTCAAGGGGTCGGCCACCATAACCCGCCCGCGGAATACCTGCCGGCGCGAGACGTTTTGGCGCATATAATCTTACGTCGGTGGACTGGCCGGATGGGTGCCCGAGTGGTTAAAGGGGACGGACTGTAAATCCGTTGGCTTAGCCTACGTTGGTTCAAATCCAACCCCATCCACCATTCCCAGATTCAGTCATCAGGAGTCGGTAATCAGAAAGCGTTAGGCTCAGTCTGTTGATACGACTCGTGATTACCGTCCCTGACGCGGGTGTAGCTCAATGGTAGAGCAGCAGCCTTCCAAGCTGAATACGAGGGTTCGATTCCCTCCACCCGCTCCAATTCTGTCTCGCCTATTGAGGTAACGGCATCGCGGCATGGTGAGCACAGCTAAACGGCAGGAGCGGAAGCCCGCCGGACTTGCAATGCCGCCCTTGATCATGCATGACAAAGCTGCGGCGGACCTATGGTTCGCCGTATCCGCTTCCGGAGGAGTGTAGCTCAATTGGTAGAGCACCGGTCTCCAAAACCGGGGGTTGCAGGTTCGAGTCCTGCCACTCCTGCCAGGGAGTGATCGGGCCCGGTCACAACATCGGCGAGCGGTCGCGTCCGGGATCAAGACAGGTTAGCAGACGAAGTCATGGCGAAGGTAAGTCCGTTCAAATTCATGCAGGAGGTGCGCGCCGAGGCCCAGAAGGTCACTTGGCCGTCGCGGCGTGAAACTTTGATTACCACCGCCATGGTCTTTGTGATGGTAACCGTCGCCTCCATTTTCTTTCTCGTCGCGGATCAGATAATTCGGATATTGGTTGCCTTCGTGTTGGGCATCGGCGGTTAAGGGGAGTCTGCGGAATTTTAGCCATGACCAAGCGCTGGTACATTGTTCACGCCTATTCCAACTTTGAGAACAAGGTGGCGGACTCGATTCGCGAGCAGGCCAAGCAGCGCGGCCTGTCCGACCTGTTCGATGAGATCATGGTTCCCAAAGAAAAGGTGGTGGAAGTGCGCCGCGGCCGCAAGGTCGATACCGAGCGCAAGTTCTTCCCGGGCTACGTGCTGGTGAAATGCGAATTGACCGACGAAGTTTATCACCTGATCAAAAACACGCCGAAGGTGACGGGATTTCTCGGCGCCGACAATAAGCCGATGCCGATCTCGGAAGCCGAGGCACAACGAATCGTGCATCAGGTACAGGAAGGCATCGAGCGGCCGAAGCCTTCGATTTCCTTCGAGACCGGCGAACAGGTCCGCGTTTCCGACGGTCCCTTTGCTTCGTTCAACGGTACGGTGGAAGAAGTCGACGAGGCACGGTCGCGGCTCAAGGTTGCCGTGTCTATTTTCGGCCGGGCTACCCCGGTCGAGCTGGAATTCGGGCAGGTGGAGAAACTCTAGCTGCGCGTGAACGTGGGAGGTGAAGGCGCCGCCAGCGCCTATATCCGCACCACGAAGTCGAGACCGGAATGGCCCGGTTTCCGATGGAGGAAAGAGTATGGCGAAGAAAATCACTGGCTATTTGAAGCTACAAGTTCCGGCAGGCGCGGCGAATCCGTCGCCGCCGATCGGCCCTGCGCTCGGCCAGCGCGGGTTGAATATCATGGAATTCTGCAAGGCGTTCAACGCGCAGACTCAGCAGTTGGAGAAGGGCGCGCCGATCCCCGTGGTGATCACGGTCTATGCGGATCGCTCCTTCACCTTCGAAATGAAGACGCCTCCGGTGTCGCACTTCCTGAAGAAGGCAGCCGGCATTCAGAGCGGCTCGAAGACCCCCGGTCGCGACAAGGCCGGCAAGGTGAGCAAGGCGCAGGTGAAGGAAATCGCCCAAAAGAAAATGAAAGACTTGAATTGCGAGACCATCGAGTCGGCGATGAAGATGGTTGAAGGTTCCGCCCGCTCGATGGGCCTCGAGGTGGGGGAGTAAGGTCATGACACAACACGGAAAACGTATGATCAAGGCTCGCGACGGCGTCGATCGCGCCAAGCTTTATTCCCTCGACGAGGCGGTGAAGCTCATCAAAGCGCGCGCCACAGCGAAATTCGACGAAACTATCGAAGTCGCGATGAATCTCGGCGTCGATCCCCGCCATGCCGATCAGATGGTCCGTGGCGTCGTCAATTTACCGAATGGTTCGGGGCGCACCGTGCGCGTCGGCGTTTTCGCCCGCGGCGCCAAGGCGGAAGAAGCCAAGGCGGCCGGCGCCGACGTCGTCGGGGCGGAAGACCTGGTGGAGAAGGTCCAAGGCGGCGATATCAACTTCGACCGCTGCATTGCCACGCCGGATATGATGCCGCTGGTCGGACGCCTGGGTAAGGTCCTCGGCCCGCGCGGCATGATGCCCAATCCCAAAGTTGGCACCGTGACCATGGACATTACCAATGCCGTCAAGGGCGCCAAGGGCGGCTCGGTCGAGTTCCGGGTGGAGAAGGCCGGGATCGTCCAGGCGGGAATCGGCAAGGCTTCGTTCCCCGAGAATAAGCTCGTCGAAAACATCAAGGCTTTCGCCGACGCGGTGAACAAGGCGAAGCCCGCCGGAGCCAAGGGCCACTACATCAACCGTGTCGCCATTTCGTCGACCATGGGACCGGGGGTCAAAGTGGAACCGGCGTCGCTGTTTGGCACGTCCTGATTCGCCAGTCCGGAGTTGGCTGGACATCGCTAAGTCGTTTGTCGCAAAAAAGTTGTCAGGAAAAGCTTTAAGGGCTTGGCAACCCCTGCAGAACGGCCTAAATAACAGCGAGGGCGTGCCGGCCCAGTTTGTCGGCGCGCCTTTATGCGTCTCTCAAAAATGATGGGGTCCGATCACTCTTGGAACATATCCTCCGGGATTTTCTAAGGGAGACAGAACTTTAGCCGTTTCTGAAGTCGCGTAGCCGTCCGGAGTCATCCGGCTGGCAGTCCTGTCCGAGACTGCGGGTGCCTGACTTTCAGGCTTAATTTCCTGCACAGACGGGTGAGACCGATCTGGCGCGTCCTCATTGGGCGGGCTTACCGGTTCGAACCTCGAACGGAGCCGCCGCGGGAAACCGCAGGCGGGAGCAGGGCACCTAAGCGTCGTCCTGCTTAGTTGGACGGCAAGTGCAACCGGCGGCTTCCGTCTCAGTGACGATAGCCGCCAACCGGAAAGAGCTTGCTGTGGATCGAGCGGCAAAAAAAGAGCACATCGCAACGCTCAACGAGGTCTTCAAGACCACCAACGTCGTTGTCGTGGCTCACTATTCCGGCCTCACCGTTGCCCAAATGCAGAACCTGCGCAAGCAGATGAAGCAAGTGGGCGCCACGCTGAAGGTCGCGAAAAACCGTCTCGCCAAGATTGCTCTTGAGGGCACGGACGTTGCCTCCATCGGCTCCCTGCTACAGGGACCGACCGTGATCGCGTTTTCCAACGATCCGGTGGCAGCGCCCAAGGTCGCCGTCGACTTCGCCAAGGGACACGAGAAATTCGTCATCCTAGGCGGATCGATGGGCAAGACCGCCCTGAACCCGGACGGCATCAAGGCTCTGGCCGCGCTGCCGTCGCTCGATGAACTCCGGGCGAAAATCGTCGGCCTCATTCAGGCGCCGGCGACCAAGATCGCCCAAGTGCTCATCGCTCCGGCGACGAAAGTCGCTCGCGTGGTTCAAGCCTATGCCGCAAAGAGCGACGCGGCGTGAGACCGTTCACAATCTAGATTGGTTCGAACCCATAAGGAACTGAGTAAAATGGCTAATCTGCAAAAGATCGTCGATGATTTGTCTGGCCTTACGGTGCTGGAGGCGTCCGAACTGGCGAAGCTGCTGGAGGACAAGTGGGGCGTGACTGCCGCCGCTGCGGTGGTTGCCGCCGCCGGACCGGCTGCCGCTGCCGCTCCCGCCGAAGAGAAGACCGAATTCACGGTCGTCCTTGCCGCCGCCGGCGACAAGAAGATCGAGGTCATCAAGGAAGTCCGCGCCATCACGGGCCTCGGCCTCAAGGAGGCCAAGGATCTGGTCGAAGGCGCGCCGAAGCCTGTCAAGGAAGGCGTCAACAAGGACGAAGCTGCCAAGATCAAGGCCACCTTGGAAAAGGTGGGAGCCAAGGTCGAGCTTAAGTAACAGTTCAAACTGTTGTGATTCCGGGGCTTCTCGCCCCGGGATCGCCACGATCGCCCCTCAAGGGTCCTGCTGCGTAGTTCAGTCGAGCTTCGCGGACCACCAGGCACCCATTTAGGCAGCGAGCGCCGCGCAATTCGGATCCCCGAAGTGCGCTTGCCCTGATGTCGGAGGCCGCTCCGACATCAAAAGGGTCCCCGAGGTTCCGGCACATGCCGTAGCCGATACGGTTTCGGCGAAGCGAGAGGCCACGATGGCGCAGACGTTTACCGGTCGCAAAAGAGTTCGCAAGTTCTTCGGAAAAATTCAAGAAGTCGCAGAGATGCCGAACCTCATCGAGGTTCAGAAGGCGTCCTACGACCAATTCCTGCTGGTCAAGGAACCTGCCGGCGGACGCCCCGATGAGGGCCTCCAGGCCGTGTTCCGGTCAGTGTTTCCGATCTCGGATTTTTCCAACAGCTCCATGCTTGAATTCGTTCATTACGAATTCGAGCCGCCGAAATATGACGTCGACGAGTGCCGCCAGCGCGGCATGACCTACGCTGCCCCGCTCAAGGTGACCCTTCGCCTCATCGTGTTCGATATAGACGAGGAAACGGGCGCCCGTTCCGTCAAGGACATCAAAGAGCAGGACGTCTACATGGGCGATATTCCGCTCATGACGATGAACGGCACCTTCGTCGTCAACGGCACCGAGCGCGTGATCGTCAGCCAGATGCACCGTTCGCCCGGCGTGTTCTTCGATCACGACAAGGGCAAGACGCATTCGTCCGGCAAGCTGCTGTTCGCCGCCCGTATCATTCCCTATCGCGGCTCCTGGCTCGACATCGAGTTCGATGCCAAGGACATCGTGCATGCGCGTATCGACCGCCGGCGGAAGATTCCCGTCACCTCGCTGCTCTACGCGCTCGGTCTCGATAGCGAAGAAATCCTCCGTACCTTCTTCAAGCACGTCGTTTACAAGCGCACCAAAGACGGCTGGCGCGTGCCCTTCGATGCCAACCGGCTGAAAGGTTACAAGGCTGTCAACGATCTGATCGACGCCGACAGCGGCAAGGTCGTGGTCGAAGCCGGCAAGAAGATCACCGTTCGTCAAGCCCGTCAGCTTTCCGAAAAGGGGCTGAAGGCATTGCGCATGACCGACGAGGAATTGCTCGGTCACTACGTCGCCGAAGACCTCGTCAATGCGAAGACGGGCGAAATCCACGCCGAAGCCGGCGAGGAGATCACCGAGAAGACGCTCAAGGTGCTCAACGAGGCCGGCCTCAAGGAATTGCCGGTCCTCGACATCGATCATGTCAATGTCGGCGCCTACATCCGCAACACGCTCATGGTCGACAAGAACATGACGCGTGAGGATGCGCTGTTCGACATCTACCGGGTTATGCGCCCGGGCGAACCGCCGACCGTGGATACGGCGCAGGCGATGTTCCAGTCGCTGTTCTTTGACTCCGAGCGCTACGACCTCTCCGCCGTCGGCCGCGTGAAGATGAATATGCGGCTCGATCTCGACGCCGAGGACACCGTGCGCGTGTTGCGCAAGGAAGACATCATTGCGGTGATCCGCACCCTGGTCGATCTGCGCGACGGCCGCGGAGAGATCGACGACATCGATCATCTCGGTAACCGCCGGGTGCGTTCGGTCGGCGAATTGATGGAGAATCAATACCGCATCGGCTTGCTGCGCATGGAGCGCGCGATCAAGGAGCGCATGAGCTCGGTCGATATCGACACCGTGATGCCGCAGGATCTGATCAATGCTAAGCCGGCGGCAGCGGCAGTGCGCGAGTTCTTCGGCTCGTCGCAGCTTTCGCAATTCATGGACCAGACCAATCCGCTGTCCGAGATCACCCACAAGCGCCGTCTCTCGGCGCTTGGCCCGGGTGGCCTGACGCGCGAGCGCGCCGGCTTCGAGGTGCGCGACGTGCATCCGACGCATTACGGCCGCATCTGCCCGATTGAGACGCCGGAAGGGCCGAATATCGGCCTGATCAACTCGCTCGCGACCTATGCGCGCGTCAACAAATACGGCTTCGTTGAAACCCCTTATCGCAAGGTGAAGGACGGCCGCGTCACTGACGAGGTCATCTATCTCTCGGCGATGGAGGAGGGGCGCTATCACGTCGCGC
Source organism: Alphaproteobacteria bacterium (assembly GCA_034668785.1). GTDB lineage: Bacteria > Pseudomonadota > Alphaproteobacteria > Rhizobiales > Xanthobacteraceae > CANKHA01. The sequence continues at coordinate 10,698 of JAXDOS010000044.1, forward strand.
AGGCGAATGTGGCGCTCGATGCTAAGGGCCGCTTCACCGATGAACTCATCGTCTGCCGTCATTCCGGCGACGTGCTGATGATCGCGCCCGACAAGGTCGACTTCATGGACGTGTCGCCGAAGCAGCTTGTTTCGGTGGCGGCGGCGCTCATCCCGTTCCTTGAGAACGATGACGCCAACCGCGCGCTGATGGGCTCCAATATGCAGCGGCAAGCGGTGCCTCTGGTGCGTGCCGAAGCGCCGTTCGTCGGCACCGGCATGGAAGGCGTGGTCGCGCGCGATTCCGGCGCGGCGATTGCCGCGCGGCGCACCGGTGTCGTCGACCAGGTCGACGCCACCCGTATCGTCGTGCGCGCCACCG
>JAXDOS010000045.1:0-13529 GCA_034668785.1 Alphaproteobacteria bacterium
CGCGGCAAAACTTTAAAAGTCGTCGTTGGCTATGCCGCGGGCGGCGGATTCGATGCCTATGCCAGGCTGCTTGCCGAATATCTGCCTCGGCATCTGCGAGGGACACCGGCCGCCATCACGCAGTACATGCCCGGCGCCGCCTCGGTAAAAGCCGCGAATTATATCTGGAGCGTCGCACCGCAAGACGGCACCGTGATCGGTATTCCTAATCACGCGCTGCCGATGAATGCCTTTATCTTGGGCGAGGTCGGCGACGGCATCGATGTCACCAAGTTCAATTGGATTGGGCGGCTCGACGCCATCGATGCGGTCAACGTTGCGTGGCACACAACCGGAATCAAAAGTATCGAAGACGCGAAAAAGCGTCAGGTCGTCCTCGGCGGCACGTCGCAGACCGGAACCTCGGTGATGATGCCCACCGCGCTAAACCGGATGATCGGCACGAAATTCAAGATCGTCATGGGCTATCAAGGAACGACCGAGCAATACCTGGCGATGGAGCGGGGCGAGCTCGATGGTGTAGCCAATGCTATTTGGTCGCAACTGAAGCGATCGCACCCTGAATGGCTGCGCGAGAGGAAAGTCATCCCGCTCTATCAGGACGGTTATGAGCGGAGTTCGGATTTGCCTGATGTGCCTACGCTGGTTGAACTCGCGGTAAATGACGAGGATCGGAAAGTTCTCCGGCTGTTAGCCAATACCTCCGCCGTTGGCCGCTCCTTCTATGTCGGTCCGCAAGTCCCGGCCGATAGGGTCACCGCCTTGCGCCAAGCCTTCACCGACATGACTCAGGATGCCGAGTTCAAGGCCGCGGCCGATCAGTTGCAAATTGTGCTCAACCCAATGGCCGGAATAAAGCTGCAAGCCATGATCGTCGAACTCGGCACCTATCCAAACAGCCTGATCGAGCGAACGCGCATACTGGTCGCGCAATAACGGAAACGAACAAGACTATGACAGCCAATCTACAGGACCTGCGCACGCATTTGAAAAATCTCGAACAGCGCGAGAAGCTGCGGCGCGTCACCATTCCGATCAATAAGGACACGGAATTGATGCCGCTGGTGCGCTGGCAGTTTCGGGGGCTGAATGAAGATCAGCGCACCGGCTTCCTGTTCGAGAACGTGACCAACGCCAAAGGCGAGCCGCTCAAGGGCGGCGTCGCCGTCGGCATCTATGCGGGCTCATCAGAGATTTATTCCATCGGCATGGGATGCAAGCAATCGGAGGTCCGCGACCGCTGGCAGAAGGCGCAAAGTAAACCCACGCCGCCGCGCATCGTCGAGCATGGCAGCGTGCAGGATGAAGTGCACATGGGCGCAAACCTGCTGGAGCATGGCGGGATCGAGGAATTCGCCATCCCGATCTCGACGCCCGGCTTCGATGTCGGGCCTTACACCACCGCATCCAATTGGGTGACGAAGGATCCCGAGAGCGGCTGGATCAATGTCGGCAATTATCGCGGCCAGGTGAAGGCCGCCGACCGCATGGGCATGTTCATCAGCCCGCGCAATCATGGCTGGAAGCATTGGGACATGTGCCGCAAGCTCGGCAAGCCGCTGGAGGCGGCGCTGGTGATCGGCGGGCCGCCTGCCCTCACCTACCTATCAGGCTCACGCATTCCCTACGGCGTCGAAGAATATGCCGTGGCCGGCAGCCTGATTGGCGAGCCGCTCGATGTGGTGCGCTGCAAGACGGTGGACCTCACCGTGCCCGCCCATGCCGAGCTTGTCATTGAAGGCCACATCTCCACCGAATATGTTGAGCCGGAGGCGCCCTTCGGCGAATACACCGGCTACATGGGCGGCCGCGTCTACAACGCGGTGTTCAATGTGACGGCGATCACGCATCGCAAGAACCCTATCTTCACCTGCATCATCAGCCAGATGCCGCCGAGCGAGAGCAGCATGCTGAAGAAGATCGGCCAGGACAACGCCTATTACTTCTATTTGAAGAACCAGTGCGGCATTGCCGACGTGGTCGACGTCAACTGCGTCGAGATCGCCCTCGACAGCTTCATCGTCATCAAGATGAAGCGCTGCAACCCATCCATGATCTGGCAGGCGCTTTACGCGGTGGCGGGCCGCAACACCATGGTCGGAAAAATCGTAGTCGCGGTCGATGAGGACATTGATACCTACGACAATGAGGCTCTGATCTGGGCGCTGAGCTATCGCGTGCAGCCGCACCAGGACACGACAATCCTCAATCACCGCTCGGTGGGGCTCGATCCTTCCGGCGCGCCGTCCAATCAGAACGGCATCGATGACAATACCGTGCAGCAGGTGTTCGGTTCGGCGCTGCTGATTAACGCGATGCGGAATTTCGATTATCCGCCGGTTTCATTGCCGCGGAAGCAGTATATGGACCGCGCCCGGGAAATCTGGGAGCAGTTACAGTTTCCGAAGCTGACCCCGCGCGCGCCCTGGTACGGCTATGAACTCGGCGACTGGTCCGACCGCGACCGCGAGGAAGCCGAGTGGGCGGTCAAGGGCGAGTATCACAAGACCGGCGAGCGCGCGCTGAAGGAGCGTAAGCCGGCGAAGGATTGAGGCTAGCCCTCGCAAAAATATGAATGCCGTCATGCCCGGCCTTGTGCCGGGCATCCACGTCTTCTTTTCGGCAACACCGCAAGTCGTGGATGGCCGGGACAAGCCCGGCCATGACGAAGAAAGAAGACATCACTCCCCAAAGCGCCGGCGCGTCTGCTTCTGCTTCTCGCCGGTTTCATAGTGACGGCCTTGCACGGCCAACTCTGCCTCTTGGTCCTCTTCCTCGGTCCAATAGCCGAGCGAGTAGCCCCACCACGGCTCCTTGAGATGCAGCGGCGGCAGTTGCAGGCCCTGCCAGATCTGCGCCGCCTTTTCCATGAACTGCTGCTTCGGCAGCGACAGCGGCGGATAGGCCCACGGCATCGTCGCATCGATCAGCACCGCTGTGGAACGCGGCGGCTTGCCGCCCATCAAACCGCGCGATTCACCGGGCGGAGTCGCCGCTGGATCGAGCGGGAATGTGGGCGCTTCAACGACTTCCACGTCTTTGTAGGGCTGCGAACGGTAGGCAATCGCCCACATGACGTTTTCGGCATCCTTGATGTCGATATCCTCGTCCACCGCCACCAGCATCTTGCCCATGAATTTTTCGGCCAGGATGTGCAGCGCCTTTTTGGCCTCGCCGGCTTGCGGCTTTTTCAGCTTTACCACCGCCACGGCATTGGAGCCGGCGCATTCGAGATACTCCACTGCCAGCGCGCTCTCGATGCCGGCCCCGTGCAACAAGCGTATGCTAGCAGCCGCGCGGCCGATGTTGCGCATCTTCGAGCTTTCGCTCGGCGGCATCTGGCTGAGGATGGAGAGATAGATCGGCTTCTTCTTCATGGTGATCGCCGTGACGTCCATGAAGAAGGCGTAGTCGCGCTGGGCCATGTAGCCCGGGAATTCGCCGAAGGCGCCTTCCATTTCCACGAACTCAGTCGGCACAGTTCCCTCGATGACGATTTCGGAGTCCGCGGGAACCAACAGATCCTGCGTCTTGCAGCGCACGAGTTCGATCGGCCGGCCGACCAGCGCGCCGGCAACGTCGTATTCGCACATGTCGTTCGGCACGCGCGTCACGGCAGCATAGGTCATGTGCGGCGGCGCACCGATGACGATGGCGGCAGGGCACTGCTTGTCGCCCCTCTCCCGGTATTTATCGATGTGCCAGCGCATGCCCCAGTTCAGGCGGCCAAGACAGACGCCGATGCGGTTTTCCGCCTTCACCATTCCCCGGTAGTTGCCGATGTTGTGGATGCCGGTTTCCGGGTCCTTGGTTACCCAATGACCCGCGGTGGTATAGGGCGCATTGTCAAAGCCTGGCGTGGAAATCGGGATCGGCAGACGGCCGAGCCCCTGCCCCTCTTTCGTCAGTTCCTCGCCGGTAATGACTACTTCGTGGCACGGCGCGGTTTTGACCTCGACCGGCGGGATCAGGTTCGCAAGCGCCTGTTTCCAAACCTTGTCGATGTCCTTCAAATCGCAACGCATGCCCATGGCGTAGATATCCGCCGATCCCGCCAACGCGCCGACCAGCACCGGGATGTCGTATTTCCGTCCCCGGCTATCCACCACATTCTCGAACAGGAATGCCTTGCGCTGACTTTCCGGCAACCCGCGGAATTGCAGGCGGACCAGCGGATGCAGCTCGGTATCTTTGTTGATCGGGATGGTGACGCGGGTGAGCTTGCCGGCTTTGTCGAGGGCCGCGACATATTCTCCCAGCGTCGGCCAATACGAACTCATGATTCCTCCCGTAAACGCCAGCAATTGCGCCGCCCGACGCGGTCCGACAAGCTGCGACATCACTTTCGCTTTTTGCCATGGGAAGTGCAACGCGACAATGCGCGGCGGAGCATTTGTGTTATAAAAAGGCTACGCTAGGCTGCCGAGAAAGAGCGCAAGGACGGGCATGCACCTTACAGCAAGACGAACTTGGGTCGTCGCCGGGGCGGTTTCGTTCTTCGGTTGCACCGCCCTGCTCGCTACGCTCGCAGGCCCTGCGCGGGCCGACGATTATTTCAAGGGCAGGGTCATTCGCATCATCGTCGGTTCGCCACCCGGCGGCGGTTATGATGCCTATGGGCGTCTGGTCGGCCGTCATCTCGCCAATTTCATTCCCGGCAAGCCGACGGTGGTCGTCTCCAATATGCAAGGCGCGTCCGGCACCAAGGCCACGAGCTACATCTACGGCATCGCGCCAAAGGACGGCACCGTCATCGCGACATTCAATAAGTCGATGCCGGTTTACCAAGCGCTCGGGCAAACCGAGATTGCATTCAAGGCTGAGCAGCTGGCCTGGATCGGCAGCGTGAGCCAGACGGCGGATGTGCTCGCGGTCTGGCATAAGACCGGAATCAAGAGCATCGCCGAGGCGAAAAAACGCGAAGTGATCATGGGCTCGGACTCCGCAAGCGGCACAATGACCACCTACCCCGCGCTTCTCAACGCGACGCTGGGCACGAAATTCCGCATCGTCCAGGGCTATGCCGGCAGCACTGCGGTTAATCTCGCTATGGAGCGCGGTGAGGTCGAAGGGCGCGGCGCCAATCCCTGGAGTTCCTGGAAAGCGACGAAGCCGGACTGGGTACGGGACAAATTGATCGTTCCGTTGATGCAGGTCGGCTTCAAGAAGGAGCCTGACCTTCCCGACGTTCCGACCCTGATCGAACTCGCCGAGAACGACGAGCAAAAAATCATGTTCACCTTCATCAGCGCGTCGGTGGCGATTGAGCGGCCGTTTGCCGCGCCGCCCGGAACGCCACCTGAAGTCCTGGGCGTGCTGCGCACGGCCTTTAACCAGATGGTGAAGGACCCCGACTTCCTCGCCGAAGCCGCCAAGCAGCAGATGGACATCGATCCGCATACCGGTGAAGAGGTGACGAAGATCGTCGCCGACATGATTGCGACGCCCGCGCCTATTGTGCAGAAGGTCAAGGAATTCACCACGGTCAAGGAACCTGGCGGCGAAAAGAGCGGCGAAAAGGAATAAGCTGCCGCGCTTCGCGCAGAACAAAAAAAATCGAGGTAGGGAGTTCAATGCTGGACGTAACGAAGCAGAATAAAGACTATGACACCGCCGCGATGGGAGACTTGCGCGTCTTCCTCGAACGGGCCGAAGCCGCCGGTGAATTCAAGCGCGTGCAAGGCGCCGATCCCAACCTTGAGATCGGCGCGCTGTTCGAGCTGAGCCACGAACACCTTTATCCGCCAGTGATGCTGTTCGAGAATATGAAGGGATGCGATCCGAGCCACCGCATCCTCTGCAATGTGCGCGTGGCGCGTTTCGTGGTTGGCGATCTCGACCTCAACGCGGTCAAAGCCTATCGCAGCCGTCCGAAAGAGAAGAGCCAGCCGATCCCGCCGCGGCTGGTGAATACCGGGCCGGTCTACGAGAACGTGATCGAAGGCGACGCCGTCAACGTCAATAAGCTGCCGACGCCGAGATGGCATGGCGGCGACGGCGGCAATTACGTCGGCACCGAATGCGTGGTGATCGTCAAGGACCCTGACAGCGACTGGGTCAACCTCGGCACCTATCGGGTCAGCGTCGCGGACGAAAAGACGCTCTCGGTCTTCATTGAAGAGGGCAAGCACGGCGACGTCATCCGCCGCAAGTGGTGGGCCAAAGGCAAGCCCTGCCCGATCGCAATCTCCGTCGGCCAAGCCCCGATCCTGGGCGTGGTCGCGTCCGCCGCGTCGAAGGAAAACGAGCCGGAATATTCCGCTGCCGGCGGCCGCATCGGCCGTCCGATTGATGTCGTGCCGGCGCGCGTGAGCGGCGTTCCCATCCCCGCCGATGCGGAAATCGTCTACGACGGCTTCATGCCGCCGCCGTCGGAAGACTCGCGCCCGGAGGGACCATTCGGCGAATGGCCGGGCTATTACGCCTCCGACGCTCGCAACGAGCCGGTGATGCACGTCAAGGCGATCTATCACCGTAACAACCCGATCATGATCGGCCAGCCGCCGACCAAGCCGACCTATCCCGGACGGCAGATAAAAATTCCGCAGGTCGCGGCGCTGTGGGATGCAATTGAAGCGGCCGGCGTGCCGGGCATTCAGGGCGTGTGGAAATTGCCCGGCGGCGGATCGAGCTTCATTAACGTCATCGCCATCAAGCAGATCCACCCCGGCCACGCCAAGATGGCGGGGCTTGTCGCCGCCGGCTGCCGCGCCGGCGCCTATATGACGCGGCTGATCATCGTTGTCGACGAAGACATCGACATTACTAATCCGACCGAGGTCATGTGGGCGGTGTCCACCCGCTGGGATCCGAAACTGCAGACCGACACCATCGACGGCTGCTGGACCGGCCTCATCGATCCGGTCCTGCATCCGGATAAGCGCGAGAGCGGCGACACCACCATGAGCCGCATGATCATCTATGCGGTGCGGCCGTTCCATTGGCGGGATAAGTTTCCGGCGGTGAATACGGTGGACCGGGATTACGCAGAAACCGTGCGGCGCAAATGGTCGAGCGAACTTCAGTTTCTGAAAAAGTGACTCTCCGACGCGACATATGGAGCTCACAATAATGCGACGGTTCTCAATTGCGTTGCTTACCCTCCTGCTCGGTCAATTCGCGGCGCACGCGGATGAGGCGCCGTCGTTCAAAGGCAAGAATGTCACCGTGATCGTGGGGAGCGCACCTGGCGGCGGCACCGATACCTCCGGCCGGCTGATCGCCGGTTACATTGCCGCGCATCTGCCCGACAAGCCGACCGTGGTCGTGCGCAACGTTCCCGGCGCGCAAGGCGTCACGGCGATGAATTATTTCGTCAAGCAGGTCGCTCCAGATGGATTGACGCTCACCATGGGTTCGACGACCCAGGCCGATCCCCTGCTCTATCGCCGCCCGGCATCGGCATACGATCCGACTACATTCGCAATTGTCGGCGGCGTCGGCCGCGGCGGCTCCGTGCTTATGATCCGAAAGGACGCCGAGCCCAGGCTCCACGACAAGAACGCGGCGCCCGTCATCATGGGAGCATTGGGAGGCGTCCCGCGATCGGGGATGCAAACCACGGCCTGGGGCGTGGGATTTCTCGGCTGGAATGTGAAATGGGTACTTGGCTATCCCGGAACCAACGACCTGATGATCGCGCTTGAGCGCGGTGAAATCGACATGACCTCGACCGCGAATCTGTTTCTCGCGCAGAAACTGATCGAGACCGGTAAGTTCATCGCATTGAGCCAGACCGGCTCAATGCAACACGGCCAGATGGTTGCCCGTCCCGAGTGGGGCGGCGCGCCTTTGTTCGCCACGTTGATACAAGACAAAATCCCCGATGTACTCGCGCGCCAAGCCTTCGATTATTGGGCGAGCATGACCGCGATCGACAAATGGATCGCGCTGCCGCCGAAAACGCCGGAACCTTACGTTCGCGCCTATCGCGAAGCGTACCAGGCCGCCTTTACCGACCCGGAGTTCAGCGGTTTAGGCAAAAGTGTCAGCGAGGACTTCGAGCCGATGGCATATGACGACGTTGAGTTTCTGATGCGCAAGTTGGGCTCCACGCCGCCGGAAGCCATCGCCTTCATCAGCACGATGCTGCATAAGCAGGGCGTCGAGGCGGAGTAGCAAAAATTGTCACTCAAAAAGTGGCGGTTGCTATGATTGTATCAGAGTACGCGCCTGGGTTCGGCAACGCTTGTGCCGGCACCTGCCCAAAGGCTGTGGTGGCCGTTCCGCCGCCGGTGCCGGTTCCAGAAACAGTACCGGCTCCCCACACCGTCGTATGGCCAACGTTGGTATAGATCGAATAGTTGATCGTGTTCGCGCCAAAAGTCATTTTTCGAACTGCCACCGTCGCACCCGGCCCGTTCCCGGCGCTAAGACCGATTGTGTATGTAGTGCCGCTGGTGCAGGTCGTGGTTATTATACTCGTGGCGGTTACTGCGCTAGCCAGGTTGAGGGTTGAACCGAAATTAAGGGTGGGCGTGGTGATATTGCAATTTTTGACCGTCGTCGTGCTCACGGTAAAGGTATATTGGATGAGAGTTCCACCAATTGGACAGGCGCCGGCAGAAGCCAGCGAGCCATATTGCATATCGTTAGTGGTGCCACCATTCATGTTTTCAGAATAAGCGCCGGGTATCGCTGTCTGCTGGCTGCCGGCGAGCCTTGCGAAGAGAGTGACGGTCCCGGAAATAGCGCCAGCACCATTACTGGTGAGATCGGTTTGGCTGCCGCCTCCCAGAAATAGAGTGGAATAATGGCCCCACTGCACGGTGCGTCCCGCGTCTTTGTATAAATCGAAATTCAGCCGGTTGGCCCCGGAGGCCATCCGCCGCTGATTGCCCGAGACGTCGGTTCCGGATCGTATGTCGGTGCAAAAACGATAGGTTGAATTCGCCGTAGCGCCGCTGCAGGTAATGGTTTGGGTAGCGGTCACGTCGACGGGGGTACCAGGTAGAACGTCGACGGTCGTTCCAAAGTTGACGTTGGTCATTGTTGTCGTGCAGATGATTGCAGCCGCCGCCGGCGTTGCCAGACAGCAGACCGTCAAACCGAATGCAACTGCTAAGCCGAGCCGCGTTAGCAGATTGCGCCGGATCCTCCGAGGCTGGACGGCAGCCTGACCGGAAGACAAGGCCGCTAACCGCGGCAACGATACTAGGGATACCAAACGCACAATAACACCTTTACTGACAGACTACTGGACCTATGACGACTTGGTTGTTCTTCGCCGGAGCGAAAGGAAAGGAAGCGCGACATTCATTCGTACCGTCCGCAACCGTGACAGTATTCGCGTCACCGAGTTCCTTGACGTAGGCTCGGCCGTCGTATCCGACGACAAAGGCTTCGGAACCGCCTTCAAGCTGCCCACGCGAGCCGGCCGCGATGAAGTTTCCGTCTTTGCCGGCAAAAACGACGACAGCAGCGCGGACTTCAGTCTTGACGCCGAAGTTCACCACAACGCCGCTGCGGTCCGCCGGCGCGACGATGTTCTGCGTCACGGCCGCGTCGGCATCCAGCGGCAGGTCGCGCGGTTCGATTGCGATCTGGTTTTTTTGATAGGACCGCAGACCAGGTACCAACAACTGGCCTCGGGCGTCGGTTCTGCCGGCGGGCCGGTTCTCATATTGCACTTCGACGTCCGGCGCGCCGACGTTGACCACGGCAAAAGCGTCGTCGATACGATTGGATGCAAAAACTCCGCCACCCGCCACCGCGATTGCGCCCTGGATTTGACCGGAAGCGTTCGTGGTCGCTGCAGCTTGTTGAACGAAGCCATCGAATTGCGCCACCGACGAACGGTAGGAGCCCGCCGCGGAACGTGAGGGACTGCTGCCCCGGTTTTCGCGCAACCCCCAGCCGTAACTGCCCGGCTCAGCTTGCATCGATTTGACCACGTCGAACGCGGTGTTGGTGCCGTTGCGCGTGCTGGAGGCGCTGGCGGACGCATATACCGGACCGCCAAGCGAGGCCGGCAGGCCAAGGGGCATCGATAGACCGAAGAAGATGCCGACGTTTTTTTTGTCCGAAAGGTCTGCAAATGCGGTGACGCTGAGCGATGCCGTAGAAAATATCTGTTTCGAGTAGGAGACGTTGAAGATGTTGGAACGCGTTCCGTCATCGAGCATCTGATGCAAAAATCCGAAATTCAACGAGGCTTCGAAGGGGATAGGAAAGCCGATCGAAATTGTTTCGGCGGATCTTGCCGGCTTTGCGCTTGTCAAAAGCAACGACGGAGAGGCGATAGTAGATAAGGGCGTCGGTAAAAAGCGCGCGGTGACCGAAGCAAGGTCATTGTAATCCTTGAACGTCCGGTGCGAACTGGCATGAAAATTTACCGCCCCGAACTGCGCGTCATAGGCGACGTAGCTTTGAAATCCGAATGAATTGCGGAACCCGCTTCCGCTTCCAGCAAGCGATAGTAAGCCCGCGGAGTTCAAGCTGGTGACGGCGCCAACACCGCCGTTGAAAAAATCAGTTCCCCCCTCGACATGAGCTTCAGCCGTGAGCCAATCATACAGTCCACCGCGCAAGCTTGCAGCGCCGATTGGACTAGCAACATAGTTGCTGGATTGACTGCCATAGAGAATCCGGGGCGCACCGGCCTCAACCGAGAAGTCCACGAGATCCGGCTTCAGCAGCTTCGGGGAGGTGTAGAAAGGCAGGCTCATTTCGGTCTGGCGTCCGGCCGCATCGCGAACGACGACACGTGCGGTCCCCGCGCCGGACAGCATCGGAACGTTGCTGATCTGGTAAGGCCCCGCCGGCACTTCTTGCGAGTGCGTCTTCACCGAGTCGACATAGACGTCGAGCGTCGACGGCACCGCAGCGCTGCCGGACACCGTCGGCAGCGGAAGCGTCACCAGGTCGGGGCGCAGCGCGAAATTATTTTGCATTTGCACCCCGCCGGCACGGATCGGACGCGTCCAGGCTAAACCGCCGGAAATGATGTCCCCCGCCCGATAGGTCAGCAGGCTTTTCGGATCGGAATAGCTCCAGGTCGTATCGAGCCGCAACGCGTCGAAGTTCCGCGTCGTCGTCGCGCCGATGATGGCGGACTGGCTCAGCGTTCCCGAAGGACCAAATATCCGCCCGTCCAGCGACGCGTTGGCGCCGGAAAAAGTAAATGCGGAAGCGCCGACCGACTTCGTTGAGGAACCAAACAGCGCGTAATTCAGCACGCCTCCATAATCGGTTCGGCTAGCGGCGATTTCCTCGGAGCTGCCACGCGCATCGAAGGTTTTTGCGACACGCCGGTCATCTCCGAGCTTGAAAAAAATAGCCTGCGTAGGTTCATCATAGCGGTATTCAACGTCGGTCATGTCGTCGAGGACAATGAGGTCGTCGCCACTTCCTGAGCCCGGGGCTTTGATGCCCATTTCCGTGAGCTCGGTTCGCCGCGCCGCTATCCGCCGATCGGCGAGCTGTGTAAAGGCGCCGATGAGATGGATCGGAGTATCGTTGATGGAAACTTCAAGCTGAAGCTGACGCGGTTCTTCCGCTGCTGCCGTGCTGGATGGACGTAGGAACAACGCTACCAGAGACAGAATCAGCATGAAGAAAAGTAGTTCAACGCGCGGACTGCGCAGACGTGGACGCATTGATTGGGCCGGAATCGCTTAGAGCGGAGATCACGACCGGACTCGCGGCGCCCAACCGGCTGCTGTTGCCGGGTGCCTGCCAACGCATCGTTGAATGACCCAGAACATAACCAGTGAGACCGTTACCGAAGGATGCCGTTGTATCGTTGGCGTCACGAAGCTTTAGCGACGAGAGGCGCGCATGCCGGTCTCCGGCGTTCGTGGCTACAACATAGACTTGGCCGCCGCGACGCTCGATCGACCATGCCAGCTTGGCCTCGGCGGTGTCGCGGGAATAGAAGAATACCGGAATCGAATATCGCATGACGAGCGTGACCGATCGACTTTGCTGGGCCTTGTTGTCAGGAAGCTCGTCCACGAACAGCCGGTAGGTTTCCCCCTGAGCAACCGGCTGCTTCGTCACGCGCACAAGACGCACCGTGTAATCGGTATTAGGAGCCAAGCTGATGGTCGGCGGGCTGGCGACGACGTCATTGGTGGGTTCGAACTTTTCCTCGCCGTTCACCTGAGTCCAGCGGAAGACGCGAATCTGCGCGTTGAGAACTTCCGTTCCACTGTTGTGAAGTTTGATGGTGGCCGCCGCGGTTGGCGCCTGCACCTCGATGCTGATTGGTGAAACCTGAAGCGAAGCCGCCCGCAATGACGCCGGCAGCAATGACGCCGGCAGCAATATCAGGGAAGCGGTGGCCAGAGCTGCAAGAGAAGAAATGCGCATGATAACCTCCAGCGGTCGATTCAGTAGCTCACGGTGACGGTGATTGTGTCGGTGTAAACACCCGCTGCCGGCGTTGTCTGCGCCGGGACCCGAGCCCAAACCGTATGGGAAATGGGCGTGCCGTCGCCCGTACCAGGAACAGTGTCGGTAGAGATCGTATTGCCCCAGACCGTCGTGTAGCCGGCATCGCTGTAAAGTGAGTAGTTGATCGTGGCGGGCGCGGGACTGGTCATTTTACGGACCGCGACCGTCGCACCAACTCCGGTACCGGCGTTGAGCCCGATGTTGTAGGTCGTCGCGGCGGTGCATTGCACGGTGATGGTGCCGGTCCGGTCTACGTTTGCGCTCAGCACACCCTGGGTGTTGAAGTTGATGTTCGCCGCACTTGAAATAAGGCACGTGTCCTGAATTGTGATCGTGGTGGTAAATGTGCTCGTGACGGTAGTGAGGGCGAAAACGGCGCTGCTCGACGCCGCGAGCAGAGCCGCAATGACAAGCATAACTTTCCGCGGCAGGCGGCGCGCTTCTATCGATCTGCGAGCGTACATTCTGCATACTCATCAAACTGGTGTTCGGACGGCCCTCCGCCGGCGACTGCCAGATTGCTGGTATGGTTTTACGCAAAATTCCTTAAAGAATTCATTAAGGATAACAGCAACCTAACACGCTGCTTGCTCTATTTTAAGTTGGTAACGGAAAGGGCTTTTTTCTTGCAATGGTACGACCTCAAACCGGATAAACCTAGGCGGCGCAATGATTTGTCTAGCGCCTGTCGCTGGTCACGGCTGAACACCCACAACGCTTTAATAGGTGACGGTGACGGTAATGGTATCGGTGTAGGCTCCTGGTGCCGGCGTCGTTTGGGGTGGAACTCGCCCGTAAACCCTGAATTGCACGGACGCGCCAGTGCCGGTGGGATTAACGGTGTCTGTGGGGGGAGTGTTGCCCCAAATTGTGGTGTAAGCGGCATCTTGGTAGAGGGAATAGTTGATCGTTGCTCCGCCGGGACCGGTCATTTTACGCACTGCGACGGTGGCGCCCACTCCCAGCCCGGCGTTAAGCCCGATTTTGAACGGGGTCGTGTTGGTGCACTGGATAAACATATCGGCAAACTTATCGATATTCGCGGTAATCACCCCCGCACTAAGGAAATCCATCGTTTGGGTGCTGTTGATGATGCAGTTGGCGTTTATCGTGAGTTGGACCCCGAAGCTTGA
>JAXDOS010000046.1:0-3963 GCA_034668785.1 Alphaproteobacteria bacterium
GCCGCGGCGACGCTGAGCGGCCCGGCCACCAGCACCACCAGCAGCAGCGGCAAATGGAAGATGCCGACTGCCGCGAATGTCCCCACCATGACCAGCGCGGGTATCACCCGCCGCGTCGAGTTTTTGGAGGCGATCATGGCAATGCGGATCAGCATGCCGATGGCCGCGGCGGCGACGCCCTGCATGGCGAGCTGAAAGCCCGGAACGCCGAGCAGGCGTTCGTAGGTGACGGCCGCCGCGATCACCACGACGAAGGGTGCGCTGAGGAGACCCAGCAGCGCCACCAGCGCGCCGACGGTGCCACGCAGGTGCTGGCCGATATAGACGCTGAGGTTCGTGGAATTCACCCCGGGCAAGACCTGGCTCAGTCCATAGCCGGAGAAGAATTCCTCGTCGGTCATCCAGCCGCGAAGCTGCACGATCTCCCGATGCACCCAGGCGCTTAGGCCGCCGCCGAAGCTGAACAGCCCGACCCAGAAGAACGTCTTGTAAAGCGCGGATAGGGGGACGATGAAGGGCGGTTTCGCCGCCGGATCGGCAGGCGCGTCATCGGAGGAAGGCATGCACGCGCCCTACGCCGACCGGATGCGCAAGGCAAGCGGGATTGGCGAACGGCTTGCCACAGGACCGGAACCTATTGTATTTCCGGTACAACTCAGCGGCCCATGCGAGCGGTCTCGTCCGGTGCCGAAATCAAACCATGAGGGTTACGCCATGTCCCGATCGGATTTCTCCAACGCCCCGCCACTCACGCAGACCTGCCCGCAATGCGGCGCCGAGATGCGTGTCGTGCGCCGCGAGCCGGCGCCGGGCTCCGCCACGCTTGAGCGGCTGTTCTTCGAATGCAAGTGCGGCCACACCGCCGGCAAGATGCAGGCTAAGCCGGCAAAGGCGGGATAATCTGAGTAGACCCGCTTACTCGTCATGGCCGGACTTGTTCCGGCCATCCCGATCAGGGACGCACTGCCTCCCTAAGCGGGATGCATGTTGGTTTGGGCGGTAATAGCGCGGAAGTGCCACGAGCCTGTCGGCCTGGATCCGCACCGCTAGATGGATCGAATATTTGCCAGGCTGCCCACAGCAGATACAGAATTCGGACATTGGGGACCTCAAACTGCTTTGCCAAGATTTAGGCGCGTTTAGCAGGATCGCGACGAGCTAGGTTTTGCCAGCCGCTGTGGAAAACACGGAAAACCCGATATTCCCGCCTGCAGGCGTGGCTTCCTGCTCCCAACCGGCGTCTTAATTCTCCGTATTAGTAGCGAGAACGATTCGCCCCGGCGATAAGCTGACTTGCATTCTGAAGGCGCTCCAACTCCATGCGTTTCTCGCCTCAATTCCTCGACGAGTTGAAAGCCCGGCTCCCGGTTTCGGAAGTCGTTGGCCGGCGCGTGAAATTACGCAAGGCTGGCCGCGAATGGAAGGGATTATCACCTTTCAACAAAGAGAAGACGCCATCGTTCTTCGTCAATGACCAAAAGCAGGCTTGGTTTGATTTCTCTTCACAGAAGAACGGCTCGATCTTCGATTTTGTGATGATAACGGAAGGGCTTTCCTTCCCGGAGGCCGTGGAGCGCCTTGCCGCGCAGGCGGGTATGCCGCTGCCGAAGGTTTCCCAGGACGACGAAGCGCACGAAGCGCGCCGCAAGACGCTGCATGATGTGCTCGAACTCGCCGCCAAATTCTTCGAGGCGACGCTGGCCGCGCGGACCGGCGCCAAGGCACGCGGCTATCTCGCCGATCGCGGCATCGACCCCGCCACGCAATTGAAATTCCGCATCGGTTATGCGCCCGGCGAACGCTACGCGCTGAAAGAGCATCTCGGCGGCCACGGCATTTCCACCGCCGACATGATCGAAGCCGGGCTTTTGATTTCCGGCGACGACATCCCGGTGCCGTTCGATCGCTTTCGCGACCGCGTGATGTTTCCGATCACCGATCTGCGCGGCCGCGTCATTGCCTTCGGCGGCCGCGCCTTGGAAAAAGACGTCGCGGCGAAATACCTGAACTCGCCGGAAACGCCGCTCTTTCACAAAGGTTCGAACCTCTACAACTTGCCCGCCGCGCGCGCGGCGGCGCACGCGGGGAAACAGGTCGTCGTGGTCGAAGGCTATGTCGACGTCATCGCCATGGTGACCGCCGGTTTCGAGGCGAGCGTCGCGCCGCTCGGCACCGCGCTCACCGAGGACCAGCTCGCGTTGCTGTGGAAGATCGCCGACGAGCCGGTGCTGTGTTTCGACGGTGACTCCGCCGGGCGCGGCGCCGCCTATCGGGCGGTCGATTTGGCCATGCCGCGGCTGTTGCCCGGCAAGAGCCTGAAATTCGCGCTGCTGCCGGAAGGTCAAGACCCGGACGATCTCGTGCGCTCGGGCGGGCGCGAGGCGGTTGGCGAAGTCATCGCGCAAGCGCGTCCGCTGGCGCAGATGCTATGGGCCCGGGAAACCGAAGCCGGCGGTTTCGATACGCCGGAGCGGCGCGCCGCGCTCGAAGCCCGCATCGGCGAAGTCATCGCCTCGATCGGCAACGAGTCGGTGCGCAAATATTACCGCCAGGACTTTGCCGAGCGCCTGCAAGGCTTGTTCAGCCAGAGCGGGGGGTTTCGCCCACGGCGTGCGGCGGGCGAGGACCGCTGGCGGGAGCGCAATCAATGGCAATCGGGGGAACGAGGCGCCAACCGGTCTCCAGGCTATGCCGCGCGCACCGCCGCCGGCCGGCCGCAGCCCTATATGGTCGCGAGTCAGCAGTTGGCGACCAGCGCCCTCCATCGCGGGCACCGGACTTCGATCCCGCGGCGGGAGGCGCTGATCCTGCAAGCGGCGCTGAACCACCCCTGGCTGCTCCACGATCACCTGGAGGAATTGGCGCAACTGGAGTTCCGCCATGCCGATGCCCAGCGCCTCAAGGGCGTTTTGATCGACATTTATGCCGACGGAGATGGTATCGAGGCGGAGCGAATGCGGGCGGAGCTTACCGCCCGGGGGCTCGCCGACGTGCTGGACCGGGTGGATAAGGCCATCACCACCACCTCAGTCTGGGGTTTGCAGCCGGAAGCCGCCCCCGAAGACGTGTTATTGACCTGGAAACAGCTTGTTGCCTTGCATCGGCAGTGGCATTCCCTAATTAAGGAGTTGAAGGATGCCGAGCTAGCCTTGGGGCAGGAAAGCAACGAGGCTAACTATTCCTGGTTGCAGGATGTGAAAACTCGGCTCTCTGCCGCCGACGGAACCGAGGCTTTGATCGAGGGGTTTGGAGTCTCATCCGGACGTCCGGCACGTAGTTTTTGACATAACGTCCCGGAAAAACGCCAGCCCGGCGGACAAAACGGCGCGGCAGGCGAAATAAAGCGTTTCCGGTTGGCAAAGTGTTGAATAAAGAAGGGTTAATTGGAGTTTAACGGGGCTTCGGCGACAATTCGAAGCTCGATTCGGCAGTGCCGGCGCGGTGCTGCCGGTTCCGCCGCCAGTTGTGAGCCATGGCCGCCCGGTTACGGGCGCGAACGGCTCATGCGGCGGCCAGGAGAGAAGAATGGCGAGTAAGGCAGCGGTAGCGGCAACGGCGGCGCGTAAGCCGAAGGCAAAAGAAGAGGCCAAAGGCGAGGCGCCGGAAAAGGAAACCCCGGATGCGCCCGAAGGCGCGCCGCTGCTCGACCTTTCCGACGCCGCCGTCCGCAAAATGATCAAGCTGGCGAAGAAGCGCGGCTACGTCACCTATGAACAGTTGAATGCCGTCCTGCCTTCGGAGGAAGTGACCTCCGAGAAGATCGAGGACATTCTGGCGATGCTCAACGAGATGGGCATTAACACCATCGAATCCGAAGAGGCCGAGACCGACGAGGAAGAGAAGAGCGAGGAACCCGACGAGCCGGAGGAGAGCGAAGGCGAACTCGTCGAGGTCACTTCCAAGCCGGTCGCCGTCAAAGAGGCCAAGGAGCCGTCCGAGCGCACCGACGATCCCGTGCGCATG
>JAXDOS010000047.1:0-20960 GCA_034668785.1 Alphaproteobacteria bacterium
CGTTCGAAGATGTGCGGATGACCTATACGGTCGGCTCCGTAGCGCTGGCGCTTATCCTCTTCGACGGCGGCTTGCGAACGCGGTTTCAGACCTTCCGTACGGTGCTTGTCCCGTCGGTTTTACTGGCGACCGTGGGCGTGTTGCTGACCGCGGCGCTCACCGCCCCTGTCGCCAAATTCGCGCTGAATATCGGATGGACCGAAGCTGTTCTGATCGGGGCTGTCGTGGCGTCAACCGATGCGGCTGCGGTGTTTTTGCTGATTCATTCCCGCGGCTTGAGATTGCGTCCGCGCGTTGGCGGCACGCTTGAAGTAGAGTCTGGCACCAACGATCCTTTCGCTGTCTTTCTCACCATGATGCTCGTCCAATTCCTGCTGCTAGGCGATCAGTCCTGGCAAGGCGTCGCCTTGGCCTTCGCGCGCGAGGCGGTGCTCGGCGGCATCATCGGCTTTCTCGGCGGCCGCGCTGTGGTTTGGGCGCTCAACCGGCTGGGATTGGCGCAAGGGCTACACGCGCCCTTCGTGACTACCAGCGCCTTGGTTTTATTCGGCATTGCTTCGAGCCTGCATGCGTCAGGATTCCTGGCGGTCTATCTCGCCGGCCTGGTGATCGGCAATCGGCCGACGCGCGCTCACAACACCGTCGTGGTCTTTCTCGACGCCGTCACCTGGCTCGCACAGATAGCCATGTTCGTGCTGCTCGGGCTTCTGGTCTGGCCGGAACGGCTGCTCGGCAGTCTCGGATCGGCGCTCGCGGTTGCGCTTACGTTGATGTTCGTCGCCCGGCCCATCGCGGTCTTCCTTTGTCTCGCGCCATTCCGTTTCCCTTGGCGCGAAAAGCTCTTCATCTCCTGGGTCGGTCTGCGCGGCGCGGTTGGTATCTTTCTCGCATCGATTCCGCTTTTGGTCGGCCTGCCGAGGGCGAGCCTCTATTTCGACATCGCCTTTGTCGTGGTGCTGGTTTCGCTTCTGGTCCAGGGCTGGACCATTTCGGCAGCCGCGCGCCGCCTAGGGCTCGCCTTGCCGAGCACGCGACGGCTGCCGCGCCGAATCGAATTGGATCTGCCGGGCCAACTGGCGCAGGAACTCGTTGGCTACGCCGTGGGCGCCAACAGCCCCTACCTGCGCCGCCGCATTATTCCGTCGTGGGCCCGGCCCACGCTTTTTATTCGCAATGAACAGGTGCTGACGGCCGCAGAAACCGAAACCGTGCAAGAAGGCGATTACGTCTATCTCTTGGCACCGCCGGAAAAGGCGGAGGCGCTAGACCGTTTCTTTGTCGATATGCCGCCGCCGGCAAAGCCGGACCCACGGTTGCTCGGCGATTTCTTCGTTTCAGGTGAGGTGACGCTGGGCGCGCTTGCGGAAATCTACGGATTGCAGATCGCACCCGAGGACGCCGCTATGACCCTGGCGGAGGATTTTCGCGCGCATCTGAAGCGCCCCGCGAAAACCGGCGATATTTTGCCGATCGGCACGATCGCGCTGGTGGCGCATAAGGTGGCGAATGGGCGCGTCGTCACGGTCGGACTGAGGCTCGCCGACCCGGACCCGCAGGTTCCGGTCACGAGGCCGGAGCGCGCGCGGGCCTTCTGGCAGCGCGTGCGGAAGTTCGTTAGCGGATAGGTCAGGCCGCGCGCTGCGATCCCGAAGCGGCTGGAAGCCGGCCCATGAGCCAGGCGCCGCCGAACAATATGGCCGTCCATAACAGGTCGCCGAACACCGTCTTCTCGAGGAACGGCAGCGCTGCGACGAAGCATTGGGTCAAGCCGGCGAGGGTGTGCGGATACATTGTGCCGAAGGCCCAGACCGCGAAATTGGTAGCGCCGAAGAAGAACAGCGAGCACGCCAGCATGGCCGCGACAACAACCGCTACGCCGCTCAAACGGCGCGAGGCGATACCGACCGCGGCGGGAAGCAGCATGGATGCGTAGATGACAATCTCCATCCGTAAGCTGTCGAAACCGATGATGAGATCGCCGAGTAGCATGGCGGCCAACGGCACGAGCAGCGCGAGCCCGCGGTTGCTGAAAGTCCGGCCGGCAAATAGAGCGGTTGCAGCGACCGGCATGAAATTCCAGATATGCGGGGTCGTGCGGGCAACCACGTCGAGCGCCACCAGAAATAATGCGAGTGCCAATTCGCTGCGGAATGCGGCTGGGAGGCGCTGGGCGATCGGCGTCATAGCTTTCTGTCCATCGTTGCGGCGCTTAAATAGGGCCTCGGTGCGCCGCGTTGCTTAGCATAGCCCGCAAGCGTCCGAAACTGGGTCAGGACGCTTTCGGCACGCTGCTTTCTGTCCATCCCCGGACGATGGCTTGGATGGCATCGAGTCCGTCGGTAAGCGCGGCAGGGCCTGGTTGCAAGATTAGCGCCGACTTGATCTCGCGCAGCCAGCCGGTGCGCACGGCGGGGATCTCGGCGAAGCCCGGCCGTCCCCGGACCTTCGCCGGAACGAATTTCTTGCCGCACCATGAGCCGATAATGATGTCCGGCTGGGCAGCGATCACGTCGTCCGCCGATACGATGCGTTCCTTTGCGTTCTTTCCGTGTGAGTGTTCCGTGAATACATCGATGCCGCCGGTCGCTTCAATCAATTCCGATACCCAGCGCAAGCCGGTAATCATCGGATCGTCCCACTCCTCAAAATAAACGCGAGGCTTCCGCAAGTGCGCGGCACTACGCGCGCGCGCCTGCGTCAAACGCTGTTCAAGGGTAGCGGCCAGTTCCTCTGCCTTGTCCGCCGTGCCGACGAGCGCGCCCAATGTGCGGATCATGTCGAGGATGCCGATAACGTCGCGCTGATTGAAAGCATGCACCGCGACATTGTGGCGGATCAATTCAGCAACGATGTCGGCCTGAAGATCGGAGAAGGTAAGGACGAGATCGGGCTGCAGCGCGAGTATCTTTGGAATGTCCGCGGAGATAAAAGCCGAGACTCGCGGCTTCTCCCGGCGCACCTGCGGCGGACGCACCGCATAACCGGACACGCCGACGATACGATCTTCCTCGCCGAGGAGATAAAGCGTCTCCACGGTCTCTTCGGTCAGGCAAACGATGCGGGAGGGGGGAAACATGCGGATGCGTCCTAGGCCATCACATCGACGGTATCACTGTGGAGCAACTCAGGCCCGCCAACCGCCATCACGCGGCCGGCTTCAATCCGCACCACCGATGTGGCGATACGTCTGACCTCGTCCGCGTGATGGCTGACATACACCATGGGCACCATGGCTTCGTCGCGCAGCCGTTCGAGATAAGGCAGGATATCGGCTTTGCGCCGCGCATCCAGCGATGCCAGCGGCTCGTCGAGCAACAACAGGCGCGGCTGCATCAGCAGCGCGCGTCCAACCGCGACGCGCTGGCGTTCGCCGCCCGATAGCTTGCCCGGGCGCCGGTCCAGCAGAGCCCGGATGTCGAGCAGTGCGATCACCCGCTCCGTTTCAGCGGGGTCGGCGCGCATCCCGCTCATCCGCCGGCCATAGTCGAGATTTTGTCCCACGCTGAGATGCGGAAACAGCCGCCCCTCTTGGAATACGTAACCAATGCGGCGGCGGTGCGCCGGCAAGTTCGTCCGCGTGGCAGAATCAAACAGTACGGCGTCATCGAGCGCGATGCGTCCGCGGTCCGGCGTCACCAGTCCTGCGATCATGTTCACCAGGGTGGTTTTTCCCGCGCCGGACGGTCCAAAAAGAGCGGTCGCACCGCCGGCCGTCTCGAAGCGCGCGGTGAGCGAAAAATCCCCGATGTGTTTTTCCACATTGACCGAGAGCATTCTACTCTCCGTGAAAACGTGTGCCGGCGCGGCGTGCCAGCCATTCGGAAATGATCAGTGCGGCCAGCGCGATGACGATGGCGACGATCACCAGCCGCCCCGCTGCCGCGTCGCCGCCGGGGACTTGGGTGAAGGTATAGATCGCGGCCGAAATCGTTTGCGTTTCGCCGGGAATATTCGACACGAAGGTGATGGTGGCGCCGAACTCTCCCAGCGCCTTGGCGAAACAAAGGACCATGCCGGCGATGATGCCCGGCAAGGCCAGCGGCAGTGTAATGGTGAGAAATGTCCAAGCGCTATTGGCGCCGAGCGTCGACGCCGCATCCTCCAAACGGCGGTCAATCGCCTCGATCGACAGCCGCACTGCACGCACCAGCAGCGGAAATCCCATGATGCCGCAGGCGAGCGCCGCACCGGTCCAGCGGAAGGAAAAGACGATGCCGAATGTATCGGCGAGAAAGCTTCCGATCGGACCGCGGCGGCCGAAGGACAGCAACAGCAGATAACCGGTGACGACCGGCGGCAGCACCAGTGGCAGATGCACAAGGCCGTCGAGCAACGCCTTGCCCCAAAAATCCTTGCGTGCCAACAGCCAAGCGACGCCAATCCCGAACGGCAGCGCCACGATGGTCGCTACGACCGCGATGCGCAGAGACAACCGGATCGCGATCCATTCGTCGGGAGTGAGATCGAGCACGGGGCGATTCTCTGGCGTCAGGGACCGGCTTTCACCAGATAGGTGAAGCCGTAGCGTTCGAAGATGACCAGTGCCGTCGCCGAGCGCAGGAAGGCGAGATATTTTGCAGCTTCCGGCTTGGCATCTTTCGTCGCCACCGCCGGATAGATGATAGGCGGATGCGTGTTGACGGGAAACTGGCCGATAATTTTCACCTGCGGCTCGGCTTTGGCGTCTGTTTCATAAACAATGCCGAGCGGTGCTTCGCCGCGCGCTACCAGCGTCAGCGCCACGCGCACATTCTCGGTCATGGCAATTTTTGGTTCTGCTGCGGTCCAGGCGCCGAGCTTCTCCAGTGCCGCCTTGGCGTACATGCCCGCCGGAACCGCGCGAATATCACCCATGGCGATCTTGCCGTCGCCGGCAAGCTTGGCGATGTCGAAACCAGGACCGATGGCCAGCTTGTCAAGCGGAGAGTCCTTAGGCGCGATCAGCACAAGCCGATTTCCAAGCAGATCGAATCGCGTCTTGTCGTTGATAAGCTTTCGCTGAGCAGCGTAATTCATCCAATCAACGTCGGCAGAAATAAAGACATCCGCGGGCGCGCCTTGTTCGATTTGTTTGATGAGCGCGGAGCTTGCAGCATAGCTTGCCACCACTTTGATTCCGCTCTGCTGGGTAAGTGCAGCGTTCGCGTCATCAAGCGCGTTTTTCAGCGATGCCGCAGCAAAAACTGTGATGGCTGATGACTGCGGCTGCGCAGATGCCGGAACGGTTGCGACCATCGCGGCAAGGCAAACAAGAATATATCGCAACATGATTGGCGGTTCTCCGAAAAGCTTTAGCGACCATCCCAGGAACCGCCGTTCTGGGGAAGACGGCCCGCGCACGGCGCGCCGTCTGTCGCTCCTCACCCTAGCAAGCCACGCGCAGCCGCGCAAAGCCGGGGCAATCGTTCACGGCGACATCACGACCTGGCGGCAGGCCTGCGGTAGGTCGGCGAGCTTGAGCGGGGGCCTCGGCTTCGAGGGCACCGGCGACGGCTTTGGATGCAGCACCGCATCAGTGAACCACTGATCGAGCTCCTTGCCGCAGCCGTCGCTCCCCGATGGCGGGTCTTGCGGCTTGCATTCCGGGCTGTCTTTCGGGCAGCGCATGCGCACATGGAAATGGTAGTTGTGCTCGTAATAGGGCCGCACCTTCGACAGCCACCCGCGGTCGGTTCCCGCCTCTTTGCACAGCTGTTTTTTGATCGCGGCGTTGACCAGGATGCGCTCTACCTCCGGCGCCTGGGCGGCGGCCTTGATGATGGCGGTATGCTGTGGCGTCCAGGAGGCGTTCACCTCTTTCTTGTTGTCGGCCACCACGTTGACGGCGGACATTTCCTCCCGCTCCTGCCGCGTGAGCTCCCGGTTGGGCATAGGGGTGAGCCAGATGTCGGCGTCGAGCCCGACCTGGTGGCTGGCATGCCCGCTCAGCATCGGACCACCGCGCGGCTGCGACATGTCACCGACAAGAAGCCCGCGCCAGCCAACTTTGGGCGCTTTCTCCGCAAGGTTTTCTAGATAGCGGATCATGTCCGGATGCGCCCACATTCGATTGCGGGAGAGCCGCATGACCTGCCAGGTCGCTCCATTCACCGGCAGGGCCTTCGCGCCGGCGAGGCATCCCTTAGCGTAGAAGCCAAGCGAGCGCGCCGCGAGCGGGATTGGTTCGCGCTTGCGGCCGAACAGTTCCTTCGCGGGCGTGGCCGGATCTTCCGGATGCGCCAGCGGCGGCAAGGGCGTCGGATTGAGCGTGCCTTTGTCTTGCGCTCCGGCCGGTGCCGCGAGCGTGAGCAGTAGGAGGGATAGGATGGATTTGCGCATCGTCATGGACAGCCTGCGTGATGGTGCAGCGGAATCATTCGCATTAACGTTGATTACACCCGGTCGAACGCCCGAAAAAGCGCGAATTCTAGACCAGCCGAGCGATGCGGAGCCCTTTACAAAAGCCATGACGTTACGCGATGCTAGGCGCCAGTGTGGGAAAAGTTGAGGCGTTGGGGGCAGTTATGCGTAGTGTTACCGTTGCGGCCCTTGGGGCGGCCGCTTGCGTTCTCGCGATTGTGACACCGGCTGCTGCCGACGTGGTCGTCAACGTCAGCAAATCCACGCAACGGATGGCGGTCCTGATCAACGGATCGGTGCGCTACAATTGGACGGTCTCTACCGGCAAGCGCGGCTACGGCACGCCGACCGGCGTCTATCAGCCGGAACGGCTCGAACGCTTCTGGCGCTCGCGAAAATACGGCAACGCGCCGATGCCGTATTCGGTTTTTTATTACAAAGGCTACGCCATCCACGGCACGACCGAGCTCAAGCAGCTTGGCCGCATCGCCTCGCATGGCTGCGTCCGCCTGCATCCTGCTAACGCCGCGGTCTTGTTCGATTTGGTGAAAATGCAGGGCAAGGAAAACACCCGCATCGCGGTGTTCGAGGGCCCGCTGCCCGTGATTGAAGCGCCGAAGTCCGAGCCGTTGGTCGCCGAGAACGACGCGGGCGCAAAGGAAATCACGACAATACGGGAAACTGTTACTCCGCCGGAAACCAGTGTTCAACGCGACGCCGCTGCGTCACCGGAAACCGCTACCCGTGAGGTGCGTGAGACTGGTTCGTTGCGCGAAGTGAGCGCGACGCGGGAAACGAGGGTGCCGCGGGAAAAGGTTGTTCCCCGTGAAAGGATTGCTCCCAGGGAAAGGATTGTCCGGCGCGAAAGCAAAAAGCCAGTACGCGCGGTTGCCCATGCGTCACCGCGCACGAAAGTAGCGGCCGGATTTAGCTGGTAGGCGAGCATTCAAGCGCGGGCATGACGGTTGAGCGTGGCGCTTTCCATTACAATTTTCAAACCGCCTATCTCTCGGCCTCAACTCCTGATTTCCGGCTTCTCGTGCAGCACCACGTTCAACAAGGAGCGGTGGACTTCGATTTGCCCGTTGTAAGTGATCAAGCCGAGTTTCCGGAACTTGTTCATGAAAAAGCTGACGCGAGATCGCGTCGTGCCGACCATCTCCGCGAGCGTCTCTTGGCTGATTCGTGCCAAAACCGGCTCCGGCTCACTTTCCTTTCCGAAATTTGCCAGAAGCAGAAGGGTTCGTGCCAGCCGCTTTTCGCTCGAGTTGAACAATTGATCGACCAGATCCTCCTCGACGCGGCTGTTACGAGCCAACAGATGCGAGATAAACAATTCGGCAAACGCCGGCTCTTCGTGAATGACGCTGACGACCTCCGCCTTTGGTATTCGGGTAACCTCACATTCGGTCAGAGCCGCCACTGTTGCTAAACGCAGCGGCTGGTCTGTCAAACATCCCTCGCCGAAGAAATCGCCGGTTCCCAGAAGCGCGACAACCGCTTCCTTGCCCTGCTGAGAAAGGACGGTGACTTTGGCCTTCCCGGTCTGGAGGTAAAAAACCGAATCCGCGGGTTCTCCCTGCCGGTAGACGACCTGATTTTTCCGGAACTGCGAGATGGTGCGTCCCCCGTTCACCTTCGAGAGAAACGCTTTCGGATCAAATGACGATTTTTTCTTCTTAGGTTTCATAGCCGACCTTTTTGACAACTATCCAAAGAATAATCTCCACAAGACACCGCGTCAAAAAGTAAATCTGTGTCGCATGGCTAACATAGGAACGGACTCGGTGGAGCGACGTTCCAACTTCAATAAATCCGCGTGCGGACCCTCCGTGAGTAGTGGCGCCGCCCGCGCTTGAGGAGGGGGCAGATCGATCCTTCCTTCGTCATCACCCATCGCGTGCGGCTGGAAGACGGGCCACAGATGTACAAGACCTTCCGCGACAAAGAAGACGGCTGCATCAAGGTGGTGATGTCGCCGAACATGACGGCGTAACGTTAGACCACCTGATCAAACGAATTGGTGAGCGTGCCGACGCCATCGATGACGATCTCAACGACGTTCTTGGCGTCGCGCATCACGCCGACACCGAGCGAGGTGCCGCAGGCGATCAGGTCGCCCGGCATCAGCGTCATGTCGCGGGAGATCGCGGCAACGAGCTTATGCGGCGGAAAAAACATGTCCGTCACCGGATAGTTCTGCCGCTCCTGGCCGTTGAGGATGGTCTTGATCGAGAGCGTCATCGGATCGACGCCGGTCGTAATCACCGGGCCGAATACGCCGAAAGTGTCAAAGCTCTTGGCCCGCGCCCATTGCTCAAAAGAAGGGTTCTTTTTCAAAAGATCGACGGCGGTGACATCGTTCACGCAGGTATAACCGAAAATGTAATCGGAAGCTTGCGCCTCGGTGATGTTGAAGCACTTTTTGCCGATGACGACGCCGAGCTCGCCTTCGTAAACGATTTTTCCGCCATAGGTCGGCGGCCGCTTGACCGGCTGGTTTGCGGGCCAATAGGCGTTCGGGGCCTTGAGGAAATAGAGCGGCTCGTCGGGAATGGGAAAATTATTCTTGGCGGCGAGCTGGTGGAAGTTATTCCACAAGCAGATCATCTTCGACGGATCGCAGGGCGTGAGAATTTTGGCATCCGCAAGCTTGATGGTGTCGCCGGTCGGCTGCGCGTCGGCGAACATGTCGCCGGAATGCACGGCGATGGAGTCGCCGTCCAGCGTGCCAAATCCCGGCTTTCCCCCGTGCTCGAACCTGATCCAGTGAGCCATGTCATTCCCGCGCTGTCGCGACGACCGATGCTACGACGCGGAAAGCGTCGGAATATATAGGTCATAAGTCGGCGCATGCGGTCAGATTCAACTTTCAAACAGCCAACGCTCCGCAGGCCCTATTCTTTACGGCGCGGGCGCGCCGGTCTCTCCCTTTTCCTTTCCCTCGAAAGGGAATGGAGCGCTGGGGAAGCGCCAGGGCGCACTATCGGGGCGCCCTTGGCGGGGATTATCGGACCCCGCCGCGCACCTGGTCAGGTGCGCGAGTCCTTTTGGGACCCGGCGCCTCCCCGGCGCTCCATCGCGGCTCCGCATGAGGCGGGGCCGCACCTTTCTCGCTTTCAAGGCGCGTCGACGGCGCCTATCAGCGAGAAAGGTGATAGGAATATAGTCACGATAAGGAAAGGGTGTCAAGAGCATTCTCATCATGCTCGCGCTCGACTAGTTGACGGCTAAGCCGGTACACTGACTGGCAGTTTTTTCTTCTGGACTAACAGATGAAATTCCCTACCGAGTGGCGGAAACGAGCTTCTGAAACGAACTCCCGCCTTCGGGAGGTCGGAAGCATGACTTCGCAACGTCTCAGCGGCTCGGTGAAAGGCGCATTGAGCACAACAGCGTCAGCAACCAGCGAGGCTTATACTGTCGCTCTTAACTGGAAGAACAAGGGCGAATTTAGCGACTGGCTGACAACTCATCTAAGCAATCAGCACGCCACAATTGCTAGTAAGGCAATGGATGCTGAGTACCTCCGAACGCACATCGGCGGCAGTTGGCACAGGCTCTATGATGGCGGACACAGCCTTGTTGGCAGTTGGAATGCCGTCAGCGAATCCTTGCCCGACCTTGGCGCATTGGACCAACTTGGTATCTGGGCCAATGAGTACTGGAAAGACCTAATCACTACACGCGGCATGCCCATTGTTGTTCTCGATCACGCCGAGAGCGTTAGCGAATACTTCAAGCACTTAGACTGCGTAAATGTGGCTCAGTTGATAGGTGGCGAGGTTTGCGGCGTATCAATCTATTGCAATTGGAACGATCCGGCCAAATTGGTAGCATCGGCTACGGCAACTGAATGCAGTGGTATTGTCTACGCTAACGTGGTGGCTCCCTTGGTTAGCTTGATCGCGCTTGGACGAGCGTATTTTCTGCTCAGGGAAGCGGAGCAAGATGATTTTCAGGACTTAATTGCACCAGCACTGAAAGGCCTGTCGCGTGGCGGCGCCAGTATCCTGCTCATCACAGTTATGCCTGGTGGCTTTCTCTTACACCTGAGCAGCGGCATCGTAATTAGCCTTGCGCATGGCTACATTTGGGAAAAGGGTAGCGAGAATAAAGAAGCGATTGTTGCAGCCCTTAAGAAGTGCCTCGTACATTTACAAAGTGGCTCGTCCGATGGGCATTATTTACCAACTTCGTAGGGCTGTTACACATCCACCTTCAGCGCGGCGATAAACGCCTCCTGCGGGATGTCGACCTTGCCGAATTGGCGCATGCGCTTCTTGCCCTTCTTCTGCTTGTCGAGCAATTTGCGTTTACGCGTGGCGTCGCCGCCGTAGCATTTGGCGGTCACGTCCTTGCGCAGCGCGCGCACGGTTTCCCGGGCGATGATCTTGCCGCCGATCGCGGCCTGGATCGGCACCTGGAACATGTGCGGCGGGATCAGCTCTTTCAGCTTTTCCACCATACCGCGGCCGCGCGCTTCCGCGCGGGTGCGATGCACCAGCATGGAGAGCGCGTCGACCGGCTCGTCGTTGACCAGGATCGACATCTTCACCAGGTCGGCGGGCTTGTAGTCGGTGAGGTGGTAGTCGAAGGAGGCATAGCCCTTCGACACCGATTTGAGCCGGTCGTAGAAATCGAACACCACTTCGTTGAGCGGCAAGTCGTATTTCACCATGGCGCGGTTGCCGACGTAGGTGAGCTCTTTCTGGTTGCCGCGGCGGTCCTGGCAGAGTTTGAGCACGGCGCCAAGATATTCGTCCGGCGTCAGGATCGTCGCCTCGATCCACGGCTCTTGAATCTCCAAAATCTTCATCACGTCCGGCATGTCGACCGGATTGTGGATCTCGATATGCGTGCCGTCGCGCAGGTCCATCTTGTAGATCACCGACGGCGCGGTCGCGATCAGGTCGAGATTGAATTCGCGCTCCAGCCGCTCCTGGATGATCTCCAGATGCAACAGGCCGAGGAAGCCGCAGCGGAAGCCGAAGCCGAGCGCGGCGCTGGTTTCCATCTCGTAGGAAAAGCTCGCATCGTTCAGCCGCAGCTTGCCCATGGCGGCGCGCAGGTCTTCGAACTGCGCGGCATCGACCGGGAACAACCCGCAGAACACCACCGGGATCGCCGGGCGGAATCCCGGCAGCATCTCGGTGACCGGCTTGCGGTCGTCGGTGATGGTATCGCCGACGCGGGTGTCGGCAACTTCCTTAATCTGTGCGGTGAGGAAGCCGATCTCGCCGGGCGTGAGAATATCCGTGGCGGTAAGCTTCGGGGTGAAGACGCCGACGCGGTCGACTTCATACGCGGCGTTGGTGCCCATCATGCGGATGCGCTGGCCCTTGGCGAGCGTACCGTCGACGATGCGCACCAGCACGACGACGCCGAGATAGGCGTCGTACCAGCTATCGACCAACAACGCTTTGAGCGTGGCGTCGCGGTCGCCCTTCGGCGGTGGCAGGCGGGTGACGATGGCTTCCAGCACCTCCGGAACGCCCAAGCCCGTCTTCGCCGAAATCATCAGCGCATTGGAGGCGTCGAGCCCGATCACGTCCTCGATCTGCTGCTTGATCTTCTCCGGCTCGGCGGCGGGCAGATCGACCTTGTTGAGCACCGGCACGATCTCGTGGCCGGCGTCGAGCGCGTGATAGACGTTGGCGAGTGTCTGCGCCTCGACGCCCTGGCTCGCGTCCACGACCAGCAGCGAGCCTTCGCAAGCGGCGAGCGAGCGGTTCACCTCATAGGCGAAGTCGACGTGGCCGGGCGTATCGAGGAGATTGAGGATGTAGTCCTTGCCGTCGCGCGCATGGTATTTCAGCCGCACGGTCTGCGCCTTGATGGTGATGCCGCGCTCGCGCTCGATGTCCATCGAATCGAGCACCTGCTCCTTGCCAACCATCTCGCGCTCGGTCAGCCCGCCGGTGAGCTGGATCAGCCGGTCGGCGAGCGTGGATTTGCCGTGGTCGATATGCGCGACGATGGCGAAATTGCGGATGTTTTCGATGGGCTTGGACGTCATGCTGCGCGGCTTAGCACCCGTGTTTCCGAGCGGCAAGGAGAAGCACGGAACTGCATCTGGCGGTCATTTTTCGTGAAGGAACGATCCCCGTCATGCCTCGTTTCCACCATGCCGGAGAGAGGCGGCTCGACAGGAGAGCACCAGTGGTCAGTCAAGCCGAGAAGCAAGCGCCAGCCGCTCCGGACCGATTGCGCCGGGACATCGACTCCGGTCGGACCGGAGACAAGGTTCCCGTCGTCGACCCTGCCGCGGCGCCGCTCGGGACCGACGATGAGGCGGGTGGAACGCGGCTGAGCGCGCAAGCGGCGCGAATGGGCCGGAGCGCGGAAACACGACGGAAGCCGGAGCCGGCCAAAGAAGGCCACACGCATCTTTGGTATATCGGCGGCATCGTCGTTGCCGCGCTTATCATCATTGCGGTCTTCATGACGCGCTAACGGCACCAATACCGGACTATCGGCGCGGCGCCTGCTGCCTTACATTGCACGCGCAGCTCGCGGCATCTCATGCATCGTTTCCTCAATATCCGGCTACTCGCCCCACTGGAGCGCGTCCTCGACGCGTTGACCCATCGCGCGCGCGATGAGAGCAATGTCATTATTGCTCTCATCGCCTACGCCCTGGTGTGGACGCTGTACGGCGTGCTGGCCAAGGGCAGCCAGGATTTGCATTACGACATGGCCGAACAGGTGGCACTGGCGCGCGAGCCGGCTTTCGGTTATGCGCGGCATCCGCCGCTCGCAGCCATCGTGGTAAAGGCGTGGTTCTCCGTCTTTCCGCTTACCGACGGCTCTTATTACCTGCTCGCGATGACCCTGGTGTCGCTGACGCTGTGGATCACTTGGCGGCTGCTTGGCGACTATCTGCAAGGCGAAAAGCGCGTCGTCGGCTTGATGCTGCTGATGTTCATTCCGTTTTTCAATTTCCATGCGCTGAAGTTCAACGTCAACACCGTGCTGATGCCGCTATGGGCGGCGACGACACTGTGGTTCCTGCGCTCCTATGAAACGCGCAGCGCACTTTATGCCGCGCTGGCGGGGCTCGGCGCCGCGGGCGCGATGTACGGCAAATACTGGTCGATCTTTTTGCTCGGCGGACTTGGGATCGCTGCGCTGTTGGATTCGCGGCGCGGCAGCTACTTCCGTTCCGCCGCGCCTTGGGTCACGATTGCGGTGGGGCTGCTCGTGCTCGCGCCGCATCTCGTCTGGCTCTACCAGAACGATTTTTCGCCATTCTCCTTCGCGGTGTCGCAGCATGGCAAGAAGCCGCTGGGGGCGGCGCTGACGAGCACACTTGGCTATCTCGCGGGTGCTGCCGGTTATGCCGCGCTTCCGGCGGCGCTTGCTTTCATGGCCACCCGCCCGAGCCGTAGCGCTTTGCTCGATACGCTATCTCCCTCGGCGCCGCATCGACGTCTCGCCGCGTTGGCTTTTTGGTCGCCGCTGCTGCTTCCCGCATTGGTCGCTCCCTTCGCCGGGGTCGAACTGGTTTCACTATGGACGATGTCGGCGTGGACCTTGCTGCCGGTGGTGCTGCTGTCATCGCCATTGCTCACGGTGACGCGCGCGGATGCTATTCGCGTCCTTGCGGCCGCCATTGCCTTTCCGGTGGTGATGACGCTCGCGGCGCCCGGCATCGCTCTTGCTATTCATTATGCCGGCGTTAAACCGGCGGCGGCGCACTCTCGGCTGTTAGCGGATGCGGTGGAGCATGTTTGGCATCAGGCCACGGAGCAACCGTTGCGGCTCGTCGGCGGCGACCCGGATCTGGCCTTCGGCGTCGCTTTCTATTCCGCCGAACAGCCATCGGCTTTTCCTGATCTCGATAGCCACCTGGCGCCTTGGGTCACGCCGCAACGTCTGGATCGCGAAGGCATCGCGCTGGTCTGCAACACTACCGATCAGCGCTGCGTGGCTAAGGCCACGGCATTAGCCGGCGGCCGCGGCGGACGATTGGAGATCACGCTGCAGCGTTCTTATTGGGGGCAGCTTGGCGACAGCGCGCGCTACCTGATCCTGATGGTGCCGCCGCGAAAATAATGGTCATCTGACGCGCTTTGACTGCGGTCGTGAGCATTGACGGCAGCGGAGTGCTCGCTCCAAAGTAGCAAAGTAGAACATGCGCGGCGGAGGTAAAGATGTCACGGTTCAATTTCAAAATGTCCTTCGACAACATCGCCATCATTGCCTCGGCGCTGATCGGCAGCGGCGTTGCCGCGCTCTCCGACTATTCGCAAAAGGCGACGAGCGGCGCGGTGGTGAAACTGCAAACCACTTTGGGGGAAATGCTGGATATGAATATACGGACGCTCACCGCCGTGCTGCTGTTGATGATCCTGGGCGCCGCGCTGTGTTTCGTGTTCCAGCCG
The DNA here is from genome assembly GCA_034668785.1 of Alphaproteobacteria bacterium. Classification (GTDB taxonomy): domain Bacteria; phylum Pseudomonadota; class Alphaproteobacteria; order Rhizobiales; family Xanthobacteraceae; genus CANKHA01. The sequence continues at coordinate 14,727 of JAXDOS010000047.1, forward strand.
AGCTCGCGGCAAGCGGGATTCGCGGTTGGCCTCAGCGTCGTTTCCGTGATTTTGACCGCGACCCCGATCAATCCGGCGTCGACGCCTGCCGGCGTGCCGGCCGGCCGCTCCGGCAGTCTTAGTTCGCCAGAACGCTACGCGATGATGTTGGACTCAAACGTCATTTCGGACGGTCTCGTATTGCGCGTACAGGGGCAAGCAAACCTGCTGCGGCTGAACTTCGACGTCAACGTCAAGGAACTTCCGGCTAGACCCCTGGGCAAGATCACGATCAAGGCGCGTGAACTGCCGAGCGGAAAAATCTGGGAATGGACGACGGAGCAATTCGAACGGCAGACGAATTTTCCGGTGCAATTCTTCTACGATGTGCCGGCGAGCCCGGGCGCCACCGCCGTCGAAGCGCGTTTGGAAGCGGAACACTACATCGCGGCGACGCAGCAGAGCCGAGTGGCCGGTGGCGCCGGCCAAGTTAAATTCAGTTACGCGCTGGAAAAGAGCCCGTTGCCAAATTTCCTAAAGGGCCTGCTCGAGCAGCGCAGCTTCTAAGTGCCCGTAACTGATCGGCTCCGTAACGGGTTTCCAGAGGAATTGTCGATCCATTCAACCTTGCGTAGAAGCGCCAGATAAGCAATTGTACGGAGGGGCCGCTGTCCGGAAGAGATGGCCTTGGAGATGTATGGCGCCGCGGCACAAGCTTTCGCCGACATCGGCGAGCAGCGCAGCAATGCCTAACAGCTCAGGAGGAGAATCATGCGTCTCTTTTTGCAAATCGCGTTGGCAAGCTTTCTCTCTTTGCTCGTGTGGTTCAATTCGTCCGCGCGTGCACAGGAAACGCCTGCTCTGGACACCGTGCCGGCAACAGCTCCGGGACCCTTACCGTCCGGCGTCATCGCGTTTTGCACCACCGGTCCCGGCACAGGGGCGCGCAGTCCCACCTGTCCGATCGTCAGGTATAACGGTCTGACCATCTGGGCGCTGGACTTCACCGACAACCGGATGGCGATGCTCATCGCCGCCTTCGACGCCAACGGCAGGATCGTGAAGCAGTGGGAAAAAGGTGGCGCCCGCTACAATTGGCAAATCAATATTGACGAGACTAAGGATACCGTCACCTTCATGGGTCAGTCCGGTTCGGTGGCCATGACGTTTGACGAGCTCGACATCTTCCCGCCGTCGCCTGGTCAACTCATATTCGTCGACGTCTCCTCGCCTGCGATCAACTGCTTTTACACGACCACCAACCCGTGCACGGTATCGGGTAACGACAGCGTTGGGAACATTCCGGTGCCGCCCGGTATCGTCACAGGCCCAGCGCGCCTGCAGACGCGCACGATCCTTGGCGCCGCGGGGTCGCCAGCCGCAGGCAAGACTGGCTATCTCTACCGCGTGGACATGACGCAGGCGGTCAGCAGTGGAGAGGTTCCTTGCGTGACGGACCTCTCGGTCGACTTCGGGCCGTTGGTTCAGTTCCCCTATGCCGGCAGCGGTAGTTCGCCCGCGGATGTATTCGTCATCAACCAGGGCGGCATTGGGGATATTGGGCTGTTCGCGGTCACGAAGTCGGGCTCTGTCATCAACTTCACGTTCAACCAGCCGGTTTGCGCCGGACCGACCCCTGGCACAGGCCGGAGCAGCAGGTTTATCGGCGTAACGTCCGCCTCCGCGCCGAAAGCAATTACTGCCAAAGTCGGTTGGCCGGGCGAGCTTCCGCTCAGCACACCGGCGCGCGGCCCGGCTTATTGAGCCCGTGACCGCTGTAAAACAAAACGGCGGGCATCTGCCCGCCGTTTTCATTTCCAAAGTCTGCTGCGCTGCGCGTGCCGCTCAATACCGATAGGTCTCGGGCTTGAACGGGCCTTCCGGCGGCACGCCGATATAGCTCGATTGCTTCTCCGAGAGCTTGGTCAGCTTGGCTCCGATCTTGTCGAGATGCAGCCGCGCGACTTTTTCGTCGAGGTGCTTGGGCAGCGTGTAGACCTTCTTCTGGTACTTCGACGTGTGCGTCCACAGCTCGATCTGCGCCAGCGTCTGGTTGGTGAAGGACGCCGACATCACGAAGCTCGGATGTCCCATGGCATTGCCGAGATTCACCAAGCGCCCTTCCGAGAGCAGGATCATGCGCTTGCCGTCGGGAAACTCGATCTCGTCCACCTGCGGCTTGATGTTGTCCCATTTCAAATTCTTCAGCGCCGCCACTTGGATCTCGCTGTCGAAGTGGCCGATGTTGGCGACGATGGCCCGGTCCTTCATCTTGCGCATGTGTTCGATGGTGATGACGTCGACGTTGCCGGTGGCGGTGACGAAGATGTCCGCACGCGGCGCGGCGTCATCCATGGTGGTGACTTCGTAGCCCTCCATCGCCGCCTGCAGCGCGCAGATCGGATCGACCTCGGAGATCATCACGCGGCAGCCGGCGTTTCGCAGCGAAGCCGCGGAGCCCTTGCCGACATCGCCGAAGCCCGCGACCATCGCCACTTTGCCGGCCATCATCACGTCGGTGCCGCGGCGAATACCATCCACCAGCGACTCGCGGCAGCCATAGAGATTGTCGAACTTCGATTTGGTGACGCTGTCGTTGACGTTGATCGCGGGGAAGAGAAGCTTGCCCTCCTTCTCCATGATGTAGAGCCGATGCACGCCCGTCGTGGTCTCCTCCGAGACGCCCTTAATGCTGGCGGCGAGCTTGGCGAACCAGCCGGGCTTTTCCTTGAGCGTGCGCTTGATCAGCGCGAAGAACACTTCCTCTTCTTCGTTGCCGGGCGTGTCGAGGAATTTGGTGTCGCCCTTCTCCGCGCGCAGGCCGTGATGCACCAGCATCGTCGCGTCGCCGCCGTCATCGAGGATCAGGTTTGGCACGCCGCCGTCGCCCCATTCGAGAATGCGGCGGGTGTAGTTCCAGTAGTCGACGAGGCTCTCGCCCTTGATGGCGAAGACCGGCACGCCGGTGGCGGCGATGGCCGCGGCGGCGTGGTCCTGCGTCGAATAGATATTGCAGGAAGCCCAGCGCACGTCAGCGCCGAGCGCGGTTAGCGTTTCGATCAGCACCGCGGTTTGGATGGTCATGTGCAGCGAGCCGGCGATACGCGCGCCCTTGAGCGGCTGCTTCGGGCCGAACTCCTCCCGGGTCGCCATCAAGCCGGGCATTTCGGTCTCGGCGATGGCGATTTCCTTGCGGCCCCACTCGGCCAGGCCGATGTCCTTGACGATGAAATCGGAAGGCGAGGCTTTCGATGCTTTGGCGGAAGCGGTCATGACGGTCCTGACATGGGTGCTGATTGGGGCGGATGCCGGTATTGGGCTTGCTATAGCAAGTCCCGCCTCGGGCGGCAATCACCATATAAACATTTCTTTATGTCTGCCTTCCCCGGGCTGCGCCTGGAATGGCAGCGAACTCAGTCCTCTTCCCCAAAACCCGTCGTAATGAGGGTTTCGAGGGCGTCCATGGCCTCGGCGGCTTGTTTTCCGGCCGTTTCAATCCGGATCGATGTGCCCGGCCCGGCGGCCAGCATGAGCAAGTCCAGGATGGAGGCGCCGTCAACGGCCTCGCCGTCTTTCACGACCTGCACCTGGGCATCGAATTTTTCCACCGTCTGCACAAATTTGGCAGCGGCGCGGGCGTGCAGCCCCTTCTTATTGACGATTTCGAGAACACGAACCAGGGCTGCATCGCGGTGGGAGCGATCGGGTGAGCCATTCCCATCCGCTGAGGCCGGGTCGCTCATTTCCCGTTGAGGACGCGACTGGCGATCGTGCAGTATTTGCGGCCAGCTTCCTGCGCGGCGTTGACGGCGTCCTGCAGCGGGCAGGTTTCCCGTACCTTGGCGAGCTTGATCAGCATCGGCAAATTGATGCCCGCCAGCACTTCCACCTTCGGTCGGCTCATTACCGAGATGGCGAGATTTGACGGTGTTCCGCCGAACATGTCGGTGAGGATGGCGACGCCTTCGCCGCTATCGACGCGTTGCACGGCTTCGATGATATCGTTGCGACAGCGCTCTATGTCATCATCGGGGCCGATGGTGACGGCTTCGATCTGCCGCTGTGGGCCGACGACGTGCTCAAGCGCTGAGCGGAACTCAGCGGCAAGCCGCCCATGGGTGACGAGGACAAGGCCGATCATGCAGGACTCCTCGTGCGCATGCTGGTTGCAGCGCACGAAAGCGGCACATTCATTACCATACTAAGCCCAAGTGCAAGGGCTTTCCCGCTGTTCCCGACAAATATTGCATTGCGGTAAAAAGGTTAAGACCTGTTCCCTGAGGGTACGCGGAGAGGACGGGAGCGTAGGATCAATATGGTTACTTTTCTGCCACTGCGGAGGCCTTAATGGCCGCGTTTGGGCCTAAAGGCGATCAATTGTGTGCGACGGGATGTAGCAGCATATTTCCCGCCTGCAGCAAGAATCCTGCTGCTTGTCTCTGCCAGCATTCAGGTGGCAGGCAACCGGACTATGAAGCGCGCGCCAAGCACCCGGGGCTCGCCTTCGGGCGTGGTGCCGACGCCGAGCCGATTCTCCATCCAGATGCGGCCGCCGTGGGCCTCGACGATCTGTTTGCAGATGGAAAGTCCGAGCCCGGAATTCTGCCCAAATCCTTGGTGCGGCCGGTCAGTGTAGAAGCGCTCGAATACCTTCTCCAACGCGTCCGGACGAATGCCGGGACCGTCATCGTCGACGACGATCTCAACCTCATTCTTCAGCCGCCGGCAGGTCACGCGCACGGCGCCTCCCGGTGGCGAAAAGGAGCGCGCATTATCGATCAAGTTGTCGATCACTTGCCCGAGCCGCGAGTCGTGCCCAGGCACAGCGAAGGTCTGTCGTGCGCCCTCGAAGGTCAGCGTCACGATCACGTCGCTCTGCCGCACCTCATTTGCGACCGCGATCAGCGTGGCGAGCAATTTCGCTAGATCGACGGGCGCAGCCTCCTGACGCTGCAACTCGGCATCAAGACGACTGGCGTCGGCGATGTCGGAAATCAGCCGGTCCAGGCGTTTGACATCGTGCTGGATGACCGCCAGCAGGCGGGAGCGGCTGTCGTCGGATTTCGCCAGCGGCAATGTCTCCACCGCGGAGCGCAGCGAAGTCAACGGATTTTTCAATTCGTGCGCCACGTCGGCGGCGAAGCTCTCAATGGCGTCGATGCGGCGGTAAAGCGCATTGGTCATCTCGCGCAAAGCACCGGACAAGTGCCCGATTTCGTCGTGCCGATGGGTGAAGTCTGGAATTTCAACGCGCGAGCGAATGCGCCGGCGCACCCGCTCGGCGCCTTCGGCAAGACGCCGCACCGGACCGGCAATGGTGCTGGCGAGCACGTTCGACAACACGAGCATCACCGCGGCGGCGATGAGAAACACCTTTAGGATCGCTAGGCGCTCGGCTTCGACAATCGCATCGATGTCGGCGCCCTGAGTCGACAACATGAGCGCGCCGCGGACGGCGCGAAATCGCTGCACCGGCACCGCGACCGAGGCGATCACCTCGCCGCGGTCGTTGATGCGTACCATGCTCGCGGGCTGTCCGTTGAGCGCTTGGGTGACTTCGGGATAGCCGGTGCCGTTCTCCGGCCCAAGCTCACGATAGAGTGGAAGATCGCCGCGGCCGAGCCAAGTACGGATGGCGATGAATGTGCGTTCCAGAAGTCCCGGCTTCTCCGCCGTGGGGGAAGGCAGGTCGAAGCGCAGCACGTCGCCGCGACGGTCGAGATTGCGGCTATCGAGGATAAGCGCGCCATCGCGGTCGTAGATGCGGGCGCGGGTGTTGGTCGGTGACACCAGACGGCGCAGCACCGGGCCGACCCGTTCCGGATTGATGGGGAATTCCAGTCCGGAAAGCGCCTCATCCGAGGGGCCGTAACTTTCGCCCGCGCGCAGCTCGAGCAGCCGATCCGGATCGATTTGGATGGAATCACTGTCCGCCGTGGCCGAGGCGGCAATCGCACCGGCGATAATCTTGCCTTGCACCAAAAGGCTTTGAACGCGGGCATCGATCAGGCCGGCGCGGAATTGCGAAAGATAGAGCACGCCGATGACGAGCGCCGCCAAGCCCGCGATGTTGAGCGACACGATGCGCCGCGTCAGGCTGGAGGAGCTCAGGGCAACGAGGAAGTGCCACGCGCCACGCAGCGGCGCGATCAGCCTGCGAAGACCGCGGGGACGCGCGGCGGATTCATCGGACCGTTCGGCCTCGACTTCCGTGGGAGACGTATCCGTTGTTCGGTCGAGCACTGATTTTTCAGT
>JAXDOS010000048.1:0-10726 GCA_034668785.1 Alphaproteobacteria bacterium
TTCGGCCCGGTGGTGTCGCCAGGGCGAAGAAAAGGAGCCAACACGCCCCTGGTGCCGGGCGGCTCCTCCGGCGGATCGGCGGCGGCGGTCGCCGCCAACCTCTGCCTCGGCGCCACCGGCACCGACACCGGCGGCTCGATCCGGCAGCCGGCTTCCTTCACCGGCATTGTCGGCGTGAAGCCGACCTATGGACGCTGCTCGCGCTGGGGCATTGTGGCGTTTGCTTCGTCGCTCGATCAAGCCGGACCCTTCGCGCGCACGATACGCGACGCGGCGATCCTGCTGCGTTCGATGGCTGGTTACGATGCGAAGGACACAACCTCGGTCGACAGGCCGGTGCCGGACTATGAGGCGGCACTGGGTAAATCCATCAAAGGCATGAAAATCGGCATTCCCAAGGAGTATGGCGTTGCCGGGATGGCGAAAGAGATCGAAACGCTCTGGCAACAGGGCGCCGACTGGCTGAAAAGCGCAGGCGCGGAGCTGGTCGAGGTATCGCTGCCGCACACGAAATACGCGTTGCCGGCTTATTATATTGTCGCGCCCGCGGAAGCCTCCTCGAATCTCGCCCGCTATGACGGCGTGCGTTACGGATTGCGCGTGCCCGGCGGCGACGTCACCGGCATGTATGAGAAGACCCGCGCCACGGGCTTTGGGCCGGAGGTGCGCCGCCGCATCCTGATCGGCACCTATGTGCTCTCCGCCGGCTACTACGATGCTTATTATCTGCGCGCGCAGAAGGTGCGGACACTCATCAAGAAGGACTTCGAAGACTGCTTCAATGCCGGTGTCGACGCCATGTTGACGCCTGCGACGCCGTCCGCCGCCTTCGGTATCGGGGAGACGGGCGGCGCCGATCCGGTGGAGATGTATCTCAACGATGTATTCACGGTGACGGTGAACATGGCCGGGCTGCCGGGCATCTCTGTGCCAGCGGGATTGGACGCCCAAGGTCTTCCGCTCGGGTTGCAGCTCATTGGCCGGCCCTTCGGCGAGGAGACGCTGTTCTCGCTCGGGAGCGTTATCGAACAGGCGGCTGGAAGATTCTCGCCTGACGCATGGTGGTCAACGGATCGCCGTTAAAAAGTTCCGCGAACGGAACCCGTCAGCTATCCAGCGCGTTGGTTCTGGCGTCGCGGCTCTGATTGTATCTGCGTTTAACTCCTGCAATTGTTGAACTATTGGAATTTCCATGGCCCCTCCCGACCAGCCTTCGGAGCAACCGCCAATTCCGCCGGCGCAGCCGTCGCCGGAACAGGTCGGCGAGCTATTGACCTCACCTGAGCTTGCCCGGGCGATCGAAAGCGATGAATTCAAACGCTTCCTCGACCACGTTCCGATTGCCATCGTGATCTCGTGGCAGGTGAAGGAGGAGCAGCGCATCGTTTATGCCAATCTCGCCTTTGAAAGCCTGACTGAGCAGCCGTTCGCGGAGATCGATGGGAAGTCCTGGGCGGTTCTCGATGCCTTCACCCATGAGGACGACGCCAAACTTACGCTTGGTCAGGCGGTGTTGAGCGGCGAGGACTTCCTCGGCACTTTCCGCAGAGAGACAGAAGGCGGAAAAACAGTCCAAGCCCAGGCCTATGCCAGTTTGATCGAAGGCGAGGGCAATACCGAGAGCTACCGCATCGCGGCGCTTGTCGACGTCTCCGGCCGGGAACGTTCGCAGCGCGAGGAGTTCGAGCGCAAAATCCGCGACAAGGATCTGCTGCTCAAGGAGCTGCAACACCGCGTCAAAAACAATCTTCAGCTCATCACCGCATTGATACGGCTTGAGGCGCGCGCCGCGCAGCGTGGCGACAAGATCGATCTCGGCCGGCTCGCGGGCCGCATCGACACGCTGTCCTTGCTCTACCAGGCAATGTCGATGGATCGTTGGGGACCGGAGGTCGATCTCGGACCCTATCTCAGCGAAATCGCGACGGCTGCGGTGCGCACCCATGCTATCGGCGGCATCCAACTCGACCTTAAAGTCAGCTATTGCCCCGTCTCGGTAAACGTGGCGATGCCGGTCGGTCTCTTGATCAACGAGTTGCTGACGAATTCCTTCAAGCACGCCTTCGTTGGCCGGGACAGCGGTACCATCACGCTCGAATGCTTTTGCGAAGACGAGCAGCGCTATCGCATAATCTTTGCCGATGATGGCGTGGGCTTCGCGGGAGACGCCAATTGGCCACAGCGGGGCAAGCTCGGCGCACTGATCGTGCAAACGCTGCGCGAGAACAGCCGGCAGCTAGATTTCAAGCTCGACTCTGTTCCCGATGCCGGAACGCGCATCAGCATCGAGTTCCTGCACAAGCCGGCGTCGCACAAATCGAACTGACGATCTAATCTTCAGTTCTTTTTCGGCACGGTCGGCTTCGGCATTCCAACGGTGAGGTGATCGGTATTGCCGCCGACCGGCATGCCATAGACGACAAATCCGACCAGCGCCGCGAGCAGCGCCAGGCCGCCTAGCACCAGTCCAAGAAATGCGTTTTTGCCGCCGCTTTCGGCCATCGCCGGCTCTCATTCGTCCGTGACAATTATCGCATAGTACTTTCCGTTGCGCGCAATCGAACTAGGGCGAATTGCCGCGCGACCACTTGAACGGACCGGTGGGACAGATTATCGAACCCTCATGAACGCGCCAATAAAGAACACGAAGCTTCTCAAGGGCGCGGATGGCGACTGGGAAGTCATCATCGGCCTGGAAGTCCACGCGCAGGTTACCTCTAACGCAAAGCTGTTCTCGGCCGCCGCGGCGACCTTCGGGGCTGAACCGAATGCGCAAGTGTCGCTGGTCGACGCCGCGATGCCGGGAATGCTGCCGGTCATCAACGAGGAATGCATCAAGCAGGCGATCCGCACCGGGCTTGGCCTTAAGGCTCGCATCAATCTCAAATCGGTGTTCGTCCGGAAGAATTATTTCTATCCCGACCTGCCGCAGGGTTACCAGATCAGCCAGTACAAGTCGTCGATTGTCGGAGAGGGCGAGGTGACTCTGGATATGCCGGACGGTGAGACCGTGAAGGTCGGCATCGAACGGCTGCACCTCGAACAGGATGCCGGCAAGTCACTGCACGACCAGCACCCGTCGATGTCCTTTGTCGATCTCAACCGTTCCGGCGTTGCGTTGATGGAGATCGTCTCGAAACCGGATCTGCGTTCCGCGGATGAGGCGAAAGCCTATGTCGCCAAGCTGCGCAGCATCCTGCGCTATCTCGGTACCTGCGACGGCAACATGGAGGAAGGCTCCCTGCGCGCCGACGTCAACGTCTCCGTGCGCCGGCCGGGCGCGCCGCTCGGCACGCGTTGCGAGATCAAGAACGTCAACTCCATTCGCTTCATCGGTCAGGCGATCGACTATGAGGCGCGCCGCCAGATCGAGATTCTCGAAGACGGCGGCAACATCAGCCAAGAGACGCGGCTGTTCGACGCCGGTAAGGGCGAGACGCGCTCCATGCGTAACAAGGAAGAAGCGCATGACTACCGCTACTTCCCCGATCCCGACCTGCTACCGCTCGAATTCACCGAAGCCTATGTCGAGGAGTTGAAGGCCGCCCTGCCGGAACTGCCGGACGAGAAGAAGGCGCGTCTTGTTCGCGATTACGCACTCTCCTCCTATGACGCCGATGTGCTGGCGGGCGAACGCGCCACGGCTGACTTCTTCGAGGCGGTAGCGAAGGGGCGCGACGCCAAGGCGGCTGCCAACTGGGTGATCAACGAACTTGCCGGCCGTCTCAATAAGGAAGGCAAGGACATTTCCGCATCGCCGGTATCAGCCGTGCAGCTTGGCGTGATCCTCGATCTCATGGCGCGGGGGACCATTTCCGGCAAGATTGCCAAGGATTTATTCGACATCGTGTGGAGCGAGGGCGGCGATCCAGGAGCCATCGTCGAGGCCCGCGGCATGAGACAGGTCACCGACACGGGCGCGATCGAAAAGCTGGTCGACGAGATCATCGCCGCCAACTCCGACAAGGCGGCGCAGGCGCGGGCGAAACCCGCGCTCATCGGCTGGTTTGTCGGTCAGGTGATGCAATCCTCCGGCGGCAAGGCGAGCCCGCAGGCCGTCAACGATCTGCTCAAGCGCAAACTCGGCATCTGAGCACCGGCAGGCGGCGAGACGGCGGATCGGCGTTCGCGGCATCCTCGGATTTCTGATTACGACATCCGCGACGGCATGCGAGAGGACGCAGCGGCGTCGCGCGAGCTGAATTCGCGACCGAAAAACGTCCTTCAGCGGTCGCTCGAAGACGCTTCATCCACACCGCGCGAGACGATTGCGCGCGAATCACTTGACGCCGATTCGCGCGAGTGAGCGCGGTTCGAAGCTCCCGAGCAGGTCTCGCGGGCGCTCGCCGCAAAAATAATTCACAGCAGAATATTGCCGAACGAAGATGCCTCGCGCCGCCGCGCAACTCGCTTACCGATGGCGCGCACCGCGGAGCGTTTTTGCAAATATAAATTTCCCAATATGAAAAATAACCTTATCGCATAAGGTTTTTTTCATCACCGTGAAATTAGCGAGCAACATTATCGTCGTCGCCGATCTAGTTTGCGTTTCGTCTTCAGCGTGGCGGCGCGCAGGCGCGGCGCATGGCGCGCGGCTCTGTGCGTAAAGGCTTCTTTAAGCGGAGTCGCTGTTTTTTTTATTGTGCTGTAGTAATCGAAGTGCAGTGCACGTCGATTCGCGACTGCACTGTTACTGCAGCGCCATCTCATCGTGGCTCAGGAGGGCAGCATGGCAAAGAAAGCCAAATCGAAGACCAAGTCAGCGGCAAAGAAGACAGCGAAGAAGACGAAGCGCAAAACCGCGAAGAAGAAGTAGCCGCTCTCATCGATCGGCTTTTGAAGACCACGTCACATGAGCCGGCGATGCCGAAGGACGGGACGGGCTAACGCCACCGTCAGGGCGACGCCGGCTCAAGTCGACAACGGAGGGCGTCGGCGAGACAACAAGGATCGAGCTTCATGAGTCCGGCTCTCAACGGAGCGGGACGCGCGAAGAAGGGGGACGGACAGGTTCCGTATCTCACCGGCAAGCCGGGTCGAACCTTGGATAATCTCGCCGACGCCCTCCGTATTTCTCATGGTGAGCCGTAAGCTCGGTCACCGTCCCATCACGCGCCTTGGCCTTTCAGCCGCGTATTGCACTCGCTCCAATATTTCGGCCACTTCATTCCCTTGGCGATCTTGCCGCCCGCCTTTGCTTCTTTCCATTCCGCTCCGCATTTTTTCTGACGGTCACGCGCGGCTTGTTGCCCGGGACTCAGCGTTCGATTTTTTGTGGCAGCCTTCGCGGCCTTGGCAGTTTGTGTCTGCGCCGGCTGGCCGGTCGCTGCAAAAGGCGCGGTGATGACAAACGCCACCGTGATGGCGGCGGCTAGAACTTGCTTCAACATGAACTCCTCCCCCTCAACTCACTGCTTTGACTTCCACAGTGTCCAATGCCGCGAGAATAGCTGAGGAACCGATATTCGTCTACAGGTTGCACGAAGTTGCAACCGCCGGGCAAGCTGCCGCCGACGCGGCGTTGCCGTTTCCCGGGCGCCCACTTAATGAAGGGCTCCGCGTTTCTTTCTCCAAAGGAGCTTCCAATGGCGCGCGTCAAAGCCAGCATGACCAAGAAAAAAAGCACCAAAGCCAAAATCCCACGGAACCGCCGCGCGCGCGCGCAACAGAAGCCGATCGATCTTTATTATTGGCCGACGCCCAACGGCTACAAAATCTCCATCATGCTCGAGGAATGCCGGCTGCCTTACGTCATGCGTCCGGTGAATATTGCCGCGGGTGAGCAGTTCAAGCCGGAGTTTCTGGCGATCTCGCCCAATAACCGGATGCCGGCGATCGTCGATCATGATGGGCCGGGCGGCAAGCCCATCTCGATTTTCGAATCCGGCGCCATCTTGCAATATCTCGGGCGCAAGACCGGCAAGTTCTATCCGGCTTCCGAACGCGCCCGGGTTGAGGTCGAGCAGTGGTTATTCTGGCAGGTGGGCGGATTGGGGCCGATGGCGGGCCAGGCGCACCACTTCCGCCGCGATACCGTGGAAAAAATTGAATATGCGATCAAGCGCTACACCAACGAATGCAACCGGCTTTATGGCGTGATGAACACGCGGCTCGCCGACCGGGAATTTCTGGCCGGCAAATATTCCATTGCCGACATGGCCTGCGTCGGTTGGGTAAGCCGGTGGGAGCGGCAGGGGCAGGACATCGCGGACTTCCCTCATGTCAAACGCTGGCTGGAAACACTGCTGGCGCGTCCGGCCGTGCATCGCGGCATGCATCTGAGAGTAGAGGAAGCGAGCAAGGTGAACATGCTCGATCCCAAGGTCCGTTCAATCTTATTCGAGCAACGCTCGCGATAAGTTTTCCCGCTCAAACAGCGCTGATGGTTATCACGGCGCAAACCGGAACGGTTAGCAATCAGTGATGTGTCTACGAAGATCGAGGCGCAGCGCACCTTTAGGTACTTAACGCTTTGCTCCGTCCTCCGCGCATTTTGCATCATTCAGATTCCATTCATTGCAATGCTTAAACTGCTCTTCAAATTTTCTCCCCATGATCTGCGTGCACGGCGGGAACACCGCTGGGTGGAAAGGCGCGAAGTCCGGCGAGTGGGATGGGACACGCGCATACAGGGGAGGCCAAAATGGCTCGTTATGAGATAAGCGAAATCGAGTTAGCAGTTCTCGGCCAAGCGCCGGCCACCGCCGACGTCTTTTTCGAACTCGGTATGGTGCATTCGAGCGGGCGCTCCGGTCCGGTGGATCTAGTTTCCGCGCACAAGTGGTTCAATCTCGCGGCAATGAAGGGCTGCGCCGATGCTGCCCGTCTGCGGCGCGAGATCGCCGTCGAAATGTCCGATGCTGAAATCGGCATGGCGCAGCATGCGGCGCGGGAATGGTTGAAGCTGCATCCGCAGATGCCAACTCATTCAGAATTGCCGTTGCGCGTGGCTGCCTGATCGCGGCTTGTAAGACCTTGCCGGTCGGGTTTATATCGACGCAACGGAGCTGTGGCCGAGTGGCTGAAGGCGGCGGTTTGCTAAACCCCTATTCCGGTGCATTGCGACTCGTCCCTTTTTGCTGAATCCCGCCGCCGCTTCAATGCGGTGGCGGCGCACGCCTAGTCCCCAAACCGCTATCACTGCGACTCCTTTTGCGACTCCGGCGCCGTGATCCGCTTCCGCTCGTCCGTGTCGACCTCCAGGTAATACAGACCGGACGGATCGAGGCCCACGACGATCCTGAGCTCGCCCCACTCGTCCTTGAAATGGTCGAGGTGGGACTTCGCGATGGCCGCGGCTTTGGCGGCGGTCAGGTGAAACGTGCCCGGCATCACGCCCTGCGCTGTTCGGCGCGGATGCGATCCACGCAGGGGCAGCGTAACCTGACCGGGGCGCCTGGCTCGATGCGGCGCTGCCTGTGGCCGCTGTACGTTATGTGCCAGCCCCAGTGCCAGCCTGCTCCTTCGCAGATGTTGCAGCCGGGATCCGCGTCACGGCTTACGGTCATCTCGTCGTCGTCCGTTACCATCACGCCCCCCGCTGCTCGGCCGCCGCGGCCGCCGGTGCTGCGCCGTACATCGCGGTGCGCTTCTCCTCGGCCGTGAGGAACTTGAGATAGATCTCGGTGGTCTTCACCGACTCATGGCCCAGGTGCTGCTGCAGGTCGTAAATCGTGCCCTGGCCGGTCTTGAGATATTCCACCGAGAAATAGTGCCGCAGGTGGTGGAAGGTGAAGGTGCGGAAGCCGATGTCCTGCCAGTCCCGCCGGTCCTGCTGCTTGACGAGCTCGGCGACGTTGGGGCGGGTTTTCGCGGTGGCGCCGTGGAAGGCGTCATAGGCCAGGGCGAACTCGCCGCGCACGAGCGCTGCGAAGCGGCTGGAGACGTTGCGATAGGGCTGGCCGTTGCCGTGCCAGAACAGCCATTTGCAGCCGAGCCGGACAGGTTGGGAGCGCAGCAGCTCGTAGGCCTGGGGCGAGAGGTCAATGGTGCGGATCTTGTTGCCCTTGCCGCGCACGCTGAGCTGGCGGCGGGCGTGGTCCAGCTTGGACAGTTCCGCCACCACCAGCTCCTCCTGGCGGCAGCCGGTGAGCAGCGCCGCCTCGACCAGGGCGGAAAGCCGCCCAGGACAGCGCTGGATGACGCGCCGGACGTGTGGCAGTTGCGGCAGAACGATCGGGTCGCGCTTCTCCTTGAGCTTCTCCAGGCGCGCCAGGGCGGGATTATGCTCGACCTCGGAATAGATCAGGACGCTCGACAGCGCCGTAAGGTCGCGGCGGATGGTGGCGATGCAGACGCCGGCGGCCTTGCGCGCGGTGACGATGGCGTCGACGGTGGCCTTGCCGATGACCTTGGCCGGGTCGGAGTGGACGACGAACATGCCGAGCAGCTGCGGCTCGAGCTGCTTGAGCGACGAGGCGTAGCGCGCGGCGGTGCGCGGACCGACCTGGTCGGCGATGCTCTCGGACCAGCCGGCGAAGGTGTCCTCGTAGCTGACGCCGTTGCCGTCGCCGAAAACCGCCGCCTTTAGCCGCGCGATCTCTTCGTCACGCCTAGATTTCGCAATCTCGACATCGCCTGTTCGTAGCGACCAGCGGTGGAGCTTGCCCTCGATGCGGATGCGGCCATGGAGGACGTCGCCGCGCCATTCGGTGTTGGCGGGCGCCTTGGCGCGGCGTGGGCGAGCGGGGGCGCTTCTTCCGGAGCCGGGATCGCGGGGCATGTCTCTTCCTCCAGCTGCTTCACCCACGCACGCAACCGCGCCTCGTTGAAGGTCCACTCGCCTTCGACCTTGGCGGCACCCGGCACCCGGCCGTTCTTGGCCATCAGCTGCAGCGCGCGGACCGACTTGCCGGTGATGCGGAGGGCTTCCGCCATCTTGACCCGCTCGCTGGCAATGGGGAATGGCGTGACGGGCATTGTTCACACCTTCCCGCCGTCGCGTGCATACGCGGATAAGTTCCGCTCGACGGCGGTGTGGAAGAATTGCAATGCCTCGTCCGCACGATCTGTCCCGGCGAGAGCGGCGGCAGCATTGAACGCCAGCGCGTTGAGGGTCTCGTAGACGATGCTTCGGCTCGGGCCGCCGAGCTCCACGATGCGCTGCACCTGGTAGTCGCACACGCAGCCACCAATCTCGACGGCAATGCGGGTCACCGCGGTGTCGTCCACCGGCACCGCTGCCGGCGGCGGCAGGATCGCAGCGGTGCACGTGGCATTCACGCCGCCACCGCGCGGAAGAATTCCGCCTTGCAGCGCACGCAGTAGCCCTTGTTATCGTTGAGCCACAGCGGCCGGTGCGGCGCCGGCACGGCGGAAGCCGGGCAGAAATCATCGGCCTCGTCATCCTCCGGCGCCAATGCCTCGTCATCGCCGGCGGCTTCGTCGCAGGCGCTGCACAGATCCGCCTCGACCCAATGGCACGGCACGCCGCCGACGATGCAAGCGCGCTCCTCGGTGCAGCCGCAGGCGCGGCAGGTGCGGCGCATCATGGCTGCTCCCCCTTGTCAGAGAGGGGGCGTCCCAATGGGTTTTTCACCCAGAACTGGAAGATGACTCGGCAGCCGCCTTCCTCGACAGTTTTGGTCATGACGTGACCGTGACCGTTGTCCCCGTGGTCGGTGCAAGGACGGCCGATCTTGTCAAATTCGGAACGATCAGCAACACCGACGTAGATGAGCGCGGGATCAGCAATTGCTACGAATTCTATTTGTTCGCTCATTTGCTCCTCCCATCGTCAGCACGGAGGCGCGAGAGGGTATTCCGAGCATCGCTCAATCGCGCCAACAGATACCCCCCGGCGCCCTTCTCATTGACTTCGACGGTGACAGCCTTGACGAGCAAATCTAAAGCTTCGACCACGTCCCCAACCGGAAGCTGAGCGTCCAGCATCGCGCGGAATTTCGAGCGCCACCAATAGCGTTTTCCCGTTGTGTCCTTAGGCTCACATTCGCCGAACCACTTTCCGTTTTGGTCTGGAGCTTCGCCGAATAGCCATTTGAGTGCGGCAATAGGAACCAATTGCCACGCACCCTGCGGGGCCGCAGAGGTAGCCAGCAAGGCGCGGACTTCGCGCGCAGCCTCGATGCCGTCGTAGGCTGTAAGCCTGCCGTCGACCTTGCTGGCCACGAGAGAAACGATTTTCACCGCAAGGCTGCCGAGCGGGTCGATATCCGTCACGGCGAAGCTCCGGTGATGGCGATGGGCACGGACGCGGCGACCAAACACACGGTGACGATGGCGGCGATGATGCCGGCGGTGAGCAGCGCGTTAACCGGCGGCGCCGTGGGCACGTAGAGCGGCCGCAACGGCGGATTGAGGGAGCGGGGAGCAGGGGTTTCACCTGCAGCCTTCCGGAAGGTGTCCGGATGCTCTGGATGTTGAGCTATCCCCGCGTGATCGGTCATGCGGCCCTCGCCTTCGGCAGCCGCGCCGCCGCCGGCTTGCCGGCCAAAGCGTGCGCGACCTTGGCGACGACGTGGCGGTCGACCGCCTCGGCGATGGCGAGATAGTCGCGGCAGAGCGAAACCCCGTAGGGCGAGGTCAGGACCCGGGTGACGAGGTCGCCGTCGTTTTTGTCGTTGTCGTGTTTCTTGCCGGCGGCATCCTGATCGACAAACCAGGCGACCGGCCGGCCGAGCGCGGCTGCGATCTTCACCATCCGGCTCATGCTGATGCGGTTGGTGCCCTTCTCGTATTTCTGCACCTGCTGGAAAGTGACGCCGAG
>JAXDOS010000049.1:0-3355 GCA_034668785.1 Alphaproteobacteria bacterium
GTCCCTTTTGCTTGGCGATAAGCTGCACCAGCTTGTCCGCGCGCTCGATGTATTGAGCGCCGTTTTGCAGCGCGCGCGCAGCGGAGGCCGGGCGGGTCAGACTCTGTGCCGCCGCCGCATATTTCTCGAACGGCACCAGATCGTCAGGCGAAGCGCCGAGCTTGACGACCAGATCGTTGACGAAATTATAGACCGAGCGCGAGGCTTCGATGTCGCTGTGCACCGCCTCCTGGGCGGTTCGCATGCCGTCCTTGGTGATGCAGCGGTAATTGCCCGCGAGCAGCATCGCCCATTTCGCCAGCGGTACGAAAATCGAGTCGTGCACTTTGAGTTTCACCGGAAGCTCGATCTTGCCTTCCGGCGTGTCCAGGCGGATCGCTTCGATGTCGGCCTGCAGCTTGCGCAGGACGGCAGTGCTCTGGTCGGAATCGAAACGCGCGACCTTGAAGTTGGTCGGCAGGGTGACCTGCAGCACGTTGACCTTCTCGTCGGGCGGCCGGATCGCCTGCGGATCCGGGCTGCACAGCGTCAAGGTCGCAGGATCGAAATTATCCCACACGCTCGGATCGGTGTAAGCGGCTTTGAGCTCCTCGTAATTCAAGCCGGGGATGCGCTTCACATAAGGCAGCGGCGGCATGTTCATGATCGACATGCACGGAACGCGCGATTTTGCCACCGCATCTAAAAGTTCACGTACGCCGGGCGAACGATATTGCGGCTCCTGCATCGCCAGGCCGACAAGATCATAGTCGTTCGGATCGACGTCGCCCGGACCGGCAGCGCTGACCTTGCCCGGCAGCTTGCGGGAATCGATCTCGATCGGATCCTTGCGCCCCCTGACCGGCAGTCGCACGCGGAAACCCTCGGCATTGATCAGATCGGCTTCGGCAGGAAGGCAGACGAGCTTCACCGAATGCCCCCCGAACATGAGCTTGGACGCCAGTAGCGATCCATAGGACGCGCCCATGATCAGGATTTTGTAAGTCGCCGGCATTGCACACCTTTACATGTCGAGAAAGGGTAGTCGGGAGAGCAATGCTATTGGGCTCGCGGGGCCGATGCAATCCGGATCGCCGGGCCAGACTGTGCTAGAATGCCCGTTCCTCCGGAGGTCCAAACCATGGCCACGCTGACATTCACGCCACCCCGGCAATGGGAAGACTGGTGCGACTGGGCGCTCGGCATTTGGCTGTTGCTCTCGCCGTGGATTCTTCTGTTTGAAGGTGACTCCATCGCCACGCGGAATGCTGTCATTGTGGGAGGTTTAGTCATTCTCACCGAAGCGGTGGCCTTGTCTATCTTTCGTGTCTGGGAAGAATGGATCAATGTCGGCTTGGGAGCGTGGCTATTATTCTCGCCGTGGGCGCTCGGAGTCACCAGCGCAACGGCAAAGGCTGATTTCGTCATGGTTGGGCTGCTGATCGCGTCGCTTGCGCTATATGAGGTCTGGATGACCCGCGAGAATTTCACGGACCAGACGTGAAGCGCGCTTAGCTTTAAAGGATCAGTTCGTAGGCCGGAATGGTGAGGAATTCGACGAAATCCGGCGCAAGTGAGATATCGCGGAACAGCTTGATCGCCTCGGGAAACCGTCCCCCGGCATAGGCATCCGCGCCAACTTCTTCCTTCACCCGTTCCATTTCCTCGCCCAGCGCGTTGGTGAAGAATTCCGGCGTGACCTTGGTGCCGTTTTCGAGCACGGCGCCATATTTGATCCATTGCCAAATCTGGGCGCGGGAAATCTCCGCCGTCGCCGCATCTTCCATGAGGTGGTAGATCGGCACCGCGCCGTGACCGCGCAGCCAGGCTTCGATATATTGCACGCCGACGCGAATGTTCAGACGGAAACCCTCCTCGGTTTTGGTTCCGGCGTGAATCTTCAGAAGATCGTCGCGCAGCACGTGGACATGCAGCCGCACCCGCTGAAGCTGATTCGGCTGCGGCATCATCCGGTCGAATACTTCCTTTGCCACCGGCACCAGGTCGGGATGCGCCACCCACGTGCCGTCATAGCCATCGCGAACTTCGCGCTCTTTATCGGCGCGCACCTTGGCGAAGGCCGCGGCATTCGCCGCCGGATCGTTCTTGATCGGAATCTGCGCCGCCATGCCGCCCATGGCAAAGGCGCCGCGGCGATGGCAGGTTCTCACCAAGAGCGCCGCATAGGCGCCCAGGAAGGCTTCGCCCATCACCACCTGACTGCGATCGGGCAAAATGTAATTCGGATTCTTAGCGAAGGTCTTGATGAAAGAAAAGATAAAGTCCCAGCGCCCCGCGTTCATGCCGGCGATGTGATCGCGCAGCTCCCAGAGGATTTCGTCCATCTCGAAAGCTGCCGGTAGCGTCTCGATCAATACCGTTGCCCGAATGCTGCCTTGAGGAATGCCGAGCCTGTCCTGCGCGAAGACGAAAACCTCGTTCCACAGCCGCGCTTCGAGATGGCTCTCAAGCTTCGGCAGGTAGAAGTAAGGCCCAGTTCCTTTAGCGATCTGGGCTTTGGCATTGTGGAAAAAATATAGCCCGAAATCGAACAGAGACCCCGACATCGGCGCGCCGTCGACCAAAAGATGCGCCTCAGGCAAATGCCAGCCACGTGGACGGACAATCAAGACGGCGGGCTTCGGACCGACGGCGTAGTGCTTCCCGCTTTCCGGATCGGTGAAATCGATTTTCCCCGCCCATAGGTCCTTGAGATTGACCTGGCCGGCGATGTTGTTGGCCCAGGTCGGGGAGTTAGCGTCCTCGAAATCCGCCATGTAGTCGGTGGCGCCGGAATTGAGCGCGTTCACGATCATCTTGCGGTCGACCGGGCCGGTGATCTCGACACGGCGGTCGAGCAGGTCGGCCGGAATCGGCGCGACCTTCCAGTCGCCATCGCGAACACTTTTCGTCGCGGCACGGAAATCCGGCAATTCGCCGGCATCAAAGCGCTGCTGGCGGTCCGCTCTCGCCTGTAGCAACGCTTGGCGCCTGGCGTCGAATTCGCGGTGCAGGTCGGCCAGAAAAGCGAGCGCCGGTGAGGTCAGTATCTCCTCAAGACGGGGCACTCTGGGGCCGTTGATGGCCACGCCAGACACGGCCCCCTGCCGTTGCGGAGGCAAGCGCGTTGGCCGAGCCGCGGAAACAGAAGGCCGCGGCAAGACCTTTGCGCGCCGCCCCCCGCTTCGAGGCGACTTTGCGGATGGAGCCCCCACCGTGCGAGCGATACGCCGGGCCGTTCCTTCCACAATGCGGGTGACCGTTTTGGATGCGATGCCGAGCACGGTATTGGCGAGCGCACGTCCAGCCTTCTCCGCCCGCTTTGCCAAAGGCCGAGGAATTAGAGGCTTGCGCGCCGCGCCGGATTTCGGCGCGG
>JAXDOS010000050.1:0-6940 GCA_034668785.1 Alphaproteobacteria bacterium
GCGACTGGTTTGTAGCACGATGGTGATGTGATTCCCGTCTTGGTTCGACGAAGTTGCGGATGTCCGGCGCGACGATTGAAGCCAAAGCCTCGGAGAGAACTACGAGACGGTGTCAATCATCGTCACATTTTCTTTTTTCCCTCAGCGATGCATCGCAGCTTAGCCATTCTCCGCTGAGTGCCTCGCACGCTCGCAACTTCATTTGCGCATTTTTCTCGAACGGCGTCCACCGCTGGCCCTTTCTTGCTTGCTCCCAGCGTCCGCATTGGAGCGGCTTTTCCCGCTGCTGCAATCGCAACAGAGTCAGGCAGGATCAACGACAGCGTAAGAAGAATTCCCAGTCCAATCATCGGCCGCATATCTCTCTCCCCTGGAGGTAGAGTGCGTTTATAACCCAAGGTTGCGGGTCTATCTAGCCCCTGAATCGGCATCGCTTCAGCCATCGCTTCGGCGGTGAGCACCGATCTGCGCATGTTGCAAGCGCGGGTGTTACTTGATTCCGATCACCATGGAGTCAGGCCCGAGCAGATGCTCGACGCGCGTTTCGCTGAAGCCTGCAGCCCGCATCCAGGACATGCAATCGGCGCCGGTGTAATCGAAACCGCCGGGCGTCTCGATCAGCATGTTCAAGCTCATCAAGAGTCCAAATGCATTCTGCCGGCGCTCATCGTCGATGACGGTATCATAGACCAGGAGGGCGCCGCCTTTCGGCAACGCGGCGTAGGCTTTGGCGACAAGCGCGCGTTTTTGCTCCAGATCCCAGTCATGCAGGATGTGGCCCATCACCAGAACATCCACGCTGGGTAGCGGGTCCTTGAAGAAATCCCCGGCATGGAAACGCACGCGGCCGCTGAGCCCATGCGCGGCCACGAAGGCTTCGAAATGCGGCTTCACCTGGGGTAGATCGAAGCCGCCGCCGGTAAGATGCGCATGCGCTCCCGCCACGGCGACAGGTACCGCACCTTCGGCGGTTCCGAGATCGGTAAAGGTACGGTAGCGGTCCCACGGAAAACGCTCGGCGATTATCCGCGCGGCACCCATGCTGATGCCGGTCATGGCCTTGAGGAAGCCGCGTAGGCGGTCCGGGTCGGCGTAAAGCGCGGCGAACAGGTTGCCGCCCTGCTTGGCTTCGTTCTGCGGCTGCCCGGTTCGCAGAGCTTCCGTCAATGAGCCCCAGAAGCCGTAGAGCCGCGCATTGGCCATTTCCAGGATGCCGCCGATGTAGCTCGGCTTGGCGCGATCGAGGAAGAAGTCGGTCGCCGGTGTATTGGAATATTGCGCACCATTGCGCTCGAGCATTCCGAGCGCCACCAGTGCGTCGAAGAAGTCCCGCGCGGCGCGCGGATGCAGGTTAAGCCGCGTGGCCAGCGTATCCGCGTCGGCAGGCGTGCGTGCAAGTTCGGTGAAAATGCCCAGTTCAATGGCGCTGAGCAGCGTCTTCGATCCCCAAAATCCCAGCCCCAGGCCAAGGATTTGTTCAGGCGAAACGTGACCGGCCATAGTCCCCTCCTAAATAGCCATTCCAATGACGTTAATGCCGCCGCCATGACTGCGGAAGCCTGCAATATACGGGTGAGAATCAGGCCGGTTTCACTACAGCGCCATGCCGCCGTCGACGAGATGCGCCTGCCCAGTGATGAAGCTCGACTCGTCTGAGGCAAGGAAGACCGCAAGCCAGGCTACCTCCTGCGGCCTGCCCAGCCGGCCCATGGGCTGGCGGGCGATAAAGGCCTCTTCCACTGCCTTGAGCGTGGTTTGGGTGGCTTCGGCCTGCGCCTTCATGCGGCCGCCCAGTGAGGGAGATTCGATGGTGCCAGGACAGATCGCGTTGACGCGGATGCCCTTCCTGATGAAATCGGCGGCGACCGCCTTGGTCAGCCCGATAATGGCCGCCTTGGTGGCGCCGTAGACATAACGATTCGGCACGCCGCGAATAGAGGAAACGGCCGACGAAATATTGATGATGGAGCCTTTTTCCTGCTTCAACATGCCCGGCAGAAAGGCGCGCAGGATGCGGTGGATCGATTTCACGTTGAGGTCGAAGGAAAAGTCCCAATCAGATTCGCCGCAATCGAGAACAGTCCCGTTGTGTACATAGCCGGCACAGTTGACGAGAATATCGAGCGGACCGAATTCTTCCGTGATCTGCTTCGCCAATGTCTCGACGCTAGGCGTCGAGCGCACGTCCAGCGCAGCAGCCTTTGCTGCCTGAAGAGTTGCAACCTTGCCCCCGTCGAGATCGGTGGCGATCACCCGAGCGCCTTCGGCAATGAACGCCTCCGCGATGGCCCGCCCGATGCCTTGGCCCGCGGCCGTGATAAGCGCAACTTTGTCTGTCAGCCGGCCGGGCATCCACGCCTCCACGAAAAATATGTATGCCGACCCCGACGGAGAACCTTTCTCTTCTTCTTCGGTTCCTTCCGCTACTAAGGTGACTTCCGCCGCTTCAGGTCTTCACCGAAGAAGGCGTTGAGTTCCGAATTTGGGACCGTCCCGGCCAATCCGTCGAAGCGGCCCTGCTCGGCAATTTCGCGCGCGGCGTGGATGAATCCAGTCCAGGCCGTGCGCGCAAGCGCGCCTCCGGTGCTAATGCGGCGCACACCCATAGCGGCGACGTCGCTGACGCTAAAATCTGTCGATCCCGAATGCAGGAAGTTTACGGGCTTCGGGGC
Organism: Alphaproteobacteria bacterium; assembly: GCA_034668785.1. Taxonomy (GTDB): domain Bacteria; phylum Pseudomonadota; class Alphaproteobacteria; order Rhizobiales; family Xanthobacteraceae; genus CANKHA01. The sequence continues at coordinate 2,673 of JAXDOS010000050.1, forward strand.
GACCGCCTTGACCACCGCCTCGATCTGCTCCCGGGTTTTGATCCCCGGCGCATAGAGGCAGTCAGCCCCCGCGTCGGCGTAGGCGCGTAGACGGCGGATGGTTTCATGGAGGTCGGGACGGCCGCGGATGAATCCTTCGCTGCGGGCGGTGAAGATCACGTCGCCGCCGGCTTCATCAATCGCCCGGCGTGCCGCTTTCACCCGAGCCAGTGCATCGTCGAATTCGTAAAGCGGATTGGCGGGGTCGTTGGTGGAGTCCTCAATCGAAAGACCGGCGATGCCGGTCTCCACGCACAGCCGCACGCTTTCCGCGACGCCCGCCGGATTGTCGGCATAGCCATCTTCGTAATCGACGTTGACCGGCACGTCAGTGGCTTCGGCGATTTCGCGGCAGTGGGCGAGCGCGATGTCGCGGCTATAACTGCCGTCGGCGAAACCTTTGCTGAAAGCAAACCCGGCGCTGGTCGTCGCCAGCGCCTTGAAGCCGAGACCCTGCAGATAGCGCGCGGTGCCCACGTCCCATGGATTGGGAATGACGAAGCAGCCGCTCTCATGAAGTTGGCGGAAGGCACGGCGCTTTTCGGCGGCAGTCGGCATGTTCAGTGACTATCTCTTGGCACGCTCTTCTGCGCCACACGCTGATATTTCACCGCGGGCTTGAGTACCATTCCGTCGGCGAGCTGATCGACCATCGACCGATGAATTTCCTGCCAGGGGGTCTGGCTGGCGGGATAGGGATAACCGCCTGCCTTCTCCAACGCCTCGCGGCGCGTCGCGATTTCTTTCTCCGGAACGAGCATATTCGCAGTGCCGTTGTTGAGATTGATACGTACTTGGTCTCCGGTCTTTAGCAGCGCTAGCCCGCCTCCCGCAGCCGCTTCCGGCGAGGCGTTGAGGATGGACGGGGAGGCCGAAGTTCCCGACTGGCGGCCGTCGCCAATGCAGGGCAGGGAGGTTACGCCTTGCTTGATCAGCGCCGCCGGCGGCTGCATGTTGACGACTTCGGCGCTGCCGGGATAGCCGATCGGCCCGCAGCCGCGGATCACCAGTAAGGTATCTTCATCGATCTTCAAGGACGCATCGTCGATGCGTGCATGATAATCCTCCGGGCCATCGAATACGACGACGCGTCCTTCGAAGACATTGGGATGCTTCGGATCGGAAAGAAATCGGGCGCGGAATGAATCTGAAATGACGCTCGTCTTCATGATGGCGGAATCGAATAGATTACCCTTGAGCAGCTTGAATCCCGCCTGCTGCTTCAGTGGATTTCCGTAAGGGCGGATAACTTCGGTATCGAGAATTTTCGCACGCCGGATGTTGTCACCGATTGTCTTGCCGTTGACCGTAAGCGCATCGGGACGCAGTTGTCCGGCCTTCAGCAACTCGTTCAATACCGGCGGTAGGCCGCCGGCACGATAATATTCCTCGCCAAGATATTCTCCCGCCGGCTGCATGTTGACCAGCAGCGGCACGTCGTAGCCGAGCTTCTCCCAGTCCTCCATGCTAAGCTCGACCCCGATATGCCGCGCGATGGCATTGATATGGATCGGGGCATTGGTGGAACCGCCGATGGCCGAGCAGGTGACGATGGCATTCTCGAAAGCATCGCGAGTCAGGATGTCGGAAGGCTTGAGATCCTCGCGGACCATGTCAACGATGCGAAGGCCCGTCTCATATGCTATCTGTCCCCGCTCCCGGTAAGGAGCCGGAATTGCCGCGCAATTTGGCAGCGACATGCCAAGCGCTTCAGCGAGCGCATTCATGGTCGAGGCCGTGCCCATGGTGTTGCAATGACCAATCGACGGCGCCGAGGCCGCGACGATGTCGAGGAACTCGTCGTAATCAATTACCCCGGCAGCTTGATCCTTGCGCGCCTGCCAGATCACCGTGCCTGAGCCCGCGCGGGCGCCCTTGTACCAGCCGTCGAGCATCGGCCCGCCAGACAGCACGATGGCCGGGATGTTGACCGTGGCTGCCGCCATCAACCCGGCCGGCGTGGTCTTGTCGCAGCCGGTGGTGAGCACGACGCCGTCGAGCGGATATCCGTAAAGCACTTCGACGAGGCTCAAATAGGAGAGATTGCGATCGAGCGCTGCCGTCGGCCGCTTGCCCGTCTCCTGAATCGGATGACACGGAAATTCGAACGGGATGCCGCCCGCGGCGTAAATGCCCTCGCGCACGCGCTTGGCAAGTTCGATGTGATGGCGATTGCAGGGTGCGAGGTCCGATCCGGTCTGCGCGATGCCGATGATCGGCTTTCCCGAGGTCAATTCTTCCTTGGTCAGGCCATTATTGAGATAGCGCTCCAGATAGAGCGCCGTCATGCCGGGATTTTCGGGATTGTCGAACCACAATCGCGACCGTAGCCGGACCCCGGGCGGGGCTTGGGTCTTGGTCTTTTCCGCCATGAAAACTCCTCAACGATAGGCCCGGCGCCCATGGGCTAGCTTATATATGTCGCTTCGATTTCGTGGCGAGAAGGGCGTCAGTCGGAAATACTGGCTGGGCGGGCTGTGAGGGTTTCTACGGCATCCATTTGTTCAAGCGAAACCCGCGTAGTTCCACGCAGACGCATATCCGTAATCGGTGAGGGAAATCGAATACCTTCACGTTGAAAGGCGTCCCATAGTCCAAGCATCACCTGTCCGCGGACATTGGTGACGCCGCCAATAGGATCGTCGATCCAGAAGCGTAGCGAAAACTCCATCGTCTTCGAATCCAAACTGAGGAAATGGCAAACCGGCTCAGGCTTTGGCAGTACGCGCTTTAGCGCGGAGACTACCCCTATTGCCACCTTGCTCACCTGATGCGGATCGCTGGCAGGATCGGCGGCGAACTTCACTTCGAGGCGGATGTCGTTTTTTGAATACGACCAATTGACCACGCGCTGGGTGACAAGGTCCTCGTTGGGAATGAGCACTTCACGGCCATCCCGGGTGCTTACGGACGTATAGCGGGCGCCCATCGTGACCACCCAACCGAAACTGTCGCCAATGGTGATGACATCGCCCGGTTTAATCGACTTATCCGCGAGCAGGATGATGCCGCTCACGAGATTGGAAACGATCTTCTGCAAGCCGAAACCGAGGCCCACGCCGACCGCCCCGGAAAACAGCGCAAGTGCGGATAGATCGATGCCGACAGAGCTCAACACGATCATGACCGAGACCGCGATCAGGAACAGTCGGATCAGCTTTCCGATCAAAACCTGAATCGACGGCGTGAGATCGGCGGCGCTCTGCACGCGCTTGTCGAGAAAGTCGCTGGCCGCGATGGCCCCCCATAAAGTCACAAGCAGCAGAACCGACGTCTTCAGCACCAGCAACGGGGTGACTCGGAGTCCTCCCAGCACGATGCCCATGGAATCCAGCGCGGAGGACACTGGCTCTAGCAGCCCGAGGATGCTCAGCGCTGCGATGGTCCAACCGGAAATCGCGACCACGCGATAGATCAATCTATTCCGGATCAACCCGGCGAAGAACGAGATCACCACCCAGGCGGTGGCGAGGTTGACGGCCACGGCAAGCAGATAGCTGCGCGACGGCAAGGTCAGGGCCACCATGGCGGCGCGCGCCGATAGCATCAGCAGCAGAAAAATGATGGTTCCGAAATTGCGCGCGATCCTGCGCATAATCATGCGAAGGACCGGAGGCCAGCCCATGGCCAACTCGACGAAATCGATGCGCCGCCGCACTAATGCGCCTAGCCCGGCGCCAAGTGTGATGGCCAAAAGGATGAGCCCTAGCTGGATGGGCAGCCAGATCGAGGTGAACTCAGCGCCGACCGAACGAGCGACACTGCTCAGGGAATCCATTGCCTGTTGGAATTCATCCATCTTCCGTCTCCAGGCGGCTCGCCCTCTTCATGGGATCATACAACGTGATTCGGAAATGCAGAGCCTTTGTGTTTATCTCTCGCGGGTGTGGCCTTCCGGCGCACGCTTTCCGCTCCTATAGGCAGGGTGATTAGCACCACATGGCCTCACTCGATTCAATCAGCTTGGCTATTCTTTTCAGCGCACTGCTGGTGCTGGCCGGCATCCTATCGAGTCTGATTGCGTTGCGCTTCGGTGCGCCGTTGCTGTTGGTGTTTTTGCTCGTCGGCATGCTCGCGGGCGAAAATGGGCCCGGCGGAATTACGTTCGAAGATGTGCGGATGACCTATACGGTCGGCTCCGTAGCGCTGGCGCTTATCCTCTTCGACGGCGGCTTGCGAACGCGGTTTCAGACCTTCCGTACGGTGCTTGTCCCGTCGGTTTTACTGGC